>JBBIOE010000118.1:0-23347 GCA_037443525.1 Archangiaceae bacterium | reverse complement strand
GCCTCCGCCCGTCGCGCCGCCGCCGGTGCCGCCGCCCGTCGCGCCGCCGTCCTGGCCGCCGTCGCGCCCGCCGAGGTTGCCGCCGACGTTCACCTCGCCGACGCAGTTGCAGGACGAGGCGAGGGAGCTGAGGAGGCCGAGGACGAGGAGCGCACGAGCGAATCGCATGCGCGCGGACCTACTCCATCGAAGCGACCGCCGTCACCCCCAAGCCAGCACGGCGCTGACCGCCATCAACGCCGGGTGGAGGCGGTGACGGTCGCGGCGACCGACTCCTTCACCATGCGCGCGTCGAAGAGGCGGTCGGCCGCGGCCACCAACTCGTCGACGTACATCACGTTCTTCTTCAGCCGCGCGGGGATGCCGTCGGTGCCGAGCCGCGCGCCGAGCACCGCGCCGGTGACGCCGGCCGCCACGTCGACCTCGCCGCCGCACTTGAGCACCGCCGCCAGCGCCGCGCGGAAGTCGGTGGGGAAGCGCAAGGCGGCGTAGAGCCCGGTGAGGAGCACCGGCGTCACGTGCGCGGGCAGGCCCGGCTCGGCGGCGAGCTGAGACGGCGGCACGCCGACGCAGCGCAGAGCGGCGAGGGCGCGGTCCACGTCCCAGGCGAGCGCGCGGGGCAGGTAGTAGAGCTCGTCGGCGAGCTCGGGGTCGCAGGCGGCGGCGGCCTTGGAGAGCTCCTCGCAGAAGACGCCCGGGGTGAGCGGCACGTCGGCGAGGCCGAGCTGCACCGCGCGGCCCAGCGCGGCGGCGGCGGCGGCGCAAGCCGGGTCCTTGTGCGTCATCACCGTGAGCACGTGGGCGGCGTGGGCGACGCGGGGCGGGCTGTCCTCGCTCCACAGGCCCACCACCACGCCTCGGGAGAGCGACGACGGATCCTTGATGCCCAGCGCCGCGCCCGAGGACATCCACGGGGTGCCGTCGAGCAGCGCGTGCGCCGCGTCGGTGGCGGCCTGGGGCGGGTGGAGAATCACGCCCTCCTGCCAGAGGAAGGCGATGCGCTGCGCGGCGCTCTTGCCGTCGACACGCTCCTCCTTGGACACCGCGTCGGCGACGGCGAGCATCACCTGGGTGTCGTCGGAGAACTGGCCCTTGGGGAAGCGGCCGCGCGGCCTGGGCGCGAAGTCCTCGGCCATGCTCTGCGCGCGCAGGGAGCCCTGCGGCGGCAGCCCTCGAAAGGGGAAGCCGAGCGCATCGCCGATCGCGAAGCCGAGCACCGAGGCCCGGTATCTGTCTTGGAGCGCGGCGAGGCGGAGCGACATGGGGCCGGGTGCCGACGCACTGTACGCGCTCGTCATGGGCTCGTGCCACACCTCCCCGCGACGGGCGGAGAGCGACCGCGTCGCGCGGCGCGCGCCCTGGACCAGCTGGTCGTGAAGAGGTGGAACGAAGCGGCGCATGCGGCGGGTGACGCGCGCTCCTTTCGCACTCCGGCCGCGTCGCGGGAAAGTGAAAAGGAGTGATGGAGCGAGCCGCTGATCCGCTCAGGCCGGCAGCGGGCGCTCCAGCATCAGCCGCGCGGTGCGCAGCGCGAGGGTCATGATGGTGAGCTGCGGGTTCACGCCCAGGCTGGTGGGCACCACCGAGCCGTCGGCGACGTAGAGCTCCTTCAGGTCGAAGCACTCGCCGCGCGAGTCGACCACGCCCGACTCCTCGGAGTGGCCCATGCGGCAGGTGCCGAGCGGGTGCTGGCTCGAGCACTCCAGGCGCTGGCCGGGAATCGACTCCAGGTCGAGCGAGCGCAGGGCGTCGGGCGTCTGCGGCGAGAGCCCCAGCACCGGCAGGATGACCTCCTTCGCGCCGGCCTCGAACCAGGTGGCGGCCATCACCCGCATCAGCGTGGGCAGCGCCGCCTTGTCCTTCTTGTCCATGCGGTAGGTGACGAGCGGCTCGCGGCCGGGGCCCTTGCGCACGGTGCCGCCGCCCTCGTCGTGCACCATGCCGCCGAAGGCGCCGAGGTAGGGCACCAGCGCCGCGTTCTTCAGGTGCTCGGCGCCGATGCCGGGCAGCGTCGCCGCCAGCACGCCGGGGGGCATGAAGACGGCGGTGAGGGTGATGCGCTCGTGCTCGTAGGCGTCGCTGAAGGCGCCCTGCAGCGCGCCGCGCCAGCCGTGCAGCGGCTCGGTGAAGCGCCCCATCACGCGGAAGGCCGGGTGCAGCGTCATGTTCTGCCCCACCTGGCCCGACGCCCGCCCGACGCCCGACGCCTTCAAGATGAGCGGCGAGTGGTACGAGCCCGCGGCCACCACTACGCGCCGCGCCCGCACGGTGAAGGCGTGGCCCTTCTCGCCGGTCTTCGCGTCGAGGAGCCGCCCGGTGACGCCGGTGGCGCGGCCGTTCTCTTGAGTGACCTTCTCCACCAGGCAGTGCGACCACAGCTCGGCGCCGCGGGCGAAGGCGCGCGGCAGGTAGGAGAGGTCCACCGACCGCTTCGCCTTCTCCGGGCAGCCGAAGTTGCACTTGGAGTGGCCGACGCAGCCTTGGGTGTTGCGCCGCATCGCCTTGAGCGGCTTGCCCAGCCGCGCCGCGCCGCGCCCGAAGGCCTGGGTGGAGGCCGACCAGTTGTCGTAGGGCACCTCCTCGACGTGGATGGCCTCCTCCACCTCGCGGAAGTAGGGGTCCAAGTGCTCGGCGGTGAACTCCGGCAGGCCGCGCCCGTGCCGCCAGGCGTGGAGCACGTGCTCGGGGGTGCGGAAGCAGACGCCGCCGGTGAGCATCGACGAGCCGCCGACGCACTTGCCCATCATGACGTTGATGACCGGCGAGTCGCCCACGCCGATGGCGAAGGTGAGGCCGGCGTCGCGCCACAGGCGGCGCATGTGCTGGCTCGGGGTGAGCCTCGCCGCCTCGTCGGCGGTGACGTGCGCGCCCTCCTCGAGGACGAGCACCCGCTGGCCCGCCTCGGCGAGCGTGGCCGCCACCACCGCGCCGCCCGCGCCCGAGCCGATGACCACCACGTCGGCGTCGAGGGCGAGGTCCTTCCCGTGGGTCGAGCCGTCGTGAATCATGGCCGGCCTCCCGGGGCCGCGAGCAAGCCCGACCGGCCGAAGCCCTGGTAGCCGACGCCCGCCTGCGCCTCGGGGTGCTCGTACCAGACGACGCAGAGGAAGGCCTTCACCGCCAAGATGGGCGCCGAGGCGACGCTCTCCTCCATCGCTCGGAGCGCGCGCACCCGGCGTGGCACGTCGAGCCGATGGAGCGGCAAGAGCGAGCCCACGAAGCAGGGCGCCGCCGCGGAGACGGCGAAGAGCGAGAGCCGGAACACCAGCCTGGCGCGGGACCCGGCGCGCACCAGGTAGTCCTCCATCTCGGTCATCACCCAGTCGACTCGCGCGGCGGGCGGCGGGGTGTCGTCGTGGGCGAAGAGGGCTTCGGCGAAGGCGCGCAGCGTGACCAGCAGGGAGGGCGGCACGAGGGGCGAAGGCACGGCGGCACGATGCTCCCCAAGCGCCCGCGCGACAAGTGAAGCCGGCCCGGTGAATGTCTCGAGCGTGCGAACCGTCAATCGCCTCATGCGCTCCCTGGTCGTGGCCGTCGTTCTCGGGACGTTCCTCCTCGACTGCGCCACCGCCCGGGCGCCCACCTGCGCCAGCGTCCTGCTCCTGAGCGACGGGCAGAAGACCGTGGGGCTCGCCGGCTTCTCCACCCGCTGCGAGGGCGGCCGGGCGCTGGAGCCACTGCGCACCGAGCAGGTCGCCTTCGCCACGCTCAGCTGCGACGAGCACCAGCGGGCGACCGGCACCGGCACCCTGCCCGACGGCGGCGCGGTGGAGTTCGTCTTCGAGCAGGCGCCCGGCGGCGACGCGCGCTGCCTCCGCGGCCCGGGTCAGCTGGTGTGGAGCGATGCCCAGCACCAGTTCCGGGGCCCGGCCACCGTCTCGCCGGCCGACTGAGCGTAGGCTCACCAGTCCGGCGCGCGCGACGGCGGCGTGGGGACGAAGTGCCCGGCGAGCGCCTGCTCCACCGCGGTGAGGACGCGCGCGTCGGAGAGCATGAGCGGGTGGGCCAGCACCGGGAAGGTCTGGTGCACCGCGCCCTTCAAGGCCGAGCTCGACGGGGGCACGATCATCAGGTCGAGCGGCGTCCACAGGCTCACCACCTTCACCTCGCCCCAGTCGCCTTCGTCCTTCGCCAGGTCCGTGAGCAAGGGGCTGTTGGGCCGCATCTGCTCGGCGCCGTGGTTCCAGCGCAGGTAGCCCATCCAGGTGCCGTGGTGCGGGCCGGAGAGCGACACGAAGGTCCTGACCCGCGCCTTCCCGCCGAGCCGCATCAGGTAGAAGCGGGTGGCGAGGGTGCCCATGCTGAAGGCCACCACGTCGACCTTCGGGGCGCCGGTCCTCTCGCGCAGCCGCTCCACCGCCGCGTCCACCTGCGAGGCCAGCGCGGGGATGCCGCAAGAGCCGTCGTTGGGCGAGAAGTCGAGCGCCTCGACGTTCTGGAAGCCGGCCCGGGAGAGCTGCTCCTGCATCGACGCGAAGGCCCGGTGCGAGTCGTCGATGCCGTGCACCAACAGGACTGGAGGTTGACCCGGCGCCCGCGTCACGCGGGGGAGGTTCGCACAGGACGAGGCGGCGAGCGCGGCGAGGATCAACCCGCCGGCTCTCACTCCGCCCTCCCCACGTCGGCGTGGGCGAGGAGCCGGGCGATGATGGCGTCGGCGCCCAGGGTGAGCGTGGCGCCGTCCCACAACGCCGGCGGCCCGCCGCCGCCTCGGGCCGAGAGATCCGCCTGCACCTCGGGGTAGGTGACGTTGCGGAAGCGCACGTGCGCCTCGAGCCCCCGCTCCACCACGAAGCGCCGCACCTTGGCGCTGGAGGCGTCGGCCACGGCGTGGAACAGCTCGAACGACGGCTCGGCCATGGGCCTTCAGATAGCTCCGATTCCTGGCGGCGGGCGACGAATTCGTGGCAAGTCGGGCGCGTGGCTCGGTTCCTCTCCGTCGCGCTCGTCACCTACCTCGTGGCCACCACGCTGGGCGTGGTCCTGCGCGTGGCGCTGGTGGTGCCGCTCGACGCCCTCAACTTCATCAACGCGCTGCACGCGCACTCGCACACGCTCTACTTCGGGTGGGCGGGGCTCGCCCTCTTCTCCCTCTTCTTCGAGCGGATCGGCGCCGTGGATCGCGCCGCGCGGCGCGTGCTGTGGGCCGTGGTGGCGCTGGGCGCGGCCACCTTCGTCACCTTCTTCCGCTTCGGCTACCAGCTGCCGGGCATCATCGTCTCCGCCGCCTCGCTCCCCATCTTGGCGTGGGCGGTGACGGTCTTCCTCCGGCGGGCGAAGGGCCAGCGGAGCCTCGACCTGACCTTCCTGCGCGTCGCCCTCGCCTACGTCGGCGTGGCCGGCGGGGCGGCGCTCGGGCGGGTGGTGGTGCAGGTGCTCGAGCTCGAGGACCCGCTCCCCGGCAACCTCGCGGTGTTCGGCTTCCTCCACGCCTTCGGCGCCTTCTTCCTCTTCGGCGTGCAGGGCCTGTTGGTGCGGCACCTCGAGCAGCGGGGCGCGGTCTTCTCCCGGCGGGCGCTGCGCTGGCAGCTCGGCTTCGCCACGCCCCTCGCCGCGCTCCCCTTCGCGCTCGGAGTGCCCGGCGGCTCGGACTCCCTCATCGGCCCCACGGCCCGGCTGTCGGCGGTGCTGCTGGTCATCCCCGGCGCGCTGTGGCTGTGGAGCTTCGGCCGCGCCCTCCGCCAGTGCGACCGTGCCACGCAACGCGGCCTGTGGCCGGTGTGGGGCTGGTGGGCGCTCCTCACCGGGCTCGGCGTGCTGGGCGCCTTCGGCTGGGCGGAGGCCGCGACGCGGGCCCGGCACCCGGCCATCCTCTACCTGCACGTCGAGCTGCTCGGCGTGGTGAGCGCCGCGCTCCTCGCCCTCGTCCGCGCCCGGCGCGAGGGCGCCCGCCCGGTTCCGCTGCTCGTGCACCATTCGGGGGTGGCGGTGATGACGCTGGGCCTCGCGCTGGCCGGCGCGCCCGCGCTGTTTGGCCTCGACCTTCCCGTGAGCGTGGGTCTGTGGCTCGCCACCCTGGGCGGCGCGCTGGTGGTGAGCGCGGGCGCCTGGGTGCTCGGTGGGCACCTGGCGCGGTCGCCAAAGCCGGCGAGCTGATCCTCCGCTCGGAGCCTCGGCGGTGAGACCTTTCCTCACGCCGTCGCCGGGCGTGTGCCTTTCCTCCCGCGCGCGGCGGGACCTACACTCGTCAGCACTCCTTTGGGGGGGGTGTGAGGTCTCCGCGTGGTTGAGCACCTTCGGTCTCGCTGGTCATCGCCCATCGGCGGTCGCGTGAAGGCCGCGCAACGGCGACGAGGAGAACGACCGTGACGCCCACCGAACGACAGGCCATCGCCGAAGCCGTGCGAGCGGTGGTGCGCCCCGACGCGCTCCAGAAGGTCGCCGCCATCCGCGACGCCACCTCCACCCTGGAGAAGACGGCCGAGCCACACGAGGTCCCGTGGATGGAGTCGCGGGCCGCCGACGTCTTCGCCCTCATCGACGCCCAGCTCGAGGCGCTGGAGGGCGTGCTCGGCGAGCCCTCGGCCGCGCCCGAGCCGCCTCGTCCAAGGGCGAAGGTGAGCGCCGCCGTGAAGGCCGCGCTGGAGGCCGCCAGGCTCCCGCGCTCGATGGGCGTGGCGACCAACCTCGACGAGCAGGCGGTGGTGGCCATGGACAGGGCGTCGTTGGCGGTGGCGGTGCGCTCGCTGCTCGACAACGCGCGCGAGGCCGCCGGACCGCAGGGGCACGTGGCGGTGGTGGTGAAGGCCTCGGCGGACCGGGTGAGGGTGCGGGTGGTGGACGATGGGCCGGGCCTGCCGCCCGAGCGCCTCGCGCACCCGGCGCGCCCGCTGGAGCGCCCGCGCCCAGGCCACGCCGGCCTCGGCCTCTCGGTCGCCTGGCGGGTGGCGCGGCGCGCAGGTGGCGAGCTCTCGGCGAGGAACGCGGAGAGAGGCAGCGGCGCAGTCGTCGAGCTCGACCTGCCGGCGGCCCCGAAGGAGGCGAGGTGAAGCTCCTCCTCGTCGATGACCTGGAGGCCAACCGCTTCACCCTGGGCGCCCTGCTCGAGGGCGACGGCCACGTGGTGGTGAAGGCGGCCAGCTGCGCCGAGGCTCAACGGCAGCTCGAGGCCGGCCCGCACGACGTGGTGCTGCTCGACCTGGGCTTGCCCGATGGCGACGGGCGCACCCTCATTCCCCTGGTGCGGAGGTCGAAGGGGACGCGGGTGGTGCTCGTCACCGGCTCCGACGTCTCCGAGGCGCTGGCCCAGGAGGCCGATGGCGTGGTGAAGAAGGGCGAGCCCTACGAGGCGCTGCAGCGGCTGCTGGCGAGGTGGTGACTTCCGACGGGAGGTCGGCAGGCCTCGACGGGCTCACCGGGGCGACCGAAGCGCGGAACCTGGCGCCGTTCAGTCCGAGCGAGGTCGAGGACCTCGGCTGACCCGATCGGACTCCGGAGGCTCGCCGGCCCTCGACGCAGCCTGTCCTGAGCGGAGCCGAAGGGCTCGGGCTGAACGGAGTGGCCATGGCGATCGACCCAGTCGAAGCGGTGGCGAAGCGCGGGGCTACTTCGCCGTTCGGCCGAGCTCGATGCGCTTCTGCTCCGCGGCGATGGTCGCCTTGAGCGTCTCCGCCATCGGATCCATGGGGAGCAGCGCCTTGAGCTTGCCCTCGGCCTCGGCGAGCCGGGCCTGGGCCCGGGCCACGTCGATCTCCTTCGCCGCCTCGGCGCCGTCGGCCAGCACGCGGACGTGACCGGGGCCGACCTCCACGAAGCCGCCGGAGACGAAGTACTGGGTGGTGGCCGAGCCCTCGCGCACCGACAGGGGGCCGGGCTGCATCACCGCGAGGTAGGGCGTGTGCCCGGGGCGCACGCCGAAGAGTCCCATCGCGCCGGGCGCGATGACCTCGTCGGCCTCGGCCTGCACCAGCCGGCGCTCGGGGGTGACGATGTCGACGGTGAGCTTGGCCATGGCGTGGTGCCTCGAGCCCTTCGGTTAGCCCTGCGCCATCTTCTTGGCCTTCTCCACGGCCTCGTCGATGCTGCCCAGCATGTAGAAGGCCTGCTCCGGCAGCTCGTCGTGCTTGCCGTCGGCGATCTCCTTGAAGCCGCGCACGGTCTCGGTGACCGGCACGTACTTGCCCTTCGCGCCGGTGAAGATCTCCGCCACGAAGAACGGCTGGGAGAGGAAGCGCTGAATCTTGCGCGCGCGCGACACCACCAGCTTGTCGTCCTCGGAGAGCTCGTCCATGCCGAGGATGGCGATGATGTCCTGCAGCTCCTTGTAGCGCTGCAGCGTCGACTGCACCTTGCGGGCGACGGCGTAGTGCTCGTTGCCGACCACCAAGGGGTCCAGGATGCGCGAGGTGGAGTCGAGCGGGTCGACGGCCGGGTAGATGCCGATCTCCGTCAGCGCGCGGTTGAGCACGATGGTGCCGTCGAGGTGGGCGAAGGTCGTCGCCGGGGCCGGGTCGGTCAAGTCGTCGGCGGGCACGTACACCGCCTGCACCGAGGTGACCGAGCCCTTCTTGGTGGAGGTGATGCGCTCCTGGAGGGCGCCCATCTCCGTGGACAGGGTCGGTTGGTAACCGACCGCGGAGGGGATTCGGCCCAAGAGCGCCGACACCTCGGAGCCCGCCTGGGTGAAGCGGAAGATGTTGTCCACGAAGAGGAGCACGTCCTTGCCCTCTTCGTCGCGGAAGTACTCGGCGATGGAGAGCGCGGAGAGCGCCACGCGCGCGCGGGCGCCGGGCGGCTCGTTCATCTGGCCGTACACCAAGACGCACTGCGACTTGCCGTCGACCAGCTTGGGCAGGCCCTTCTCGTCGTACTTGATGTGGCCCTTCTCGTCCTTCTCGCAGGCGATGACGTTGCCTTCCTGGAACTCCTTCCAGAGGTCGTTGCCCTCGCGGGTGCGCTCGCCCACGCCGGCGAACACCGAGAAGCCGCCCTTCTCGATGGCCGCGTTGCGGATGAGCTCCTGCAGGAGCACCGTCTTGCCGACGCCGGCGCCGCCGAACAGGCCGATCTTGCCGCCGCGGGTGAAGGGGCAGAGCAGGTCGATGACCTTGATGCCGGTCTCGAACATCTCCACCTTGGTCGACTGCTCGGTGAACTGCGGCACCGGCCGGTGAATCGGGTAGTACTTCTCGGCCTTCACCGGCCCGAGCTCGTCCACCGGCTCGCCGACCACGTTGAGGATGCGGCCCAGGGTCGACTTGCCGATGGGCACCATGATGGGCGCGCCGGTGTTCCGGGCTTCCACCCCGCGCGCCAGGCCGTCGGTGGTGTCCATGGCCACGCAGCGCACGGTGTTCTCGCCCAGGTGCTGCGCCACCTCGATGGTGAGGTTGTCGGCCGCGGCGGAGATGGCGGGGTTCGTCACCTTGAGCGAGGTGTAGACCTCGGGCAGGCCGCCGGGCGGGAACTCGACGTCGACGACGGGTCCGAGGATCTGCGTGATGCGACCGTTCACGTGGGGAGTGGCGCTCATGGCGGGGCGCGAAGTAGCACCCGCCCAGAACGGTGGCAAGCCGAGAAGATTGCTCGCGAAACGGTGGCAAGGCCCGAGCTTTGTGCTGTGGTCCCACCTCGTGAATGCCCGCCGGCGGTGGTCGTCGAACGGGCACTCCTACCGCGAAGGACTCCCCCATGCGCTTCCTCGCCGCTCTTGCCCTGCTCACGCTCGCCACCGCGTCGTGGGCTGACCAGTCCCCCAAGAAGCACCTGCGAAACGCCGAGGACGCCCTCGACGACGCCCGCGATCTCGCCAAGCGCGGTGGCCGCACCTGCCGGGAGGCCATCGCCTCCCAGCTGCGCGACCTGGGCGACCGGGTGAGCGCCTCGCGCAAGACCGACCAGGCCCGCGAGGTGTGGCAGCTCAAGAACGACGCCCAGCAGCTCGGAGTCGCCGCCTCCATGGCCGGCTGCCCGCTCACGGTGAGCGACAAGATCCACGACGCGGTGGAGTCGCTCGAGGAGGCCCGGGCCATGCTCCGCCGCGAGCGCCGCGACGACGACGACGACGACCGCCGCGATCCCTACGACGGCCAGCAGGGCGGGTACGCCCGTCCGCCGGCGCAGCCGGTGGCCCTGGCCACCCTGTCGCCCTTGCAGGTGCAGCCCAACGCGGTCTTCGAGCGGGCGCCGGCGGTGAAGCTCAGCGTGCCGGAGCTGCGCCTCGAGCACCTGCAGGGCCAGAGCTTCTACCTCGCCACCCGCTACCGCTCCTACGAGGGCCAGTGGAGCGAGTGGGTGACCACCCAGACCTGGTCGGTGCCGCAGGACCCCTTCGTGTGGAAGAACGCCTTCAGCCACTTCCTGCGCTACTCGGCGCTGGCGGAGGACGACTTCTCCGACGGCCGCTTCGTGGCGGTGGTGACCGTGTTCGACCAGAACGGCCAGGAGCTCGCCTCCCGCGAGGCCACCTTCAAGGTGAAGCTGCCGCGCCTGCCCGAGGCCCCGCCGGTGCAGCCGGTGGCGGCCCTGCCCGCGGCCCGCGACTGCGGCACCGGGAACGATCCCGGCTGCACCATGACCCGCGACGGGCAGTGGGCCGTGGACGGCGTCACCTTCCAGGGCGTGCTCACCTCGATGCGCGCCAACCCCAACGAGATGTTCAAGATGGACTCGGCGAGGACCTTCTTTTCTCGCAACTACGTCACCGCGCTGCAGCTGGCCGGAGTGCTCGACCTGTTCCTGAACGAGGCCTTCCGGCTCGACGTGGCCAAGATGGCCTCGCCGCACGTGGTGAACCCCGGCCACGCCATCGGCTACGCGTCGCGCTTCAGGAACCCCATCTTCGCCCGCGACTACATGGCGGTGATGACCGGCCAGCCGGCCACCCACGGCGCGGAGCCGGTGGGCGGCGCGATGCCGGCCGGCTACGCCCAGCCCTCCGCCATGCCTCCAGGCTACTCCCAGCCGACCGCGGTGCCGGCGGGCTACGCGCAGCCCACGCAACCCATCCTCCCGCCGCCCCCGCCCGGCCTGCCGCCCGGCTACGGCCGTCCTCCCGGCGTGCCGCCTCCGCCGGTGGCGGTGGCCCAGCCGGTGCGCGACTGCGGCACCGGGAGCGATCCGGGCTGCGCGGTGCAGCGCAACGGCGCCTTCGCGATGGACGCGGCCACCTTCCAGGGCTTCATGACCGCGCTGCGCGCGACCCAGAACGAGCTGTCGCGCGAGCAGACGGTGGGCACCATGTTCCAGCGGAACGCCTGCACCGCGCTGCAGCTGTCGCAGATCCTCGACCTGTTCTCCAACGAGCTCACCCGGCTGAACGTGGGCAAGCAGGCGGCGCCGCACGTGGTCGACCCGAGCCACGCGCTGGGCTTCGCGGCCAAGTTCCGCAACGGCCTCCTGGGCCAGGAGTACACGCAGGTGATGGCCGCGCAGTGACGGCCTTCGCGCGCCGCCGCCCGGCGCGTGCTATGGCCCCGAGCGCATGCGTCGCCTCGTCGCCGTTGGGCTCGTGGTCTTCTCGTCCCACGCCTTTGCCGGCGCACGTGCCTTCCCGCTGACCTGGGACTCGGAGACCCAGGCCCAAGGCACCCAGGAGGTGCAGCTGGAGAGCACCGAGCGCCTCTACCGGCGAGTGGAGAACACGGCGCAGACCTACCTCGCCACCGACGACTCGCTGCTCTTCGTGCACGGAGTGACGAAGAGCGGCGAGCTCTTGGCCGGCGTACGCACCACCATCGAGGCCATCGGGCCGCAGGGCCACGCCGTCGACCCCCGGGCGGTGGTGGGCTGGCACCACCGGCTCCTCTCGCCGCGGGACGTGGTGGGCCTGTCGGTGCTCGGCCGCGGGGCGCTGGGCTTCGACGCCCTGGAGCTCGAGCTCCGTGCCGCGGTCGATCGCGTGCTGGGCCAGTTCATCGTCGGGTTGAACCTGGGCGCCCTGCACACCTTCTTCTGGAACGGACGCACCGGCGCCGACACGCGCCTGGAGGAGTCGGTGGCGGCGCGCTTCCTGTTGAAGAACGGCTTCTCCACCGGGGTGGAGGTGCTGGTGCGCGAGACCTTCCAGCAGGACGCCTTCGAGGGCACCGCGGTCTTCGCGGGGCCGTCGCTCGCCTGGGTGGGCCAGCGCTTCTGGGCCTCGGTGGGGCTCTACGCCCAGGTGGCCGCGGACAAGGCGCCGGAGGACCGCGGCTATGCCGATCCGCTCGAGGTGAGCTTCAACGAGCGCTTCTGGATTCGCCTGGTGCTGGCCCCGAAGCTGGAGTGACGCCGCGCTTCACGGATTGAGCTCGCGCTCCAGCTTGTTCAGCGCCGCGGCGGCGGCGTCCTGGCCGCACTCCTCGTCGACCACCAGGCCCTTCTTCTTGGGCAGGGCCTTGAGCCGCTGCAGGGGCTCGACCGCGGCAGGGTTGCGCAGCTCGGAGAGGCGCCTCGCCGCAATCGCGCGGATCTTGCAGTCGCGGCTCTCCAGCGCGCGGATGTAGAGCTCGGCCAAAGGCAGCCCCTGCCCCGCCAGCTCGGCGTCGAGGTAGCGGAGCGCGCCCCACTGGGCCCAGGACTGCTCGCCCTTGGCGAGGCGCTGGAGCACCGGCACCACCTTCGACTTGGGCAGGCCGGCGAGCGCCTTCTTCAGCCGCGCCGGCTCGCCGCGCCCGAAGTCGTCGACGAGGCCGAAGAGCGCGTCGTCCTCCAGGTCGTCGGGGGCGATGGAGGCCTCGAGCAGCTTCCACTCCTCCTCGTGCCGGCCCACCTGGTGGTAGGCGGCGGCGCGGAGCAGCTGCATGCCCGGCGCCTTGCCCTTCTCTCCGGCGTCGTCGATGACCTGCAGCGCCTCGGGGCCCCGGCCGGCCTGCACCAGGCGGCGCGCGACGCGCTGCGGATCGAGGTAGCCGACCACTCCGGCCGCGGCGACCAGGGCCAGAAAGCCCAGGGCGAGGCCGACCTTGAGCTTCCACGAGGAGCGCCTGGGGGCCGCCGCCTTGGGGCTACTGGCCACCGTGGGGAGAATGGTGGTGAGCAGGCCCGATACGTTGGGCGTCAGCGGAGCCTGCACCCGCTCCACGAAGGCCTGGGCGGTGGGCGGCCGGTGGGCCGGCGACTTCTCCAGGCAGGCCATCACCGCGCCGGTGAGCGCGGGGAAGGAGGCCAGCATCGGCGCGGCCTCCACCAGCGGCTTGGGCAGCTCGTGCACGTGCTGGGCGACGAACTGCTGCGGGGTGGGCCCGGTGAAGGGGTGCTTCCCGGTGAGCATGCGGTAGGCCACCACGCCCAGCGAGTAGAGGTCGGTGCGGGCGTCGAGGGCGAGGCCCATGGCCTGCTCGGGCGCCAGGTACTCGGGCGTGCCGAGCACGGTGCCCACCTGGGTGACGCTGGCCGCGGCCTCGGTCTCGGCGAGGCGGGCGATGCCGAAGTCGAGCAGCCGCGCCTGCTCGGCGCCGTCGGGCCCTTGGGTGAGCACGACGTTCTCGGGCTTCAAGTCCCGGTGGATGATGCCCTTGGCGTGGATGGCGGACAGGCCCTGCGCGAGCTGCACCAGGAGGCGCTCCACCCGCTCCACCGACAGCGGCGCCTCGCGCACCAGCACCTGCTCGAGCGACTGGCCCTCCACGAACTCCATCACGATGCAGGCGGCGAGGCCTTCCTGGCCGAAGTCGATGACGCGAATCACCGCCGGGTGCTCGACCGAGGAGAGGAGCAGGGCCTCGCGCTTGAAGCGCTCGGTGGCGCCGGGGAGCGGCGGCAGGTCGTGGCGCAGCACCTTCACCGCCACCTTGCGGCCCAAGGACACCTGCTCGGCCATGTAGACGAGGCCCATGCCGCCGCCGCCGAGCAGGCGCTCCACCCGGAAGCGCCCGCCGAGGATGAGCGCGCCCGGCTCGAGCGCCACGCCGCCCGAGGGGCGGGTGTCGGAGACGGCGGGCGAGTCCCCGGGCGAGGTCATGCGCTCCCTCTACATGGCGCGCGCGCCGGCTTGAAGAGCGAGGTCGAGGAGGTTTCGCGCATCACGGCGGGCGAAAGCGTAACCCGTCGTGGCGGCGGGCACGGCCGGTTTCGTCCCGGGTGGACCACGCCCACTCGAGGGGGTGGCCGCGTCTGAGGCGAAGAGGTCTTCGCCGGAGGCCCTCCCGCGTTGTCGGGCGCGTCCGCTGTCCGGGCCCGGGAGAGCCTCAGGCCTGGGCCGCGACGCCGAGCGCCCTCGCTGTCGACACGCTCCTTCGCTCGCGGCCGTGCGCCGTGCGAGAACCCGGGCATGGCCCGCGAGGCGGTGGTGGTGAAGGCGTTGACCCCGAAGCTCTGGCCCGCGCTGGAGCGACTCTTCGGCGCGAAGGGCGCCTGCGCCGGCTGCTGGTGCATGTTCTGGCGGCTTCAGGAGGGCGAGCGCTTCGACGACGTGAAGGGCGAGCCGGCGAAGCGGCGCTTCAAGGCGTTGGTGGCGAAGGGCGAGGCGAAGGGCTTCCTGGCGTTCATCGGCGAGGAGCCGGTGGGGTGGCTCTCGGCGGGGAAGCGCACCGAGTTCGAGAAGCTCGACCGCGCGCCCTCGCTGGCCTGCGACGACGCCGAGCGGGTGCACGCGCTGCCCTGCTTCTTCGTGAAGAGCGGCTTCCGCTCGAAGGGCGTGGCGACCGCGCTTCTGAAGCATGCGGTGGGCGCATTGAAGCGCGAGGGCGCGAAGGTGCTGGAGGGCTACCCGGTGAAGCCGCCGCGGCCGGGCGAGAGAATCCCGGCGGCCTTCGCCTACACCGGCACGGTGCCGCTCTTCGAGAAGGCGGGCTTTTCGGTGGTGGAGCAGCGACCGAAGGGCCGGCAGCGGGTGCGGCTTCTCCGTTCACCCTGAGCCCCCAGGATTTCTCGATCGTGGCCCGTGCCGCCCATCCCGACCGGAGTCACCTCCGTTCAGGCTGAGCTCGTCGAAGCCTGCCGAACACCGCGGACCGAGCTCGGGTCAGAAGAAGGCGATTCCACCGCCGACGGTGCCCGAGGCGAGCAGCGACTCGCCGCAGCAGTCGTGCACGGAGCGGACGCGGGCCTCGGCCTCGAGGAAGAGGTAGCGGCCGAGGAAGAGGTCCACCCCGGCGGCGCCGACGAGGCCCAGGTAGGAGTTGCCCGGGCGGGAGGCGGGGTGTTCGCCGGTGACGCTCACCGAGGCGTACGGCCGGAAGGGGGAGTCGTTGTCGAGCCACAGCTTCACCCCGAGGAAGTCGTAGGAGCGCCCGCTGCCGCGCTGCTCGAAGTCGCTGCGGAGCGCGAACCACCGGGACAGGCGCAGCTCGGCGCCGAGGCTGGAGAGGCCGCCCGCGCCGGTGGCCGAACCCAGGCCGTTGCTCACGTCCCCCAGCACGCCGGTCATGTACTTGAAGGCGAGGTGGTTGGGCCCCTCGCGCTCCGCCACCCTCGGCGCGGCCACCACCACCGGGGCCGGCGCCGGGATGTACGTCGGCGTGGGCACGGCCACCACCGGAGGCGCGGCGACCAGCGGCGGCGCCTGCACGTACACCGGCACCTGCACCACCTGGGGTGGAGGCGGCGGCGCGGGGACGTAGACCGGCACCTGCTGCACCA
The DNA here is from genome assembly GCA_037443525.1 of Archangiaceae bacterium. Classification (GTDB taxonomy): domain Bacteria; phylum Myxococcota; class Myxococcia; order Myxococcales; family Myxococcaceae; genus JBBIOE01. The sequence continues at coordinate 7,846 of JBBIOE010000118.1, read as the reverse complement.
CCACCGGCGGCGCGACGTACGCCGGGCAGGGGGCGTGGGCCACCGCGACGCCCAGGGTGAAGAAGGGGAAGCCGCCCAGGCCGATGGAGATGGTCTCGGCGCCCAGGTGCGAGTGGAAGCCGCGGTGGCAAGCGAGGGCCGGGGTGGAGGCGGTCAGGGCGGCGACGACGACGGCGGCGCGGACGATGGCGGACATGGAACCTCCCTGCGGCGTGTACCGATGGGTTGCCGCGAAGTGAGGAGGCGATCCGCGCGCCGGGCGGAATCCCGACGTGCTCGGAACCCATCGGAACGACGGGTGTTTCTTCAAAAAGTGTCTGGCACCCGCGGTCGGGAGCGCCTCAGCCGCCGCCGATCTCCTCGGCGTAGGTCATCACCAGGAACATCACCGCGTCGCCTGTCCCAGCGTTGCGATAGGCGTGGGGCACGTCGGCCTCGAACACCAGCGCGTCGCCGGTCTCGAGGTGGTGGCGGCCGTCCTTCACGTCGACGTCCACGCTGCCCTGGGCCACCACCAGGTTCTCGCTGGTCCCCGGCGGGTGCGGGTGCGCGTCCTCGACGCCGCCCGGCTTGAGGGTCAGCTCGTAGAACTCCACCCGGCGCGGGGCGTCGAAGGGGAAGAGCGCACGGGAGACGAAGCGGCCGTCGTGCGAGGTGAGCAGCTTCGAGTCCTTCGCCTTGAGCACCATGGCGCCGCTCGCCGCCGACGAGGAGATGAGCGCCGAGAAGGTCACCCCCAGGGCGCGGGCGATCTTCCAGAGCACGTTGATGGTGGGCGCGCTCTGGCCGAGCTCCACCTGCCCCAGCATCGCGCGCGACACGCCCGAGGCCTGCGCCAGCTTCTCCAGCGACAGCCCGCGCTTCATCCGCAGACGCCGCAGGTTCTGACCCACCACCGGCGCCAGGTCGGGCGCGGCGTCCGGGGACGCGGTCTCGGCGTCGGACGACGGCCGGGCCGCCTTCGCCGGCTTCGGGCGCTTCGTCTTCGGCGTGGCCTTGCTCACCGCGCTACTCCGGCTTCACCAGCACGTGGCGCTTCTTGCCCGCGGACAGCTTCACCGCGCCGTCCTTGAGGTCGACCAGGCCCACCGGCCGCTTCTCGTCGCCGACCGCCTCGTCGTTCACCCGCGCCCCGCCCTGCTGCACCAGCTTGCGGCCCTCGCTCTTGGAGGACACCAGCCCGGCGAGCACGAGCAGCTCGAACACCGGCACGCCCTTCTCCAGCTGCGATTTGGGAATCGCGACCGTGGGCAGGCCCTCCGAGGCGCCGCCCTTCTCGAAGGTCTTCTCCGCGGTGGCCTTGGCCTTCTCGGCCTCCTCGCGGCCGTGGCAGAGCGCGGTCACCTCGGTGGCGAGCACCTTCTTGGCCTCGTTGATCTCCGCGCCCTTCAGGGCCTCGAGCTTCCGAATCTCCGCCATCGGCAGGTCGGTGAAGAGCTTCAAGAAGCGCCCCACGTCGGCGTCCTCGGTGTTGCGCCAGTACTGCCAGTACTCCCACGGGCTCTTCTGCTCGGCGTTGAGCCACACCGCGCCCTCGGCGGTCTTGCCCATCTTGGCGCCCGAGGCGGTGGTGAGCAGCGGGCAGGTCAAGCCGAAGAGCTCGGCGTCGTCGCACTTCCGCCCCAGCTCCACGCCGTTGACGATGTTGCCCCACTGATCCGAGCCGCCCATCTGCAGCGTGCAGCCCAGGCGACGCTTGAGCTCGAGGAAGTCGTAGGCCTGCAACACCATGTAGTTGAACTCGATGAACGACAGCGGCTGCTCGCGCTCGAGCCTGAGCTTCACCGAGTCGAAGGTGAGCATGCGGTTCACCGAGAAGTGCCGCCCGAAGTCGCGCAGGAAGTCGATGTAGCCGAGCTTGTCCAGCCAGTCGGCGTTGTTGACCATCACCGCGCCGGTGGGCGTCTGGTCGAAGCGCACGAACTTCGCGAACACCCGCTGGAGGCTCGCCATGTTCGAGCGGATGACGTCGTCGCCGAGCATCTTGCGCGACTCGTCCTTGCCCGAGGGGTCGCCCACCCGGGTGGTGCCGCCGCCCATGAGCACGATGGGCCGGTGCCCGAGCTTCTGCAGCCAGCGCAGCATCATGATGCTCACCAGGCTGCCCGCGTGGAGCGAGGGCGCGGTGCAGTCGTAGCCGACGTAGGCCGTCACCGGCGCCTTGCCGCCGAACGCCGCGTCCAGCCGCTCGAAGTCCGTGCACTGGTGCACGAACCCGCGCTCGAGGAGAACCTGAAGCACCTCGGACTTCGCATCGAAGGTCGCCATGCGCCGACGCCTAGACCGTTGGGAAGGGCGCGACAAGTTCGCTATCACCGCCCGCCATGCCCACGCACTCCCTCGACGCGTACCTCAGAGATCTCGTCGAAGGCCTGGTCGAAGAGCTCCCCGAGGTCTCCACCCGGCGCATGTTCGGCAGCGACGCCTGGTTCGCTTCGGGCCGCATCTTCACCCTGGTGTGGGACGGCCGCGTGGCGGTGAAGCTCCCCGAGCCGGCGCGCTACCAGGCCCTCCTCGCCCTGCCCGGCGCTCGCCCCTGGTCGCCCAACGCCAACCGGCCGATGACCGCCTGGCTGCTGGCGCCGGAGGACTTCCACGATGATCCGGAAGGCCTGCGCCCCTTCCTGGAAGCCGCCCACCGCGCGGCCCTCGCCGCCCCACCGAAGCCCGGGCGAAAGCCCGCTCCCCGGGCCCGGAAGAAGGCCCCCGCCAAGCGGCGGACCGGCGCTTGACCTACGTCAAGCCCCGCAAACTCCTTCGCTTTTCCTTTGCCCACGAACTACCCGAATGGTTATCAGAGGGCCTCATACGTGGGGGCCATTTTGCTTGTCACGTATGGAGCGTTGTGAGAAACGCCCACGCCCCAAGGCGTGAGTTCCCGCCGGTGTGGAGGAGGCATGCACCGAAACATTCGACGAAGCCGGTCCCTGGCCCTGGCGCTCTCTGCCCTGGGTCTGTCCGCCGGCTGCGTGAAGCCCGAGGGCGCCCAGGCGGTGCTTCCGGGCAAGGAGCTGTTTGGGGCCTGTGTGGCCTGCCACGGCACCGACGGCCTGGGCAACCAGTCCCTGGGCGCGCCGTCCATCGCCGGGCTCCCCGCCTGGTACGTGGAGGCGCAGCTCAACAAGTTCAAGACCGGCGCTCGCGGCGCGCACCCTGACGACGTCGAGGGCCTGCGCATGCGGCCGATGTCGCGGCAGATGGTGAACGACGCCGAGGTGAAGTCGGTGTCCGCCTACGTCGCCTCGCTCACCCGCACGCCGATCGCGCCCCAGCTCAAAGGCGGCGTGGCCGCCACCGGCCAGGCCAGCTACGCCACCTGCCTCGCCTGCCACGGCCCGGAGGGCAAGGGCAACGAGCAGCTCAAGGCGCCGCCCATCGCCGGCCAGGCCGACTGGTACCTCTTCGCCCAGCTCAAGAAGTTCAGGGCGGGCATCCGCGGCACCAACCCCGCCGACACCTCCGGCGCCACCATGCGCCCGATGGCCCTCACGCTCGCCGACGAGCAGGCGATGCTGAACGTGGTGGCCCACATCTCGACGTTGGCGAAGTGAGAGGAGCCCATGTCCACCGAACCCGCGAAGACCAGCACGGTCCCGCTCGACGACGCGCTGTCGTTCAAGCTCTTCATCCTCATCACCGCCGGAGTGGTCGGCTTCGTCGGCGCCGTCTTCTTCTTCGTTCTGGAGGGCTGATCCGATGATCCAGAAATACGTCGAGGCCGCCTCCACCTACGCCGGCGACATCGACTCGCTCATCCTCACCATCCTCGCCATCGTCGGCTTCTGGTTCGTCTTGGCCGAGCTGGCGTTCTTCTGGCTCATCTTCCGCTTCCGGGAGCGCGAGGGGCAGAAGGGCCAGTACGTCGCCGGCGAGGCGTACAACGAGACCAAGTGGGTGTCCTGGCCGCACTACGCCACCCTGGTGTTCGACGTCTTCATCATCTACTCGGCGATTCACGTCTGGTACCAGGTGAAGCAGACCATGCCGCCCGCGGACGAGACGGTGCGGGTCATCGCGCAGCAGTGGGCGTGGACCTTCGTGCACCCCGGCCCCGACGGGAAGCTCGACACCCCCGACGACATCCGGGTGGTCGACGAGCTGCACGCCGAGCGCGGCAAGACCTACCACTTCGAGCTCACCTCGCGGGACGTGCTGCACAGCTTCTCGGTGCCGGCCTTCCGCCTGAAGCAGGACATCATCCCCGGCCGCGTCATCAAGGGCTGGTTCAAGCCGACCCTGGCGGGGCAGTTCGACATCCAGTGCACCGAGATCTGCGGCATCGGCCACGGCCTGATGCCCGCGCGCATCTTCATCGAGACCCCTGAGCAGCACAGCGACTGGCTCAAGGCCAACAGCGTGGCGGCCGCAAAGGCTCCTTCGGCCCCCGCTCCGGGAGGAATGCCATGAGCGCCGACGCCCACGCCGCGGGACACGCCGCGGGCCACCACGAAGAAGGCTGGTTCCAGAAGTACTTCTGGTCCACCGATCACAAGATGATCGGCATGCAGTACATGTTCACCGGCATGGTGATGGCGTTGATCGGTGGCTTCACCGTCTACGTCTTCCGCATGCAGCTGGCCTTCCCCGGCATCAGCGTCCCGGGCTACGGCCGCGTCACCGCCAGCGACTACAACGCGCTCGTCACCACCCACGGCTCGGTGATGATCTTCTGGGTGGCGATGCCGGTGTTGATCGCCGCCTTGGGGAACTTCCTCATCCCCCTGATGATCGGCTGCGACGACATGGTGTTCCCCAGGCTGAACCGCCTGTCGTACCAGCTGTTCCTGCTCTCGGCGATCATCCTCCTCGCGTCGTTCTTCGTGCAGGGCGGCGCCTTCGGCGGCGCGTGGACGGCCTACCCGCCGCTCTCCGCCAAACCCCAGTACAACCTGACGCCGCACGGCGCTTCCCTGTGGCTGCTGGCGGTGGCGCTGGAGTTCGTGGCCTTCCTCCTCGGCGGCATCAACTTCGTCACCACGGTGATGAACAGCCGCGCCCCGGGCATGAAGATGTTCGACGTGCCCATCGTGGTGTGGATGATCGTCATCGCCAGCATCGTCTTCATGGCCTCGGTGGGCCCGCTGGTGGCCGGCGCGGTGATGCTCCTGTTCGACCAGAACTTCGGCACCGGCTTCTTCGACCCGGCCAAGGGCGGCGACCCGGTACTGTGGCAGCACCTGTTCTGGTTCTTCGGTCACCCCGAGGTGTACGTGGTGCTCTTGCCCGCGGTGGGCATCGTGGCCGAGGTCATCACCACCTTCGCCCGCAAGAAGCTGTTCGGCTACAAGACGGTGCTCTACACGGCCATCGGCACCGGCGTGCTGTCCTTCTTCGTGTGGGCGCACCACCAGTTCATCGCCGGCATCGACCCGCGCATGGCGAACATCTTCAGCGTCACCACGCTGCTCATCTCCATCCCGGTGGCGGAGATGATGTTCGTCTACATCGCGACGCTGTACGGCGGCACGATCCGCATGAAGGTGCCGATGCTGTGGGCGCTGGCCTTCATCGGCGAGTTCCTGCTCGGCGGCGTGACCGGCATCTTCCTGGGCGCGTCGGGCTCGGACATCTACTTCCACGACACCTACTTCGTCCTCGCGCACTTCCACTACACGTTCTTCCCCATCGCCTTCATCTCGGTGTTCTCGGCGGTGACCTACTGGTTCCCGAAGATGTTCGGCCGGATGATGAACGAGACGTTCGGCAAGATTCACTTCTGGGGCACGGTCATCCCCTTCAACTTCATCTTCATCCCGCTCTTCATCCTGGGCGTGCGCGGCGACCACCGCCGCATCTACGACTACCAGCACTTCCCCGACCTGATGAAGCCGGGCATGCAGGACCTCCGCGTCCTGGCCACGCTGTCCCTGGTGACGCTGATCGCCTTCCAGTTCGTGTTCCTGGCGAACTTCTTCTACAGCCTGTTCTGGGGCCCGAAGGCGTCGGCCAACCCGTGGCAGTCGAACACCCTGGAGTGGGTGGCCGCCTCGCCCCCGCCGCACGGCAACTTCCCCGAGGGGCTGCCCACCGTGTACCGCGGGCCTTACGAGTACAACCACCCCGACCGGCCGGAGGAAGACTACTGGCCGCAGAACGTCGCTCCGACGGGAGGGCAGTGAACCATGGCAGCGCACCGGCCCATCGCCACCACCCGCAGCGCCACCGGCATCCCCACCGGGCGGCTCGCCGTGTGGTGGGTCATCGCCTCTGAGATCGTGATCTTCGGCGGCGTGCTCGGCTCGTACCTGATGCACCGCCTGGGGCACCCGGAGTGGGAGCACCAGTCGGTCCACACCAACACCTGGATCGGCGCGTTCAACACCCTGGTGCTGCTCACCTCGTCGCTCTTCGCGGTGCTGGCGCACAACGCCGCGGAGCTGAAGAACGGCAAGAAGGCCGCCAACTTCCTGATGCTCACCTGCCTCGGCGCCCTCACCTTCATGGTGGTGAAGGGCTTCGAGTGGACGCACGAGATTCAGAGCGGCTTCACGATGCAGTCCAACATGTTCTGGTCGTTCTATTACACCGCGGCCGGGCTCCACGGGCTCCACGTGCTGGCGGGGGCGATCATCATGCTCTTCATCGCCGCCGACGCGCGGAAGAACCAGGAGCTCCAGCGGGTCGAGGCCATCGGCATCTACTGGCACTTCGTGGACATCGTCTGGGTCTTCCTCTTCCCGCTGCTCTACATCGCGAAGTGAGCCGCCATGTCTGACACCTCTCATCCCGCTCCTGCTGGCACCGCCGCCGTGGCCGAAGGGCACGCGCACGTCGACCACACCCAGGCCTACGTGAAGATCTGGGCCACCCTGGTGGTGCTGCTGATCATCTCGGTGGCCGGCCCCTTCCTCGGCATCCGCTGGGTGACGCTGATCACCGCCTTCGGCATCGCGGTGGTGAAGGCGTACATGGTCGCCAAGCACTTCATGCACATCGACCTCGAGCGGAAGTGGATCCTCTACCTCGTGGCGACCATGCTGGCGCTGATGGCCGTGATGGTCGGCGGAGTCTCGCCCGACGTGATGCAGCACCACGGCCGCAACTGGACCAACGTGGCGGCGCAGGAGGTGGTGGAGAAGGGCCTCAAGGAAGCGCCGGCGGAGCACGGAGAGCACGGCGCCGCGCCGGCGCACGGCGAGAAGCCCTGAGGAGATGCGCATGAGCACCGCCGCGCTTCCCGCGTCCGTCCCCACCCGCCGGCAGGTCGTGCCGAGCTCGGTGTTGGGCATGCTCATCTTCGTGGTCGCCGAGACGATGTTCTTCTCGGGGCTGATGAGCGCGCTCACCATCAACAAGGCGAGCGCGGTGGTGAACGGGCTGTGGACCGCGAACGGCACGGTGTCTCTGCCGGTGCACGCCAGCGGCTGGAGCACCGGGCTCGTGGTGCTCTCCGGCGTGGTGCTCCTCTTCGCCAACCGCGCCTTCCTCAAGCAGTCGAAGGTCGCGACCGCGCTCTTGGGCGCGGCGTGGCTCCTGGGCGCGGCCTTCCTCGGCGTGCAGGCGTGGCAGTGGCGCTCGCTCCTGGGCGCCGGGCTGACCCTCACCTCGAGCGCGCAGGGCGCGTTCTTCTACCTCATCGTCGGCGGCCACGCGCTGCACGCGCTCCTCGCGCTCTTGGCGCTGGGCCTGGCTTTCGTGCGGCTGCTCAAGGGCACGCTGGCCGGCTCGTTCTTCTTCGGCGCGCAGGTGTTCTGGTACTTCGCGGTGCTGATGTGGCCGGTCATCTACGCCCGGGTGTACTTCTGATGAGCTCCCGGCTCCGCCCGCTCTTCGCCGTGGCGCTCTGCGCCTCGAGCGGAGCCTGGGCGTGCTCGGTGTGCGGCACCGCGGCGCCGGAGAACCAGTG
>JBBIOE010000117.1:0-23454 GCA_037443525.1 Archangiaceae bacterium | reverse complement strand
CCGGCCGGCTTCCTCATCGAGGGCCGGGGCGCCGACGGCGCGGGGCGCAGGGGCGGCACCGGCGTGCCGGCGGCCTGGGCGAGGCGCTCGGCCATGGCGAGCGAGGCTTGAGTCCCCTCCTTCGCCTGCTCCGGCGTCTCGATCAGCTCGGAGATGACGTCGCAGGCCTGCAGGAGGAGATCGGTGCCCGTCTTGGCGTCGACCTTCTTCTCGCGGTTGGCCTTGAGCACGTCCTCGGCGGCGTGCGCCAGCTGCCCCACCGCCAGCAGGCCCAGCATGCGGGCCTCGCCCTTCATGGTGTGCAGCTCGCGCGCGAGGTTCTCGAGATCTCCGCCCGCGTCGGCCTGCTCCAGCTTCAGCGCGGCGAGCTGAATCTGCTGAAGGCGGTCGTGCGTCACCTCGACGAAGCGAGTGACGAGCGACTTCTTCAGAGCCTCGGTGTCGACGGGGGCGGGCACGAGCTGGTCTCGTCAGTCGACCTTGAACCGGCGGATCAGCTCCGACAGGCGCGTGGCCAGCTGGGTGAGCTCGGCGGCGGCCGAGGTCGCCTGCTTGGAGGCCTGCGTGGTCTGCCGGGTCACGTCCTCGATCTCGCCCATCGACGCCACCACCTGCTCGGTGGCCGTGCGCTGCTGCTGGGTGGCGAGGTTGATGACGCGGGCCGCGTCGCTGGTCTCCTGCACGCCGTTCAAGATGCCCTCGACGGCGTTGGCGGCCACGCTGCCCAGCCGCTCGCCGGACTCGGTGGCCTGCCTCGACGCATCGGCGGCGGTGGCCGCGGCGGCGGTGGCCTCGCGGATCTCGGTGATGAGGTTCTTGATCTCCTTGGTCGAGTCCAGGACGTTCTCGGCCAGGCGCCGCATCTCCGCGGCGACGATGGAGAAGCCCTTGCCCGCCTCGCCCGCGCGCGAGCCCTCGAGGGCGGCGTTGAGCGCGAGCAGGTCCGAGCGGTCGGCGATCTCGTCGATCACCTCGACCACCGTGCCGATGCGCTCCACCCGGCGCAGCAGCTTGGTGATCGACTCCGACACCGCGAGACCGTCGGCGCGAATCTGCTGCATCGCCTGGATGAACTCGGCGATGGCGCCCCGGCCGCTGCGCGCGGAGTTGAGCGTCTCCTCGGCCACGCGGGCCACCGAGCCGGCGTTCTCGGCGATCTGCGCCGACGCGTGCTTGAGCTCCTCCATGGTCGCGGTGGTCTCGTGAATCGCGGCCGCCTGCTCGGTCGACGACGACTCGTGCTGCGTCGACGCGGCCAGCACCTCGTTGGCCGAGGAGGAGAGCCTGAGCGCCGCCTCGTTCATCTCGCGCACGAAGGTGCGCAGGGTGTCGATGACGCGGGAGAAGCCGTCGAGGAGCGGCGACAGCACCGGGTCTTCGGTCTTGGCGGTGAAGGCCGACAGCTCGCCCTGCTTCAGCAGCGCCTCGAGCCCGCTCAGCGCGTCGGTGACGACGCTGTGCACCCGCTCGCCGTACTTGAGGCCCTCGCGGACCTCCGACTGGGCGCGCTCGGCCACGCGGTTGATGAGGCTCGCGATGGTGGCGTCGACTCCGGCCAGCTTGCCCATCTCGATGCGGGCGTCCCACTGCCCTTCGGCCAGCGCCTGGAGCGCGAGCACGACCTGCGGCGGCACGGCGGCAGCGGCGGCGCTGGCACTGGCGGCCTTCGGCGCGGCGAGGGCCTTCTTCTTCTTCTTCTTCGGCTCGTCGGTGGTCTCAGGGTCCATGAGCGGTCTCCGGGTTCGGGGGAATGGTGAGCAGATCGACGAGGAGCACGGCCTGCTCGCCGTCGAGCCACGCGCCGATGGTGGGCGGAGGCGCGGCGGCCGCGGCGGGCAGCCTCCTCAGCGACAAGAGGGGCACGGTCTTCACCCCGAGCACGCGATCGACCGCGAGGTGCCTCAAGATGCCCGGCTCGGGCGAGAACGCGATGGCGCGGCGGGTGCCGAGCGGCTGCCCCAGGGGCCGCGCGCACTCCAGCGACGGGTCGGGCGAGGTCACGCTCGCCACCTGGCCGAGGTCGACCCCGTAGCGCACGCCCGCCACCTCGAAGAGCATGAGCTCCACGGTCTCGGCCACGGCGTCGCTCATCGCGCCACCGCCTTCTGGCGCGCCGCCTGGATCACCCGGGGCAGCTCGAGCAGGTGAATCAGGCCCACCTCGGGCGTCTTCACCACGCCGGAGAGGAACTCGCTCGAGCCTCCCGCCGGCGCCGGCGCGATGTCGGCCCTGAGGATTCGCTTCAAGCCCGCGATGCCGTCGGTGACGAAGGCGGTCGCGTAGCCCTCGCCCACGCCGATGAAGAGCCGCGTGCGCAAGAGCTGGGCCTTGGCCTCGCCCTGGGAGAGGAAGCGCAGGAGGTCGAGCACCGGCAAGACCTCGCCGCGGTGGCCGAAGGCGCCGAGCACGAAGGCCGGCGACCGCGGCAGCGGCGTCACCGGCCCGAGCCGCGTCACCTCGCGCACGTGCGACGAGTCGACCCCGAAGGTCAGCGTGCCCGCCGTGAAGACGAACAGCTCCAGCTCAGGCCGCTCGGTGACGGCGGCGGGGCGCTCGGGCGCGCGCGACAGCGCGGACTTGAGGGTGGACGGGTCCAAGGACGGCGAGAGACTACCGGAAACCGGCCCCGGTACAGGGCAAGAAAGACAGTGAGAGCGGGCGGGCTTTTCCTGCTACAAGGTGCACCACCATGTCGAAGCGCGTGCTGGTAATCGACGACAGCCCGATGACCGTGGACTTGATCAGCGGGGCGCTCGCGGCGGCCGGTTTTCAGACCGAGGCGGCACCCGATCTGGCAGCCCTCGACGAGCGCCTGATGGGGCCCCCCTTCGACGTCGTGCTGGTCGACGTGAACATGCCGGAGATGTACGGCGACGACGTCGTCGAGTTCCTCCGCGTTCAGCGGAAGATCACCGCCAAGCTGCTCTTGTACTCCGACATCCCCGAGAAGGACCTCGAGGCCAAGGCCCAGGCCAGCGGCGCCGACGGCTTCATCACCAAGTCGGCGGGGCTCGAGGCGGCGGTGGAGACCATTCGCGCCGCCACCGAGTCGGAAGAGGCCGAGCAGCCCAACCGGCGAGTGTTGGTGGTCGAGAAGGAGCCCCGGGTCGCCAAGGGCCTCGGGCAGGCCATCCTCGGCGCAAGCGGCAGCGTGGTCTCCGCCAGCACGTCCGGGGAGGCGACGCGCGCGCTCCTCAACAAGAAGACCCGTCCCGACGTGGTGATCATCGACGTGCGCACCCCCGGCGTCGACGCCGCGGAGATGTGCAAGACGCTCAAGAGCAACGCCATCTTCCAGGGCATCAAGGTGGTGCTGGTGGGCGACGCCGGCGCCGCGCTCACGGCGCTGAAGGCGTCGACCGGCGCTGATCTGGCCGCGGCCGCCGACAGCGATGTGGAGCACGCAGTGTCCACTTTGCTCGGCGCGGGCCGGTAGATCGGCGCTCCAGTGTCCTTGGGCGCGACAGCGCACCAAGCCAACGAAACAACTCGGTGTTTTCGCGCTGGGAAGGTGCCAGGCACTTTTTGCCCCGCTACCAGCCACCACGTTTCGAGGACTTCGGAGCGCGCTCGCTGGTGGCCCACGTCTTGTAGAGCGGGCGAGCGCGATGCACGTCGCCCGACTCCAGCCGCGCAACACCTTGCCGCTGACCACCCGTGAGGGTGACCCGGCCCGGCCCACCACCGCGCCTGCGCGCTCGGTCGATGCCTTCGAGCGCGCTCCAGTCCGCCGTGCGGTGTCGACCTTGCTGAGCCGCGGCCGTACCGGTCCCGAGGTGGCGAGCCTCCAGGCCCGTCTGGTGGCGCGCGGCTTCCTCCGCAGCCAGGACCTGGCCGCCGGCAAGGGCGTCTTCGGGCCTCGCACCGAGGCGGCCGTCCGCCGGCTGCAGCTTTCGCACGGGCTTCTGCCCACCGGCGCCGCCGATCGCGCGACGGTGGCGGCGCTCTTTCAGCGCTCCCTGCCCGCCGCCGACGAGATCGCGAAGACGCCGACCGTGCGTCACCAGCGCCCGCTTCCGGTGGAGGACCCCGAGGCCACGCTCACCGACGACGACACCACGCCCCTCGCGGTACCGCTTCAGAGGCTTCTCGCGAGCTAGCCACGGGCACGACTACGAGGAGCCGGCATTGGGCCGACTCCGAACGGGACTCCGACTTTCCCCCTTTGGTCGGAGTCCCGTTTATTTTTTGGGCCTCGCGCGGCGCTCGCCGAGGCCGCGGGCGAAGTTGCCGATGACGACCTTCGGGTGCGCCGCCTCGAGCCTCGCCAGGAGCGTGGGCACGCCCTTCGCCTCGCCGCCCGCGCCCTTCCCTCGCGCCAGCTCGATGTACTGCGCGGGATCGATGGCCAGCGGCCGCGTCTGCACCTGGTCGACCCGGTAGCGCTTCACCAGCCGGGCCAAGGCGTCGATCTCCCCGGAGCGATCGGTCACTCCGGGGAAGAGCAGCAGGTTGAGCGCCAGGTAGCCCCCCTTCTCCCGCGCCACCGCGATGGACTCCTCCACCTTCGCGAAGCCGTAGCCCTTGGGCTGGTAGTACGCGGCGTAGAGCTCGGGGTGAGCGGAGTTGAGCGACACCCGCACCGCGTCGAGGCCCGCGTCGAAGAGCGCCCGCAAGCCGTGGGGCAGGCTGCCGTTGGTGTTGATGTTGAGGCTGCCCTTCTTCGTGCGCTCGCGCGTGAGCCGAATGGCCTTCTCGATGAAGCGCCAGCGGGTGAGCGGCTCGCCCTCGCAGCCCTGCCCGAAGCTCACCATGGTGCGGCCCTTGGCGTGATCCAGGTGCCACACCGCGACGTCCGCCATCTCCTCGGCGCCCGGCCCGTCGCTCATGCGGTCGTGGCTCGCGGGCGGCCCGTCGTCGGGCTGCTCGCTGATGCAGCCCACGCACTGCGCGTTGCACATCACCGACGCGGGGATGCCGCCTTCGTCCTTGCCGAGGAAGACGTTCTGGCTGGTGAAGCACCGGTAGACGAGCGCGCACACCTCGAGCTGCTTCAGCACCCGGTTGCCGGGGAAGCGCTCGAGGTGCGCCTTCACCAGACCCTTCACCTGTGGGCCGTTGTAGTGCGACGGGTCCCAATGCGTGCGGCGATCGGTGTGGAGCGCCCAGACCACCGGCCCCTTCGGCCCCCACGCCGCCGCGGTGTACGCCCACTGCGGCAGCACCGGCCCCTCGGCCTTCACCTCCGCGGGCAAGTAGGTCCGCGTGTAGCCGGGCGGGAGCACCGCGCCGACCGCGTTGGGCGCGAAGGTCTTCCCGTCGATGGTGAACTCGCGAACCAGCTCCAGTGCTCCGGTCTTCGGGTTCAGCCCCACCGGTCGGCGCCCGGGCAGGTGCGCGAGCTTGGCGCCGCCGGGCAGCGCGATGGGGCGCCCACGAGGGGGCAGCAGGTGCTCGTCGCTGCGCACGGCGGCCAACAGCGTGGGGTGCTCGAGAACGGTGCCGGCGGGATCGGACAGGAGGAGCTTGAAGGAAGGCATGGAATCGGGCTCAGCGTGCCCTTCGGCGCGGGCGTCCGCCACTCTCCATCGCTAGGATGGGGAGGACCGGAGGGGGCATGGCGGGTCGACTCACGCTGGTGGGCATCGCGGACGCGGTCGTGCCTCCGCGGGGCGAGGCCGGCTCGATGGAGCGCTTCCGCGGCCGCGCGCTGGTGCTCACCCTGATCACCTCGTCCCTGGCGGCGCTCTTCGCCACCCCGGCGTACTGGGTCACCGGCCTGTGGGCGACGGCGCTGGTGCAGATCTCCTTCGCCGGCGCGGTGGGGGTGCTGCTGCTGCTGGTGCGGCTGGGGCTCTCGACGGCGAAGGGCTTCTACCTGCTCCTCTTCGTGACGCCGCTGATGTTCCTGGCCTGCGGCCTGGTCGAGACGCCCTTCGACTTCTCGTCGATGTCGTGGAGCCTCGTCTTGCCGATCACCGGCCTGCTCATCGACGGGTGGCGCGGCGGGCGCATCTCGGCCGCGGTGGGCGCGCTCTCGGGCCTCCTCGACTTCGCCACCCACGCCTGGGGGTGGACGGCCCCGATCCAGGCCGAGATGGCGCCCAGCATCTTCGTCCTGCGCTTCTTGACGCTCTTCTTCGGCGTGGTGCTGCTCATCTCGACCTATGAGGCGTTGCGCTCCGCCGCCATGAGCGAGGTCGAGCGGGCCACCCGGGCGAAGAGCCTCTTCCTCGCCAACATGAGCCACGAGCTGCGCACGCCGATGAACGGCGTCATCGGCATGACCGAGCTGCTCCTGCAGACCGAGCTGTCCGAGCGGCAGCGCGACGACCTCACCGTCATCTCGCGCAGCGCCCGCGCGCTGGTGGACCTGGTCAACGACGTGCTCGACGTCTCGAAGATCGAGAGCGGCCAATTGACGCTGGAGCTGCAGCCCAGCGACGTGAGCTCCATCGCGCGCGACGTGGTCGATCTCCACCGGCCCATGGCGCGGAAGAAGGCGCTCGAGCTGGGCCTCCTCGCCGACCCCGCCGTGCCCTCGCGGCTCATGCTCGATCCGCTGCGCGTGCGGCAGGTGCTGTGGAACCTGGTGAACAACGCGGTGAAGTTCACCGAGCGGGGCTCGGTCACGGTGCGGCTGTGGGCCGAGGGCGAGCGGTTGTGGATCGAGGTGAAGGACACCGGCATCGGGCTCGAGCCCGAGAAGCACGCGGCGATCTTCATGCCCTTCACCCAGGGCGACGTCACCACCACCCGGCGCTTCGGCGGCACCGGCCTCGGGCTCACGCTGGTGCGGCACCTGGCGCACGCGATGGGCGGAGAGATCGCGCTCGAGAGCGTGGTCGGCCAGGGGAGCACCTTCCGCGTGCACCTCCCCTTCGCTCCGGTGGAACCCGCCGGGCCCCAGGAGGCCCGCACGCCGCGCCTGCCCGCGATGCCGCTGCCGCTCACGCCCGCGCACGGCGTACCGGCGACGGCGCCTCTGCCTCCGAAGGGGCCGGGCACCGCGCGGCTCTTGGTCGTCGACGACAACCCGATCAACCTCCGCGTGGCCCGGGGGCTCGTCGAGCAGCTGGGCTACCAGGTCGACACCGCGTCCAGCGGGGCGGAGGCCGTGGAGCGGGTCAGGCTGGGGAGCTACGCGGCGGTGCTGATGGACTGTCACATGCCGGATCTCGACGGCTTCGAGGCAACGCGACGCATTCGCGCCCTGGGCGGTGGCTTCGCGCGCTTGCCCATCATCGCGGTGACGGCCTCGGTGCTCCCCGACGACGTGCGCGCCTGCCACCAGTGCGGAATGAGCAGCGTGGTGGGGAAACCGCTCACCCTGGAGGACCTGCGGCGGGTGCTCTTGGGCGCGGTCGGCGGCGCCACCGCCCGGGCCTGAGCGAAGGCCGTGGTGCCCGGCGGCGGAGGGCGGTCGAACGCGACCACCGGGTTGCTCGCACCCCAGGGCAGCCTCGGACGGCGCCAGCGAAGTGACCTGAAATCACGGGCGCGACGGCGTTGGCAGACCCGTTGCTCCTGCTTGCGCGCATGACCGCTCCCGCTCGCCGCCTCGACCCGGACGCCGCGCCGCCGCTGGTCCACGGCGAGAGCAGCCCGCTCGCCGACGTCCTTCAGGCGATCGCACGCGTCGCGCCGACCGACTCGCCGGTGTTGCTGATCGGCGAGGCCGGCACCGGCAAGGCGCTCCTCGCGCGGCGGGTACACGAGCAGAGCGCCAGGGCGCACCGAGCTTTCGTCCGCGTGGACTGTGCGACGGTGCCCCCGGCGGGCCACGAGGCCGAGCTGTTCGGTGACCTGCGCGCTCCGAGCCAGGCGGGGGCTCGACGGGGAAGCGTGGCGCTGGCCGCGGGCGGCACGCTCTTCCTCGACGGCCTCGGCGCGCTGCCGCTGGAGGCGCAGGAGAAGCTCGTGCGGCTGCTCGAGGGGCACGGGCCGGACGTTCGCCTCGTCGCGGCGACGAACGCGGACCTCGCGGCGGAGGTCGAGGCGGGACGCTTCCGGCGCGACCTCCTCCTTCTGCTGATGGTCTGCCCGGTGTTGGTGGCGCCCCTGCGCTCGCGGCGCGGCGACGTGCTGCCGCTCTTCGAGCACTTCTGCGCCGAGCGCGGCGAGCGGCGGCCCCTCGAGCCGGAGGCACGACGGGCCTTCGAGCGTCACGCCTGGCCGGGCAACGTGGACGAGCTGAAGCAGCTGGCGGAGCGGGTGGCGGCGTCCGCCCAGGGGGCGACGATCCGCTGTTCCGATCTGCCTTGGGAGCTGCGACAGGCCACCGGCGAGCCCGGGAGCGCAGGGCTCTCGCTGGTGTCGGCGCACGCCCAAGCCTCGGCCACGCTCCCGACGCGGGACGAGCCGCGCGAGCCCAGGCCGCCACTCCCTCTTGGGCCCGAGCGAGCCTCGGCTTCGCCGGGCACGCCAGGCGCGGCGCCGCCGACGCCGGCGCGCCTGCTCTCCGACGCGGTGGCGCCCACCTTCCCCATCGATCTCCCCGGGCTGCTCCGCGAGGTGGAAGAGCTCTACCTCGCCGCCGCGCTCGAGAAGTCCCACGGCAACCGCAAGGCGGCCGCCGACCTGCTCGGGCTCCGCCGCACCACGCTGGTGGAGAAGCTGCGTCGCAAGGCCAGGGAGACGGTCGTCACCTGAAGACCACCGGAGCGGTCCACCGCCGAGGTGGTGAGGCTGCCGCCCCGGCGCCGCGCGTGGAGGCGCCCAGGCGAGGAGCCTCCTCGCGGCACCGGATGCCCCCCCCGCGCTCACCGTGTTGCCGCGCGATGGCCGTGCCGGGCCCAGAGAGACAGTTGGCGCAGGTGTCGCCGGCGACGGTGTTCCAGCCGTCGCACACCGGTCGCAGTGCGCCCGGCGGACCCGCTCTGCGCCGGCACGTGGCGCCTCTGCAGCGCGCAACGCCCGCCGCCAGGACCAGGCGGCTGCCCGCCCGCTGGGGACCCCAGGGACACGCTCCTCACCGCGCCTGGTCATCGGCAGGTTCGAGGTCAGCACTTGGCCCGCGGCCTTCAACGGCGAGGGCCTCGGGCGCTGGTGCCGGCCCAGCGAGCGCGGTGCCGCCCACCCCACCCATCCGCGCTGACCCACCCTTCACCACTCTGGGCAGCGGGGAAACCCGTGCCTCGGAGGCGCACGCGCCTTGCAGCGTCGGCGCGCTGGAGGCAGCTCACATGGCACACCTTCGCGCGGTCGCGCTCTTCGTCGCAGTGGTCGCCCTCACCTCGTTCGGACACGCGCGGCTGCGCGAGGCGGTGCGCGGCGAGCGCGTCGGCGAGACGGGCTCGGGCGTCGACGTGCGCGTGCTCGGCCCCGGCGCCATGAGCTGCCTGGAGCGCGGGCCGCGCGGCGGGGGCGGGCTGTGCTGGCTCGAGCCGGCGCCGGGAGCCCGCCTCGCCGTGTTGGAGGAGAACGGCGTCGATCGCACCGCCGCCGTCCGAGCCGGCGAGTACCCGCTCGCGGCCGCGGCGGCGCCCGTTCGGATCGTCGCGCGCTTCACCGAGGAGACGGGGCCGTAATCGAATCGCGCGCCGAGCCGGAGCCGGGCGAGCGCTGACCATCGCGCGAGCCGTCGTGCACGCCGGACCGCGCGGCGGCGCCCCTCCGTACGATCACCAGGAGAAGGCGAGGTCCAGGTAGTCGGCGCTGGCGCGCTGAATCGACACCGTCACGCGGCGATCCGCGAGGCAGGTGAACGCTTCCATGAAGCCCAAGGTCGCCTCGGGCGCCGTGACGAAGCTCCCGCTGATGCGCAGAACGCCGCCGGCCGGAGACTGCAACCACTCGTGTCCGAAGTCGTGGCGCATGCGCTGGGCCAGCATCGGCAGGAGCAGGCCGAAGATCCGCTCCGGGGGCAGCACCGACGCGGTCTCGCGCGTCAGGCGGCCGATGTCCGAGGCGAGGAAGCCCCGCCCGAGCTGTTGCCCGACACGACGAAAGCCCTCGGGCACGGGCTCGTCGGCGAAGCGGGAGCGCCGCACCGCCTCCAGCGCCTCGGCCCACGCTTCGTTCGAGAGCCACGAGGCGCTGCCGAGCCGGGCGAGCGCAGTGGGCTCACCCAGCGCCTCGACCAGCGTGCGATGGGTACCGGCCTGGGGCACCGGCGAGGGACTGCTCGCATAGGCCACGCCCTTGGAGCCGTCTCGCTGACCGTCGTCGCGCTCACTCATGCCAGGTCCCGCTCCGCCGCCACCTTCACCGGGCCGCACCGGTGCCACCGACATGCACTGTTAGCACCAGGGCATTGACCCGTCGCGTTCCCGTCTGGCCACCCGTCAAATCACTGACACGTGAGGACAGAGCTGTGCTCGTTCGCCGCCGTCTCGCGGCTGCGCCGGCATGAGTCGTCGCTACAGCCTGGCGAAGTAGGCCCGCACCTGGCGGTTCCACGACGGCCAGTCGTGCGAGCCTTCGTGGCCCCAGTCGTCGACGTGCGCGGGGATGCCCTTCGCGCGGAGCAGGCCCCCGAGGTGGTACGAGGGACCGCGGTCCTCCCACGCGCCGGTGCCGGTGATGAGGTGAATGTCGGCCCGTCGCAGCGCCTCCAGGAGGCCGTGGTCGTTCAGGTTCGGCACGAAGGCCATCGGGTTGTTGAAGTACAGGTTCAGGTCGAAGAGCCCGTCCATGTGCATGGCCATGTCGTAGATGCCGGAGAAGGCCAGGCAGCGATCGAAGACGTCGGGGTGCTTCAGCGTGGCGTTCGCGGCGTAGTACGCGCCGAGCGAGGCGCCGAGGGCGGTGATGCCCTGGCGACCCCGGCAGTGATTCCACACGAAGGGCACGGCCTCGTGACGGACCCACGCGTCGTACCGCGCCTGAGACCAGCTCCGGTGGAGCGGGTGCGCGTCGCGGCTCATCCATGACTCGTCTTGATTCGCCGAGACGGTGAAGAGCTTCACCCTCCCCGCCTCGATGAAGTCCGCCACCGCGCCGACGAAGCCCTGATCGCGGTACTCCCAGACGGTGCCATTGCTGGTGGGGAAGACCAGGACCGGGACGCCATAGTGGCCGAAGACGGCGACCTCCATGTGGCGGCCGACGCGATCGGAGTACCAGCGGTGATGCTCGACGTGCATGCGGGCGAGCTTGTAACCGCCTTCCCTCGTCGCTCCAAAGCCCGGCGCGACGGCTCCACGCCGAAAGGTCGGGGCGAACGGAGAGCGGACCGCGCGCAGGACCTCGCGCCTGGGGTGCACCCGGGCCCGAGCGCCACCGCGCACCCGAGCGTTGACACCCCAATCACGCCTGCGCAATGTGCCGTCGTGCTCCGACCCGCGCTCCTGCTCGCTGCCGCGCTCACCGCCGCGTCCTGTGGCGGCCTCTTCGCCCACCCCGATGCCGGCGCCGGCACCAGCTCCGACGGCGGAAGCCCGGACGGCGGCGCGACGCAGACGAACTTCATCCCCCTCCTCCGGAACCCCGCCACCGGCGGCCGCGCGGCCGAGGGCACGCCGGTGCGCCTGGAGAACGTCGTCGTCACCGGCATCAAGACCTCGGGCACCACGCACGGCTTCTTCGTGCAGGACCCGAACGTCGGCGCGTGGGGCGGCATCTACGTCTTCGTCGGCACCGGCACCGTCTCGGTGGCGCCGGGCGCGGTGGTCTCGGTCACCGGCTCCTTTCACGTCTTCCGCGAGCTCGACGAGATCGACGTCACCCAGGGCAGCGTGACGCAGACCGGCTCGCACGCCGTGCCTTCCCCCCTGGACGTCGCCCTCTCGGACCTCAACGACACCGGCGCGCGGGCGGCCGAGCTCCAATCGATGCTCCTGCGCATCAAGGACGTGCAGGTGAGCGCGGTCAGCCCCGGCACCGACTTCACCGTGGTCGACAGCGCCACGCTGACCACCTCGCTCGTGGTCTCGAGCTACATCGCCAACGACGTGGGCCCCTCTCCCTTCGCCCCGGCGGTCGGCACGCACTACGCCTCGCTCACCGGCTTCGGCTACGTCACGGGGCCGGCCAGCGGGCCGTTCTCGCACAAACTCGCGCCGCGCAGCCCCCTCGATCTGGCGCAGTGAGCGTCAGCCCTCCGCACGCGTCGGCCAGGCGGCGTGCATGCTGGGGAAGCAGTCGAAGGTGATCCGCGTCGCGTCCATCATCGCCTCCTGGAGCGGCGCGGTGGCGTACAGATCCAGCGACACGGTGAAGGTGCGCGTGAGCAGCGGCCCCTTCGTCGGAACCAGCGAGTAGCTGACGGAGGAGCCCAAGAGCGCCAGCCCGACCAGCGCGGTCGCGCGCCGAACGATCTCGTGGCCGTGCGGGAGGAAGCTCGCGCCGAACACCAGTGGGTACGGCAGGGCGCAGAAGCCGTACGCGAACGCCAGCCACTCCGAGGGCGGGCGGCTGGTGAGGCGCTCGAGCGGATCGTGCCCGAAGAAGATCGCGTGGTCGGCGGCTGCCAACCACCCGTCGCGATCGGGCCCGAGTTCCCGCCCACGGGGCGTCGAGCCGCGCGTAGGCCGAGAGCACGACGAGAAACGGCGTCCAGGTACGCAGCGCCGGCACTTCGCCGCGCGGCCACGCCAGCGAGTCGCTGCGCCCTCGCCGATTCACGTCACCCGCCAGCGCGATCCACGTCACCAGCGTCGGCAGGCCGAACCCCACCACGCGGAGCAGCACCGTCGAGAGGACCGGGAGCGCCTCGGCCGCCATCGCCGCCGACGCCGCCAGGGGCAGGAGCGCCAGCGGGAACAAGACGCCGATCACCCGCCGCGGCGCGCTGGTCCCGACCGGCCACGGCAGCCGCCGGTGCGCCATCACAAGGCGTACCGCGCCCAGCGCTCAGGACATCGTGACGGTCCGAAGCCCCGCCAACTCACGCCACTCGAGGAAGACCGCCGGCCCCGCGCGGGCCACCACGAACAGGGAGAAGGCGAGGAGGCCCCACTTCAGCGGCCGCACGGAACGAAGGACGCGCAAGGGATGTCCCAACGCGTCACGCTACGCCGCCGATCTCCCCGAGAGAAATCTGACGTAGCGTCCGCCGCCGGGAGGAGTCATGTCTCTGCTCGCCGTCCCTCTGCTCGCCAGCGCGCTCACCGCCGCCGTCGACGCCCCCATCACCCAGGTCACCGTCTTCACCGATCAGGCCCGCGTCGTCCGCACCGCGCAGGTGCAGGTGAACGGCACGCTCTCGCTCGAGCTGCCGCCGTTGCGCGACACCATCGATCCCGCCTCGGTGCGCGTCGAGGCCCTGGGCGCCGAGGTCCGCCGCGTCGAGCTCGAGCGGCTCGAACCCGAGAAGCTCCGCACCGACGAGGCCAAGGCGCTGCTCGCCGAGCTCGAGAAGTTCGACACCGATCGCCGCCGCGTGGCCGGCGAGCGCCAGGCCCTCCTCAACGAGAAGGCCGCCCTCGAGAGCCTCCGCCCGGAGGTGCCCGCCGGCACCGCCAACACGCCGCCTCCGAAGCTCTCCTCGGCCGGCTGGGCCGCCAGCGCGCAGTTCAGCGCCGACGCCCTCACCGCCGCGCAGAGGCGGCTCCGCGAGCTCGAGCTCCAGGCCAAGAAGCTCGACGAGCGCCGCGCCCAGCTGCTCATCAAGGCCAACGAGCTCGGCCAGCCGCAGACCGCGTCAGGCTGGAAGCTCGTCGCGCGCCTCGCCGGCAACGGCCCCGCCACCGTCACCTGCACCTACCTCGTCGGCCGCGCGCGCTGGTCGCCCAGCTGGGACCTGCAGCTGCTCCCCGACAGCAACATGGTGAACCTCTCGCTCGCGGGCCTCGTGTCGCAGGAGTCCGGCGAGGACTGGACCCAGGCCGCGCTCACCCTCTCCACGGCCATCCCGTCGGCGGCGGTGAAGGCGCCCCGGCTCTCCACCTGGAAGATCGGCATCGTCGATCGCTTCATCCCCACGCCGTCGCCGGTGGTGGAGCAGATCGCCCCGCCCCCGCCCGCGCCCCAGGCGCCCGCGCTGCGCACCGAGGAGGACCTGCTCCGCGGCCAGCTCCGCGAGGTCGCCGGGCTGGCGGCCCCCGCGCTCGAGTCCGGCCTCGGGGCCGTGGGACGGGGCGACTACGGCCAGGGCTCCGCCGCGTTCGGCACCCTGGGCGGCAAGCGGCAGGCGGCCCCGCCTCGCCCGCGCCCCTCCGCGCCGGCCCCTCCGCCTTCGGCTCAACCGTCCCGCCCCGGCGGCTACGCGCCGTCCGCCCCGGCCGCGGCGCCGATGCCCATGGAGGAGAAGGCGGGCGTCGACTTCGACGGCGAAGAGGTCGAGGGCGAGCTCGCCCGGCCCGAGGCGACGGTCAGCGTCAGCTCCGACTCGCGCCGCCGCCAGCGCGAGGAGGCGCCCATCGCGCGGATGTCCCTCTCCCCTCCGCCCGCCTGGCGCCCGCCCAGCTACGGCGCCGACTCGCCGGTGACGCTGGCCGGCGGCTACGACCTCGCCTTCACCTCCCTGCAGAAGGAGTCGGTGCCGGCCTCCAAGGGTACCCGCCGCGTCGCGCTGTGGTCGCAGAAGTGGCCGGTCACCGTCGAGCGCAAGCTCTTCCCCGCCCTCTCGCCCGACGCCTTCCTGGTCGCCGAGCTCAAGAACCCCTCGCAAGCCGTGCTCCCCGGCGGAGGGGCCCAGCTCTACGTCGGCGCGGACCCCGCCGGCACCGCGCGGCTCAAGCTCGTCTCGCCCGGTGAGGCCTTCACCCTGCCCTTGGGCATCGATCGGGCGCTCAAGGCCGTGCGCAACGTCAAGGTCGTCGACGCCACCGAGGGCGTGCTCTCCAAGGACGACGTCACGACGTACCAGGTGAGCATCGAGATCGCGAACCCCTACAAGGCGCCGGTCGCGCTGCGCGTCTACGACCAGTGGCCGGTGACGAACCAGAAGGATCTCGAGGTGAAGCTCCTCGAGTCGAAGCCTTTGGCCACCCAGGACCAGCTCAAGGGCTCGCTGGAGTGGCGGCTCACCATTCCCCCGCAGCAGAAGGCCACCCTCTCCTTCAGCTACAGCCTGAAGCGCCCGCACGGGTGGAAGCTCTCGCAGCAGGAGGTGCAGCCGTGATCGCCCTCGTCGCCGCCGCCCTCGCCTCCACCGCCGCGCCGACCTCCGTGGTCGTCTACCCCGATCGCGCGCAGGTCACCCGCCTCGCCCCCGTCACCTGCGGCAACCGCGTGCCCCTCACCTTCACCGAGGTGCCGCCCGCCGCCGCCGCCGACTCCTTCCGCGCGCGCGTGAGCGAGGGCACCGTCGACGGCCTGCGCGCCAACCTGCAAGCCAAGGACAAGGAGTTCGGCCCCAAGGCGCAGGGCCTGGTGGCACAGCTCGAGGAGCTCGACCGCCAGCGCAAGGCCCTCGAGGACGAGCTCGAGCGCGCCCGGAAGCAAACCGACCTCGCGCGCACCTACGGCGACATCGCCGCCCGGGTCGTCTCCCGCGAGATGAGCCTCGACAAGCCCGATCCCAAGTCCTGGAGCGCGGCCTTCGACGTCTCGCTCACCACCGCCGTCGGCGCCGCCAAGGCCTCCGCCGAGACCGAGTCGAAGCTCCGCGAGCTCAGCCGCAAGCAGGCCGAGCTCAACCTCAAGCTCGAGGGCGTGCGCGCGGCGATGACCAAGCAGGCCTACGCCGTGGAGGTGCTGGTGAGCTGCCCCGAGGGCAAGACCGCCGAGCTGGCGCTCACCTACCTCGTCGGCGGCGCGAGCTGGACGCCGGCCTACGAGGCCCGCGCGGACGAGGGCCAGGGCCAGGTCGAGCTCGCCACCTGGGCCACCGTCACTCAAGGCACCGGCGAGGACTGGAAGGACGTGGAGCTCGTCCTCTCCACCGCGGTGCCCACGCAGAACGCCACCCCGCCCGAGCTGAAGAAGCTCGTGGTCACGACCTACGAGCGCCCGCCGGAGAAGAAGGTGCTCGTGCGCCGCGACGAGTACGTCGAGTCGGCGCGCACCGGCGACGCCAGCGCCACGGCCCAGGCCGGCCCGCAGCTTGCGGCCAGGAACCAGGGCCTGTCGGTACAGCTCGCGGTGCCCGAGAAGGGCCAGGTGCCCGGCGACGGCGCGCCGGTGCGGCTCCTCGTCGGCCGCGCCAGGCTCAAGGCCGCCTTCGAGCTGCGCGCGATGCCCAAACTCCACCCCGTGGCCTTCCGCGTCGCCGAGCTCACCAACACCGGCGCCTGGCCCCTGCTCCCCGGGCGCCTCGACGCCTTCCGCGCCACCGGCCTGGTGGGCCGCTACGCACTCGAGCGCGTGCCCATGGGCGGCCCCTTCACCCTCACCTTCGGCCTGGAGGACTCGGTGCGGGTGAAGCGCACCGTCGTCGAGGAGCTCAAGCGCGACACCGGCTTCCTGGGCTCCACCAAGCGCTTCACCTACGCTTATCGCTTCGAGCTCGCGAACTACGGGAAGTCGCCGGTGGAGCTCGTGCTCGCGGATCACGTTCCGGTCTCCGAGCTCGACGACATCCGCGTTCAAGTCTCGGAGAAGACGACCGGCGGCTTTCAGGTGGGAAAAGCCGACGGCATCGTGAAGTGGAAAGTTCCGGTGCGGGCGCAGGAGAAGAAGAACGTCGACCTGTCCTTCCGCGTCGAGGTCCCGAGCAGCTACGAGACTGGCGGGCTGTAGCGCTTGATTCGGCGCAAGGCGCTCGGACGGCGCTCCGCTGACACTCGGAACTTCACGAGCGCCCGGGGGGGCCATCGGCGACCCCGCTGGCCTCCAGCTCATCCGGGACACAGCGAGAGGTCTCCTGGATGCCGTCTTTCGCCGAAGCCGTCGGCTCACTGATTCCCCATCACCTCGGCCCGGCGGTCGTCGCCGCGGCGCTGCAGCAGGTCGGCGGCTCGGCTCAGCTCCAGCTCGACGGCATTCCGCACCCGGAGCGGGCGGGGCTCATCGATCGCTTCATCCGAAACCTGCGCGGCATCAGCACCGAGGAGGGCGCGCGAGTCGAGCGCTCGCTCCTCTTGGGCCTGCACTGCCGCCCCCCCACGCCCTGGAGCTCGCAGCTCGAGTCCTCGGTCTCGCTGATCCAGCTGCGCGGTCACTTGAAGCACGTCTTCTTGGTGCTCGGGCTCGACTGGGCCGACCTCTCGCGCATGCAGTCGCTCATCGGTGGCGTGGCGCGCTGGCTCCAGGGCTCCGGAGGAGCGTCGCTGCAGGTGTTGTCCGATGTGGCGCACGTCGACTGCGTCTTCGCGGCGAACGATCGCTCGCTCACGCCGGCGCTGCTCGAGGCCTCACCGATGGTGCAGATGCTCGAGAGCCCGCTCACCCGCGTGCAGGTGGTGAAGAACGCCGACCACGTGGAGATTCACGTTCGCATCAACCGCGCTGCCTGAGAGGCCCCACCATGACGACCCTCCTCGACGTCTACGCCACGCCTCGCAACGCGCGGTCGCGCACCCAGAAGCTGCGCGAGGCCTTCCTCCAGGGCTACCGCGAGAAGCACCCCGGCTTCGTGCAGGTCCCCGTCGATCTCGCCGCCATCCACTCCGAGCTCCCGGCCTTCGACGAGTGGGACATCGAGGCCAAGTTCGCGATGGCCTACGGCGACGGGAAGCTCGACGAGGTCGCGGCGAAGCGCTGGGACACGCTGGTGCGCCACACCGATCAGCTCCACGCCTGCGACACGCTCGTCGTCAGCACGCCGATGTGGAACTTCAGCGTGCCGTGGATGCTGAAGCGGTGGATCGACACGGTGGTGCAGGCCCGGTTGACCTTCGAGTTCGCCGACGGGCAGTTCAAGGGGCTCCTCAAGGGCCGGCGGGCCGTGATCCTCACCACCCGCGACGGTGCCTACGGGCCCGACACCGTGCACGCCGGCCTGGACTTCGAGGTGCCCTACCTGAAGACCGTGCTCGGCTTCATGGGCTTCGACCCCATCGACGTGGTGATCGGCGAGCCGCTGGCGATGGCCGGGCCGGAGGTCGGCGTGAAGGCGCTCGAGGCGGCCATGGGCAAGGCGAGGGAGCTCGGGCGAGCCGCGTAGCCTCTACCGCTTCTTGCGGTTCTTCTTCTTGTTCGCCTTCTCGCGCTTGCGGCGATCGCGAATGGCGTCGCGCTCGGCGTCGCTCATGCCGCCCTTCTGCGGGCCCATCGAGTAGCCCGCGAGCCGGGCCTTGGCCATCTGCGCCTGGCTCATGGGCGCGGTGTAGCCGGGCGCGAGCTGGGGCATCTGCATCGGCATGCCGCCCGACCCGCCCAGGCCCATCGCCTGCGCCATCAGCGGGTCCTTCCCGAACATGGCGCCCAGGTCCATGTTCTTCATCTGGTTGAGCTGGCCGAGCTGCTTGAAGAACGGCAGGCGGCCGAGGATGCCCGGATCCTGCCCGATGGCGCCCATCATCTGCTGCATGCCGTTGAACTTGAGGAGCAGCTCCTGCACCTCCTCCGGCTTCCGCCCCGAGCCACGGGCGATGCGGCCGGCGCGCGACTTGTCGATCTTCTTCGGGTCGGCCCGCTCCTGCTCGGTCATCGAGTTGAAGAGCGCGTCGATCTTGTCGAGCTCCTTCTCGTCGGGGTTGAGCTGCTCGGTCATCTCCCCGAGGAAGGGCATCTTCTCGAGCAGGTCCTTGAGCGGCCCCATCTTCCGGACCATGCGGATCTGCTCCATGAAGTCGCGCATGGTGAAGCGGCCCGAGAGCAGCTTCTTCGCGTCTTCTTCCGCCTTGTCCTGATCGACGACCCCCTCGAAGTCCTGCATCAGGCCGACGACGTCGCCGAACCCGAGGATTCGGCTCGCCAGCCCCTGCGGCCGGAACTCCTCGAGCTTGTCCATGCCCTCGCCCATGCCGAGGAACTTGATGGGCTTGCCGGTGACGGCCTTGATGCTCAGCGCCGCGCCGCCGCGGGCATCGCCGTCGAGCTTGGTCAGGATGAAGCCATCGAGCTCGAGCCGCCGGTTGAACTCCGCCGCGGTGCGCACCGAGTCCTGGCCGATCATCGCGTCGGTGACGAGCAGGATGTTCTCCGGCTTCACCGTGGCCTTGATGGCCTCCAGCTCGGTCATCAGCGCGTCGTCGATGGCGAGGCGGCCGGCGGTGTCGATGAGCACCGTGTCGAGCTTCTCCGCGCGCGCCTTCTCGTAGGCCCGCTTGGCGAGCTCCGGCGGCGCCACGTTCGGCTCGTGGAAGACCGGCACGCCGATCTTCTCGCCCAGGACCTTCAGCTGATCGACGGCTGCGGGCCGGTAGATGTCGGCCGCCACCATCAGCACCTGCCGCCCGTCCTTCTTCAGCTTGGTGGCGAGCTTGCCGGCGGTGGTCGTCTTGCCGGAGCCCTGCAGGCCCACCATCATGATGCCCGACACCTGCCCCTTGGGCTTCAAGGTCAACGACGTCTCGACCGGCCCCATCAGGGCCTCGAGCTCGTCGTGGCAGATCTTCACGAAGTGGTCGCCGGGAGAGACCTTGATCTTCTTGCCGCGGGCGTCGGTGGCGGCCACCTGCACCGCCTCGCCGGTGGCCTTCTCGCGCACCTTGGCGACGAAGCTCTTCACCACGTCGAAGGCCACGTCGGCCTCGAGCAGCGACACGCGAATGTCGCGGAGCGACTCCTCGATCAGCTCCGGGGTGAGCTCTGCCTTGCCCAGCAGACGGTTCTTGGCGGCACGGAAGCCCTTGGTGACGGTTTCGAGCATGGCGGCGCGCGTTATAAGCGTTCCCGTAACCTTTGCACGAGTGGCGGAAGTGGCAGACGCAGCGGACTTAAAATCCGCGGGCCCTTGGGTGGGCCGTATGGGTTCGATTCCCGTCTCGTGCACATCACGAAGCGCGGCCTACGGCGCCGAGGGCGGAGGGTCGAGCTGGCCCTGCTTGATCTTCGGGACCACCAGGCCGCGCGACAGGCGCTTGAGCACCACCGCGCGCTGGCGCTCCTTGTAGCGCTCGTGGGAGTTCTCCCCGCGCTCGTTCTCGATGGCCGTCTTCTGATCGGCGATCTGGAACTCGCAGGTGGCGAGCGAGATGCGGCCCTTGCGCTCGCGATCGTCGGTCTCCGGCGGCGGCAGGAAGGCGTCGAGCCGCACCGGCACGTCGGCGACGAAGTTCAAGATGCGGTAGGTCTCACCGGAGAAGGTGTTGCCCTTGCCCCGCTTCGCCATCTCCCGCTCCTCGTAGTCCACGTCGAGGTGCAGCTGCCGGGCGTAGCGCTTGAAGTTCGGGTAGGTGCGCACCAGCTCCTTGAAGCGCACCAGCGTGTTCTCGGTCTGGCTCGGCACCACGAAGTTGAAGGGAATGAGCCGCTGGGTGAGGAAGTAGAGCGTGGGGATGATGTCCGCCGGCTCCTTCACGATGACCCGGAAGCGCGTGCGGTCGTAGACCACCGAAGCGGTGGTGTCCTTCTTGGCGATGAGCTTGGTCACCACCGACTCGCGCGACTTGATGGAGTCGGCGTAGTCGACGACGGGCAGGCCCTTCGCCTTCGCCTCTTCGAAGACCGCCTTCACGCGGTCGGCCACCATCTGGTTGATCTCCGCCTCGCTCACCGCGGTGCGGAAGTGCAGGTCGCGCGCCTCGATGTGCTGAATCACGTGCATCACCTTCAAGACGATGCAGGCGATCTTCCGGTAGCGCTTGTCGATCTGCCCCGAGGCGTAGAGGAACAGATCGTGGATCATGTTCGGGTTCGCGACCGGGTCCGCCACCTTGTAGTCGAAGGTCTTGCGCAGGTACTCGACGGCGTCCGCGAGAATGGTGCGCACCCACTCGTCGTCCTGCTTGCGGGTGGGGTCGATCTGGCAGAGCCTGAGGAAGCGATCGACCTCGTCCCAGGTCTTGAAGTGCAGCTTGCGCCACTCGATGATCGAGCCGCCGCGCAGGATGAGCCGAATGCGCTCGAGCTCCTTGAGGCCCATCTCCTCCACGCGGCGAATCGGGAGGTCGGGCAAGAGCGGCTGGTGGTGAAGCGCGGACGTCACGGGAGCCCCATCGCTAGCGCAACGGCTCCTCGGCGTCGAATGAGAAGAGCCGAGCTCCCCCCTAAACGACTCCGGGCCGGCCCCCCTCGAAGGAGAACCGGCCCGGCGTCACCACGGTCGCCTTCTGGCTTACTTGCCGGCGGCCGGGCGGTTGTCGACGTAGTCGACCTTCGACGTCACCTTGCCGGTCTGGTCGTAGGTGATGTGCGCGCCCTGGCGGCGGCCCATCTGGTACGTCTCCTCGAGCTTCTTCTGACCGTTGGGCCAGAACTCGACGAACTGGCCGTCGTAGTCGCCCATCTTGAAGGTGATCTCCATGTTCTTCACGCCCTGCTCGTCGAAGTACATCCAGTGGCCGGAGCGGAAGCCCTCGTCGTACTGCCCCTCGGCCTGCTTCTGCCCGTTGGACCAATAGGCGATGTAGGGCCCGTGGAAGATGCGCAGGCCGTCACGGCCCGTGCGCATGCAGAACGAGGCCTCGAACGCCGACTTCGCGCCGCCCACTTGCTTGGTGCCCGCCGGACACGAGAGCACCACGTCCGGGCCAGGCTTGACCGTCGTCGTCGGGGCCGGCGCGGCCACTGGAGCCGCCACCCTGGCCGGCGGCGGAGGGGGCGGCCTCGCCTGCGCGAACGCCGAGACACTGACCGCGAACACCACCACTCCCATCGTCTTATTGAAGCTCATGTCGATTCCTTTCGGGGTGGGGCGCTCCGGTGAGGGAGCGCCCCTGGTGAGAATGAGACGGAACGGTTCGGTTCGAATTCAGCTCAGGGCTGGTTCGGGGTGGCCCCGGTGACGCAGAATTCGTTGCCGTTCTTGAAGTAGAACCCGGCCGACAGGTTCGAGCTGACCGCCGGCGCGCAGAGCGTCACCTTGAAGGTCGCGTTGGCGCCGGTGACCGTGTAGCCGGAGGGGTGCTTGGTGTTCGCGGTGGCGTCGAGCTTGGTGCCGTCGGTCAGCACGTAGAAGAAGCCCGAGACGGCGAACTTCGACGCGGGCCACGCCATGTCCGATCGGTAGGCGTGGACCAGGAAGGAGAACGCGTTCACGCCCGCGCCGCACATGGTGAGGTCGTCATGAGCAAGATCCTCGATGTCGTAGATGATCGGCCCGTTGTCGCCCGCGGTGTAGAAGGTCGGGGTCGCGCCGCCCGGGGGCGCGAAGTTCACGCAGGTGGCCTTGACCGGCTCGTAGCACTTGTTGTTGCTCGCGCAGTACTGCGCCCAGGGGCACGTGTCGGGCTGCGCGTTGGCCGAGTTGCAGGAGCCCTGCTGCACGCAGACCGGGCCGCTCGCAGGGAGGAGATCGCAGACCTCGCCGGCGCCGGTGCAGGAGTTCCAGGTGCAGGAGACGCCGGTGCCGCCATCGGTGGTGCCGCCGTCCGTGCCGCCCGACTTGCTGCACTGGCCGCTGGCGGTATCGCAGCTGTAGCCCGAGGGGCAGCCCGAGGTGGCGGTGCACTTCGCCTCGCAGGTCTTGGTCGCGCCGCTGCACACCAGGGTCCCCGTCGAGCCGCCGTTGCAGAGCGCGTCGGTGGAGCACTGGCAGAACTTGGCGGTGCTCGACGAGCCCGGGAAGACGTCGCAGGTCTTCGCCGTCGACGGGCAGTCCGCGCCGCCGGTACACGTCGCGACGCACTGCTTGGACACGGGGTGACACATCTTGCCGGAGCCACACTGCGAGTCGCTGGTGCAGGTGTTGCCACCACCGTCGGTATTCTCCGGCAGCGGGCCACACGCGGCGATCAGCGCGACCGCCGTCATGGCCGCGAGTCCGAGACCCAGAATCGTTCGTTTCATTGGTACTCCTCCCTTGAATTGTGTCCCGCCGGGCAAACGCGGAGCGGGCGCGAGACTAACCACGAGACCTGAAGAGTCAACGGAGTTGACGCGGCCACTGACGCAAGGCGCGCGCCACCATTCACGAGATTCTTCGCGGACTTGTGACGGTGGAGCACCGCTGTCCACGGGGGAGCGCGACAGCGAAGTCACGACCTCGCTGTCGGCGCCGGCGCCCGTCGACTCAGAACTTGAACGGGAACTGCACGGGCTCGCCCTGCTTCTTGTGCTTGGGGAAGCTCATGCCCTTGATGACGCCGCCCACGCAGGTGGCCATGTACGTGCCCTTGTACTCGTCGGTGACGACCGAGACGTTGGACGTGCGTCCCGAGGTCTGAATCGTCCACTTCATGACGAGCTTGCCGCTCACGCCCGGCTCCTTGGAGTGCTGGCCCTCGGCGCAGGCGGCGAGCTTCGCCTTCTGGCTGAGCACGCCCTCCATGATGTCGGACTGCTCGAGCGAGTCCTTGGCGTCGCCGCCGCCGCCTGGAGGAGGCGGGATGTAGCCGCCCTTCTTCGAGGAGCCAGAGGGCGCGGAGTCGGAGTCGTCGGCGGGCGCCGCCTTGGCGACCTTCTTGCCGCCGGCCGCCTTCTTCTCGCCGAAGGCGGCCGCGAAGTCGTCGTCGTCGCCGCTGGGCTGAGGCGTGGACTTCTCCACCTTCTCCACCTTCTCGACCTTCTCCACCTTCTTCTCCGGAGGAGGCGGCGGCGGCTCGGCCCGGGCGACCGTCTTCGCCTGGTGCGTCGTCTTCGCCGAAACCGGAGGAGGAGGCGGCTGCACCACGGCGGCCGGCGGAGGTTGAGCGGCGGCAG
>JBBIOE010000116.1:0-23497 GCA_037443525.1 Archangiaceae bacterium | reverse complement strand
TCCTGCCGCTGGGCCGCGCCGACCAGGCGAAGGCCGAGTCCGGCCAGAAGTAAGAGGGCGGCGACATGCTGCTCGGCAAGGTGGTGGGGACGGTCGTCTCCACCCGCAAGGAGCCCGCGCTCGACGGGTCGAAGCTGCTCGTCGTGCGCGGCATCGACCTCGACGGCAAGGCCACCTCGACGTTGGTGGTCTGCGTCGACGCCGTGGGCGCCGGCGTGGGCGAGGTCGTGCTCTACGCCTCGGGCTCTTCGGCGCGGCAGACCGACATGACCAAAGATCGCCCGGTCGACGCGGTGATCATGGCCATCGTCGACACGGTCGAGGCCGAGGGTCAGACCAAGTACCAGAAGTGATCGCGAAAGCGCCCCCGAAGGAGTGAGTCGTGAACGAGACTCAAGTCAACGCGATCGTCGAGCAGGTCGTGCGGCGGCTCTCCAAGGAGCTCGGGAGCCTGCCCCAGACCGAGCGCGGCGAAGCCCCCCCTGAGCGGCGCGCCGCCGCTCGGGCGCCCGCGTTCCACGCCAAGCGCCCGGGCATCTTCGACGACCTCGATCAGGCGACGGCCGCGGCGGAGCAGGCTCAGGAGCAGTGGATCGACATGTCGCTGGAGGTCCGCGCGCGCTGCATCGAGTCGATGCGCGAGACCACCCGGCGCCACGCCGAGGAGATCAGCCGCATGGCGGTCGAGGAGACCTCCCTCGGCAACGTGAAGGACAAGATCCAGAAGAACCTGCTCTGCGCCAACAAGACGCCGGGCATGGAGATCCTCCGGCCCCTCGCCTACTCCGGCGACCACGGCCTGATGATCACCGAGCGCGCCCCCTTCGGCGTGATCGGCGCCATCACCCCGTCGACCAATGCGACCGAGACGATCGTCAACAACTCCATCGGCATGGTGGCCGGCGGCAACGCGGTGACGTTCAACCTGCACCCCTCGGCCAAGGGCGTCGGCCAGCACTACATTCAGTTGCTCAACGAGGCCATCGTCAGCGCCGGCGGCCCGCAGAACCTCGTCACCACCATCGCCAACCCGGGCATCGAGACCGCCGGGGAGTTGATGAAGCACAAGAAGACGCGGCTGATCGTGGTGACCGGCGGCCCCGCGGTGGTGAAGGCCGCGATGAACTCCGGCAAGCGCGCCATCGCCGCCGGCCCGGGCAACCCGCCCGCGGTGGTCGACGAGACGGCGCACATCGCCCGCGCCGGCAAGGACATCGTCGACGGCGCCTCCCTCGACAACAACATCGTCTGCATCGTGGAGAAGGAGGTCTTCGCGGTCGCCTCCATCGCCGACGAGCTCAAGAAGGAGATGGTGAAGAACGGCGCCTTCGAGGTGCCGAGCTCCGCCATCAACCGCCTGGAGAAGCTGGTGGTGCACGACGGCCACCCGGCGCGCGACTGGGTGGGCAAGGACGCGACCAAGATCGCCGAGGCCGCCGGCCTGCGCGTGCCCTCGGGGACCCGGCTGTTGTTCGCCGAGGTCGACCCCACGCACCCCTTCATCCAGGCGGAGCTGTTGATGCCGGTGATCGGCTTCGCGCGGCTCAAGACGGTGGAGGACTGCATCACCGCCGCGGCCCAGGCCGAGCACGGCTTCGGCCACACCGCCACGATGCACTCCACCAACATCGACACCCTCTCGGCCATGGCGAAGATCATCAACACCTCGATCTTCGTGAAGAACGGCCCGTCCTTCGCGGGCCTGGGCATGACCGGCGAGGGCTACACCTCGTTCACCATCGCGTCGCCGACCGGCGAGGGCCTCACCACCGCCGTCAGCTTCACCCGCGAGCGCCGGTGCACGCTGAAGGACTCCTTCCGGATTATCTGAAGTGACGACCGAGGGTCCAGCGCTGGGCCTCTTCGAGCTCGAGTCGCTCGCGCGCGGCGTCGTGGTCGCGGATGCGCTGGTGAAGAAGGCGCAGGTGCACATCGCCGTCGCCGAGGCCGTCTCGCCGGGCAAGTACCTGCTCGTCTTCTTCGGGCCCGTGGCCGAGGTGGAAGAGTCCTTCCGGGCCGGCGAGGAGGCCGGCAAGGATCGCGTGCTCGATCGCCTGCTCCTGCCGCACGTGGCGGAGGTGGTCATCGCGGGGCTCTCCGGCCAGGTGGCGCGCACCGAGGTCGAGGACGCGGTCGGCGTCGTGGAGACGCACACCGTGGCCTCCGCGCTCAAGGCCGCCGACGCCGCGGTGAAGCGCGCCGAGGTGAAGCTGGTGCAGCTCGAGCTCGCCAAGGGCATCGGCGGCAAGGGCTGGTTCACCCTCGCCGGCACCCAGGCCGACGTCGAGGCGGCGCTCGACGGCGCGGCCTCGGCGATCGAGCCCACGCTCCTGGTGGCGACGGAGATCATCCAGCGGCCGCACCCCGACCTGAAGGGCCGGGTGCTCGACAAGGCGCCCAAGTCGCCGACGCCCCGGTCGGCCTGAAGAGGTCGAGCGAGGCGGGCGAGCTCGTTCAGCCCGAGGGAACGCATCCGCTCAGCCCGAGCGAGGTCGAGGGCCGGCGAGACTCCGAAGTTCGATGCCAAGGGACGCGGTCCTCGGCGCCGCTCGGACTGAGCGCGGCCAGGTTCGCCACTCGGCCGAGCCCTTGGGGTGCCGGCCCCTGGAACCGGTGCCGCACCTGGAGCGTCCGAGCGCGCTGGAGGTCCCGTGCACGCAAAGCTCCTCGCCCTCGTCCTCGCCGCCGCGCCCCAAGCCCAGCCCCCTTCCCGCCCTCCGCTGCGCGCCTCGGTGCAGCTCGACGGCTTCCCCTTCGTTCGCCAGAAGCCCGACTTCTGCGGCGAGGCTGACGTCGAGATGGCGCTCAAGCGCCTCGGCCGGCCGGAGACCCAGGACGACGTCTTCGCCGCCTCGGGCGTCGATCCGCTCCTCGGGCGCGGGGCGTACACCGACGAGCTGGCGCGCTCGATGCGGAAGCTGGGGCTCGATCCCGGCGACGTCTGGCACCACCTGACGCCGGACCACGCGGCCGAGGGGCTCGAGGCGCGGTGGGGCGAGCTGCACGCCGACCTCCTCGCCGGCCACCCGTCGATCGTCTGCATGCACTACAGCGACGCGCCCAAGACGACGGAGCACTTCCGCCTCGTCACCGGCTACGACGCCACGCGCGACGAGATCGTCTACCAGGAGCCGGCGGAGGACGACGGCGCGAACCGGCGCATGTCGCGCGCCCTCTTCTTCAAGCTGTGGACCTTCAAGCCCTCACCTGCGCGGTGGACGCTGATTCGCCTGCGGGTGGTGCCGAAAGGAGAGCCGCCGGCCCTCGCGCCCGAGCCGCACCCCACCCGCGCCGAGCTCTCGCAGCACGTGCAGGCGCTCAAGGAGACGTTGCCCAGGGGCATGACGCTCGCCTGGGAGCGCCCCTTCCTGGTGGTGGGCGACGAGCCACCGGACCAGGTGCAGCGCCGCGCCCGCGACGTGGTCAAGTGGACGAAGGATCTGCTCCTCAAGGACTTCTTCACGGAGATCCCCAGGGAGCTGACCGACGTCTGGATCCTCGGCGGCGCGGCCTCGTACGAGAAGGTCTCCCGCGAGCTGTTCAAGATCGAGCCCGACACGCCCTACGGCTACTTCTTGAGCTCCCGCCGCTCGCTCGTCATGAACATCAAGCCCGGCTACGGCACCCTCACCCACGAGCTCGTGCACCCCTTCATGCACGAGGCCTGGGCCGACGCGCCGGCCTGGCTCAACGAGGGCCTGGCCTCGCTCTTCGAGTTCCCCTTCGAGAAGGACGGCCACCTCCACGGCCGGGTGAACTGGCGCCTGCCCGGGCTCCAGAAGGGCCTCAAGAGGAGCGCGGTGCCGTCGTTTCACACGCTCGTGCACCTGAGCAGCGACGCGTTCTACGACGATCCCGTCGGGCTCCACTACGCCGCGGCGCGCTACCTCTGCTACTGGCTGCAGGAGCGCGGCGTGCTCGACGACTTCGTCAAGAAGGCCATCGCCCAGCAGAAGCGAGACCCGTCGGGGTGGACGGCCCTGGAAGAGACGCTGGGGGCCGACCCCGACTCGTTCCGCGCCGAGTGGGAGAAGCTGGTGCTGGGGCTGGTGAATCGCTCCTGACCCAGCGCCAAGCGAACCTGGCGGCCCGGGAGTATCCTTCTCCCGTCGGCCATGTTCGCCTCGCGTCACGTCGTCTTCGTCGGTCCCGGGGCGCTGTTTCACGCGGCGCCCGAGGGCCCTGGCGTCCGGCGGCTCGAAGCGAAGGACCTCCACACGCCCCGCGCGGAGTTCGCCTGCGACTCCGCCGCCGACGCCGAGCGCCTGGCTACCGCGCTTCACGACGGGCAGCGCGCCACGCTCGTCGCCGGCCCCGAGCAGCCGCCGGTGGAGGCGAACTGGCGCGTGGTCGTCGGCCTCGAGGCCTTGGGCTCGCGGTGGCTCGCCACCGACGCGAACGGCCAGCGCTTCGAGCTCGAGCTCGCCTCGGCGCGGGCCGTCTCGCTCGTCGACTGGCGCGACGCGGAGCACAAGCTCGATCGCGCGGCGCTCCTGCACCTCGACGCACACGATCGGCCCATCTTCGTTCGCGCCACCGCCCTCGGCGCCGACGGGAACAAGGTCCTCGCCGAGCTGCTCGACGCCTTCGCGGGCTTCCTTCCCCCGGCCGGCCGGGTGCGGAGCCGCACGCTCGGTCCCGAGCCGCTGCGCCGGGCCGGGCTCTCCGGTGATCTGCTGCCCCTGATGCTGCTGGTCGTCGACGCGCTCGACACCGCGCCCGGCCTCATCTCACGGCCCCTCGACACGCTCCGCCACACCTCCGAGGAGATCGCCGCGCCGCGCGGCACCCAGCGGTCTCTCGCCGCCTTCGTCACCTGGGCCTGGTGGGTCCTCTCGATGGCGAGCATGCCCCTCGTGCTCGTCCTCCTCGCCGCCGGCTGGTTCATGGACTCGTACCTCGACGGCGCGCTGACGGGGCTGCTGGCCGTCGCCATCGGCGCCTGGGCGTCGCAGCGCCTCTACTGGGCGCGCTGGCTCGAGCGGACGACCTTCGGCGCGAGGCAGGTGCTGCCGCAGTGGCCGCTGAGGCCCGAGGTGCCCGGCCGACCGCCGGCCCCTCCCGGGCTCGCGCTGGAGGTCCTCGTGCTCGCCCTCGCGTTGCTGCTCCGGACCGGCCCCCACCCCACGGCGGTGATCGCCACCGCCCTCACCTGGGCCGCGCCCGCGCTCGTGGCGCTGGGCGCGCTCGGGCTGTGGGAGCGCGCGGTCGCGCCCCACTCGCTGCCCGAGTGAGCGCGGGGCCCCCGGTCACGTCACCGAGAAGTAGCTCGCCTGCGGGTGATGGAAGACGAGCGCCGAGACCGACGCCTCGGGGTCCATCATGCAGCCGTCGGTCAGCTTCACGCCGATCTCCTCGGGCGCGAGGAGCTTGAAGAGCCCCTCTTGATCCTCGAGCCGCGGGCACGCCGGGTAGCCGAACGAGTAGCGCTTGCCGTGGTACTCGGCTTTGAAGCGCTCGATCATCGTGAGGTCGGGGCGATCGGGGAAACCCCACATGCTGCGGAGCTGCGAGTGCAGGAGCTCCGCGTAGGCCTCGGCCGTCTCCAGCGCCAGCGCCTGCACGCCGTGCAT
Organism: Archangiaceae bacterium; assembly: GCA_037443525.1. Classification (GTDB taxonomy): domain Bacteria; phylum Myxococcota; class Myxococcia; order Myxococcales; family Myxococcaceae; genus JBBIOE01. Next base: position 17,924 of record JBBIOE010000116.1, on the reverse strand, counting down.
CTTCACGAAGTCGCCCTTGGCCTTGAAGTCGTCGGCCAGCGTGCGAATGCCCTCACCGGCGGTGGTGACGAAGAGCGCCAGCGAGTCGCGCGGCTTGCCGTTCTCGAGGGGCGCCACGAAGTCCGCGAGGCACAGCTGGGACTCGCCCTCCTGCCGCTGGAGCTCGAAGCGCTGCGCCACCTCGCCGGTCGCTGGGTCGAAGAGCACGATCGCATTCCCCTCGCCCGCCGCGGGGAAGAAGCGGAACACCGCGCGGGGCTTCATCACGCCCGAGCGAAGCAGCGCCTTGATGTCGTCGATCTTCTCCTTGAGGTCGAGGGCCTTCCTGCCGTCCTCGGTGCCCGAGAGCCGGCCCTCCTCGTGCGTGCCGAGCAGCCGCGCCGCGCTGCCCTTCACGCCGAAGTGGCGGCCGTAGAGCATCACCGGGTTGACGAAGCGCCAGATCTGGTCGGGCGGCGTGTTGGTGATGACGTGGCGAGCGAAGTCGGGGGGCTTGGGCAATTCCGCGAGGACCTCGATCTCCTTCGCCCGAGCCCGGTTCACCGCGCGCGGGGCCGCCGGCCGCGCTGCCTGCTCTTCGCGCAGCCGCTCCCGCCGCGCCGCGAGGTCGACCTTCAGCTTCTCGAGCCCCGCCGGGACGACGACGGCCTTCGCCAGCTCGAGGCCGGCCATCGCGTCCTGCGCGTGCGCGACCGTGCCCGCCGGGTAGACGGGCGCGATGTTCTTGTCGACGAAGTTGCGCGAGAGCGCGGCGCCGCCGACGAGGATGGGCGTGGTGATGCCGGCGCGGTGCAGGTCCTCGGCGGTCGCCACCATCTGGTGCGCGCTCTTCACCAACAGGCCCGACAACCCGATGATGTCGGGCCGGTGCGCCCGGACGGCGGCGATGAGCTGCTCCGGCGGCACCTTGATGCCCAGGTTCACCACCTCGAACCCGTTGTTCCCGAGGATGATCTCCACCAGGTTCTTGCCGATGTCGTGCACGTCACCCTTCACCGTGGCGAGCACGATCTTCCCGCGCGTGGCGGTGGCGTTCTTGTCCATCTTCGGCTCGAGGTAAGCGACCGCGGCCTTCATCACCTCGGCGCTCTGCAGGACCTCGGCGACGATCAGCTCGTTGTTGCCGAAGAGCCGCCCCACCTCGTCCATACCCTTCATCAGCGGGCCGTTGATGATCTCGAGCGGCTTCGCCGTCTGGAGCATCAGGTCGAGGTCGGCGATGAGGCCGTCCTTCGAGCCCTCGATGACGTAGTGGGCGAGCCGCTCCTCGAGCGGCAGCGAGCTCACCGCGGCCTTGGCGGGCTTCTTCTCGCGGAAGTGCGCCGCGAAGGGCGTCACCGGGTCGGGCCCGCGATTGAAGAGCAGGTCCTCGCAGAGCTGTCGCTCGGTCTCCGGGATCTGCGGGTAGCGCTCGAGCTTCTCGGAGTTCACCAGCGCGAGGTCCAGCCCCGCCTGCACGCAGTGGTACAGGAAGACCGAGTTCAACACCTCGCGCCCGGCGGTCGGCAGGCCGAACGACACGTTGGAGATGCCGAGCACCGTCTTGCAGCGCGGGAAGCGCTCCTTGATGAGGCGCACGCCCTCGATGGTCTCGACCGCGCTGCCGGTGTAGCCCTTGTCGCCCGACGCGCAGGGGAACACGAGCGGGTCGAAGTACAGGTCCTCCTCGCGCATGCCGAAGTCGCGGGTGAGAATCTCGTGGCTGCGCTCGGCCACCGCCAGCTTGCGATCGCGCGGCACCGCCATGCCCGTCTCGTCGATGCAGCCCACCACCAGCGCCGCGCCGAACTTGCGAGCCAGCGGCACCACCTTCTCGAAGCGCTCCAGCCCGTCCTCGAGGTTCACCGAGTTGATGATCGCCTTGCCCTGCGAGTAGGTGAGCGCGGCGGCGATCACCTTGTCGTCGGTCGAGTCGATCATCAGCGGCGCGCGAATCTTCTTCACCGCCACGTCGAGGAAGCGGCGCATGTCCGCCAGCTCGTCGCGGTCGGGGTTCGCCAGGCACACGTCGATGACCTGCGCGCCCTTCTTCACCTGAGCCCGCGCGATCTCGGAGGCCTCGTCGAAGCCGCCGGCCACCACCAGCTCCTTGAACTTCTTCGAGCCGATGACGTTGGTGCGCTCGCCGACGATGACCGGCCGCGAGTCCTCGATCTCGACGCAGTCGACGCCCGACAGCCGCGAGCGGGCCACCACGTTCGACACCCGGGGCTTGAGGCCCTTCATCGCGCCCGCGATCACCTCGATGTGCGCCGGGGTGGTGCCGCAGCAGCCGCCGGTCACGTTGAGCCAGCCCTCCTCGGCGAAGCGGCGCAAGACCCGCGCCAGCATCTCCGGCGTCTCCAGGTAGTGGCCGTTCTCGTCGGGGAGCCCCGCGTTGGGGACGCACGCGATGGGACAGCGGGCCATGTCCGCCAGCGAGCGCACGTGATCGGTCATGAACTCCGGGCCGGTGGCGCAGTTGAGACCCAGGTACAGGAGCTTCACGTGCTCCAGCGAGGTGGCGAGCGCCTCCACCGACTGCCCCGCGAGCATCGTGCCCATGGGCTCGATGGTGCCGGAGACCGCGATCGGCACCTCGTCGTGCGCGTGCGCGAAGGCCGCCTGCACGCCGAGGATCGCCGCCTTCACGTTCCGCGTGTCCTGGCTGGTCTCGATGAGCATGTAATCGGCGCCGCCCTCGAGCAGCCCCAGCGCCTGCACCGCGAACTGCTCGACCAGCTCCTCGAAGGTGATGCCGCCGGTGACGGAGATCGCCTTGGTGGTCGGGCCGATGGAGCCCGCGACCCAGCGCGGCCGCTCCGGAGTGGAGGACGCGTCGGCCGAGGCCCGCGCGATCTGCGCGGCCTTCACGTTCAGCTCGTGCGCCCGGTGCGCGATGCCGAACTCCCCCAGCACCAGCGGCGTGGCGCCGAACGTGTCGGTCTCGGCCACGTCGGCACCAGCGGCGAAGTACAGATCGTGAATCGAGCGCAGCACGTCGGGACGCGAGGCGGCCAGCACCTCGTTGCAGCCCTCGAGCTCCGCGGAGCCGAAGTCCGCGGCCTTCAGGTTCCGCGACTGCAGCATCGTGCCCATGGCGCCATCGAGCACCAGGATGCGCTCCTTCATCGCGGCGTGAAGCTTCGCCACGCGGGCTTTGCGCGCGGCCTGCTCGGCGGCGGAGAGGGCGTAGGGCGGGAGGGCGATGGTCACTTTTTGACTCCGGTGAGTAGAAACGCGCGAAACGGCGAGCCGCCGTCGCGGGGGGCGGGCGTCAGGTGCACGTGCCGGAAGCCGGCGGCGTGGAGCTGCCCCTCGAGGGTGTCGGGCTCGAAGCCCAGGTGCTTGTGCCCGAGGCGATCGGTCACCCACTCCTCGCGGTGCGGCATCAGCTCGAGGACGATGAGCCTCCCACCCGGCTCGAGAATGCGCGCCGCCTCGGCGAGCACGGCCTTCGGGTCGTCGACGTGGTGCAGGCTCTGCGAGGCGACCACCAGCTCCTTCTTCCCCGAGGCGATGGGCAGCTCGTGCAGATCGGCCTCGAGCCAGGTCACGTTCTTCAGGCCCTCGCGGGTGGCCCGCGCCTCGGCCTGGTGGAGCGCCTGCGCGCTGCGATCGACCGCCGTCACCCGCTTCGCCCATCGCGCCAGCTCCACCGTCAAGACGCCGGTGCCGCAGCCGAAGTCCACCACGTCGAGCGGAGGGAGCAGGAAGGCCAGCGCTCGCGCCCACATGGCCCACGACTGACCCGGCTCGAGCAGGCGCTCGTTCAGGGTGTGCCGATCTTCCCGGTGCTTGAGCAGCTCCGAGAGCCTCCCTGCGTCGCCGTGCGTGTCGTCGGAGTCCCGCGTCATGCGAATGAGCGGCCAGCGGGGATCCGTCGGCGCCACCGCCAGCGAGTAGTAGGTGTAGCCGCTCTGCCGCTCCTCGCGAATGAGCTCGAGCCCCTTGAGCTTCGCCAGGTGGTGCGAGACCGAGGGCTGCGCCACGCCCACCAGCGAGACGAGCTCGGACACGTTGAGCGGCGCCTCGCCCACCAGCTTCAAGATGCGCAGCCGCGTCGGGTCGCCCAGCACGCGGAAGGACTCGGACAGGTCCATATCGATGCATATGAATATGCCGATATCGAATCGGAAGCAACTCGCCAGGGGCTCTGGTACCGTGCCGCTCCCTTGGGAGACGGTCGATGACGTTGCAGCAGGAGCTCGAAGGCAAGCGGGTCGGCGTGGTGCTGTCGGCGGGCTACTTCGGCTTCTTCGGTCACGCGGGCTTCGTGCGCGCGCTCGCCGCCGCCAAGGTGCGCGTCGCGGCCTGGGCCGGCACCTCGGCGGGCGGGCTGGTGGCGGCCTTCGCGGCCTCGGGCAACGACCCGTCTCGCCTCGAGGACCTGCTCCGCTCAACGCGCCGGGAGGACTTCTGGGACCCCGATCTGCTCGGCATGGTGCGCGACGCGGTGGGGAACGGCCCCCGGGCGGCGGGGCTCCTCGGCGGCCGGCGGTTTCGAGGCCTGCTCGAGCGACACCTCCCCCGCCCCGACTTCTCCTCGCTGGCGGCCCCGCTGGTGCTCGTGGCGACCGATCTCTCCACCCGCGCGCCGCACCGCATGGAGTCGGGTGAGCTCGCCTCGGCCGTCCACGCCACCTGCGCCTATCCGGGGCTCTTCCAGCCGGTGCGGCGCGGCGCCTCGCTCCTGTGGGACGGCGGCCTCGTCGACAAGGCGCCGGCGCTGGCCCTGGTCGACGCGCTGGGGCCACGGGCGCTCGACGCCGTGCTGGTGCACTACCTCCCGAGCCGCGACGGCCAGGACGAGCCGAGCGGGCCCTTCGCGTGGATGCGCGGCATGACCGCCGGCGTGGCGGCGCTCCGGCGCGATCACTTCCGCTTGCAGCTCGAGGTGCTGCGCGCGCGCGGCGTCGCGGTGCACGTCGTCACCTCACAGCTGCCGCCGGTGTCGCCCTCGACGCTGTCCCAAGGAATGAACGCGCTCGAGGCGGGACGGCGAGCGGGAGGCGCGGCGCTCGGGGCTCCCTCACGGCCCTTCAGCGCCGGGGACTGAAGCAGGAGCTCCGTGCGGGCTGAGCCGAACCTGGGCGCGAAATGCACACAGCTTGGCGCATTCTGCTGAGACGGGGCCGATGGGTCATCCATAATCAGGTAGGTCGCCAGCCGTTTCCCGAGGGGATGAGAGTGACCTCCATCAGCCGCTCCGCCATACCCAGCCCGATCGCAAAGCCCGGTTCCAAGCAGAGCGCCTCGACGTCGGAGACGCGCCGCGCCGAATCGGAGGCAGTGCCGTCGAGTGGCTGGCTCGAGCGTGCCGGCGCCGGTTCAACGAGCGGGTGGCAGCCGGACCGAGGCGACGCCTTCGTGGGAACGGCGCTCGACTCGCTCGCGCAGCACAAAGCAGGGGTCGATCGCTACGCGGCGTGGCTCTCTCGGGAGAACCAGCCGTCTTTCACCAAGGCCCTCTCGATGATGGGAGCCTCCGAGAACGACATTCTGCGCGCCCACGGGGCCGTGAACCGAATGGACTCTGGTGCCGGCCTGCTCGGTGAAACGCAGGTGATCGGAGACCTCCTCGAGAGACAGGTGGCCGAGCTCGAGGCTCAGGGTGGCGCCCCGCCATGGGGCGACCTGGGAACCACGTCTCTCGTTCCCTATCTCGAGCACCTTCGCTGCGACGGTACCTACGTCGATCCGCTCGCCGTGGATGCCTGCAAGGCCTACCTCCAGGGACAGACGGCCTGGTATCGAGCGAGCGCCGCGGTCGTTCGAACCGAGGTGACGACGAACCAGGCCAGTGCCGACCTGGCGCATGGACCGATGGCGTTGATGGACGACGTTCCGCCCTCCGGCCACGCCAACTCGGCCGACTCGTTGGCGCTTCTGGTGCTGGCTGCGATGAATCCGTCCGAGGCCCAGCGCATCGGCGGCGCCTACTTCGCCGCGCGCAACGACGCGGGGGCCGCGATGGGTCAATGGCACGCCTGGATGAAGGAGCTCAGCGCCTCGCCAATGGCCCCGCGCTGAAGCGAAGACACTCTCACACTCGCCAGGATCTCGAACGTGCCGACCATCAAGCCGACGCAGTCGCCGCTCCCCTCCGCGAAGCCCCCCCGCTCCGAGGCGGCGCGCCTTCAGCCGGAAACCTCCGCCGGAACTCCGGCAGCGTCGCGCGGAGGGTGGGTCAAGAAGCACGAGGCGGCACAGCCTCACCGCGATCAGTTCCAGCGACAGGGCCCCAAGAGCGCCGTCGCACAGCACCAGTCTCCGACGAAGAAGGCCCCTTCAGCGAAACAGCTGTTGGACCGATGGGCGATGCTCCACGAGGAGATCGCACCCGCTCCGGCGAAGCCGTCGCCCATCACGGCGCGGGCCAGGGAGATGGCCGCGAAGCTCAAGACGGCCGACCCCGCGAGCGCCATCACGGCTCGCGACTGCCAGGACCTGTTCGACGACGCGGTGGCCTACGCGAAGGCCCAGCCATTCTTCGAGGCTCTCTCGACGATGGGGTTTGGCCCCAGCGAGGCGGCGGTGGCGATGCGGGCCCTGCGGTCCTACGACGAGACCGTGCGCACCGACGGCACGGCGGTGGCGCTGGTGAAGGGCTCCCCCTCTTCTCTGGCGCAGCGGGAGCAGGTCGCCGCGCTCACGAAGGTGACCGAGAAGGTGCTCGCCGGGAAGACCATCGATGAGTTCCTGCGGTCGCCGCCCCCTGGGCTGGAGGCCGTGGCGGCCACGCTGAAGCAACTGCCCGGCAAGGCCGGTCGCCTGGAGATTCTGTGCGCCACGCTCGACGCGCAATTGGCTTCGTTCATGACCGATCAACCGACGCAACTCGTCGACGACGCCCAGCTGCTCCAGCCGGCGTTGGAGGCGCAAATCATGGCTCGCACCGCGTGGCTCGGGCAGAAGGGGACCGACCCCGGGGCGTTGTCCATCTACTGCTCGAATGATGCAGGCTGGGATGAGCTCTCGCTCTTGCGCGAGCTCACGGTCCTCGCCCCTGCGCGGGCCGCCGAGCTCGGAAGCGACTTCACGAAAGCCCTGAAGAAAGCGATCGGGCAGGCGGACCAGCAGCCCATCGGGGATCGCTGAGCCAGCGGCGCGAGAGGCCGCTTGTCCGTCACCGCGCGTAGCGCTGGTGATCCACCAAGAGGCACCGATCCTGGATCACGTCGATGCCCGCCGCCACCAGCTTCTTCGCGGCCTCGTCGTTTCGAATGCCGAGCTGAAACCACACCAGCTTCGGCTTCTTGGCGATGAGCTCCTCGACGTGCTGCTCGATGTCCTTTGGCCGGCGGAAGACGTCGACGCAGTCCACCTCGCCCGGCACCTCGGTCACCTTCCGCACCACCGGCTTCCCGAGGATGACCTTCACCTCCGGGTAGTAGACCGGCACGGGGATCACCTCGAGTCCGGCGCCCTGCAGGTACTCCGCCACGTCGAAGGCCGGCTGCCCGGCCTGCGCCTCGGTCTTGATGCCCAACACGGCGACCCGCCTCATGCTCCTCACGGCCGCCGCGATGCCCTCCTCGTCCTCGATGATTCGCGCCATGGGCGAAGTGTAGCCGCGCTACAGTCCCGCGCCCGGGAGAATCCATGCACGCGCTCTTCCTCTCCGCCCTCCTCGCCGCGGCGCCCGCGAACCAGCCCTCGGTCTACACGCTCGACGGCGACGCCTTCCTCGGCACCGCCCGGCGCGACCTCGACACGCTCAAGTTCTTCGTGACCGGCCTGCACAAGGTCTTCGACCAGGTGGCCGCGAACAAGAAGCTCTTCTCCACCAAGAGCAAGAGCGTCTACACGCCCGAGCAGAAGCGAACGATCCTCACCACCTGGGGAGCGCTGTTCTCGTACTTCTCCGCCGCCGAGGGCCTGCGCGAGAAGTACTGGGACTTCGTCAAGCTCTCACCCGCCGACCGCCGCCACGCCTGGGGCTTCGTCATCACCCACACCGCGCTCACCGCCGTGCTCGCCTACGGGCTGGCCTTCACCGATCTCACCCTGAACAACCCGCAGCTCGAGACGCTCTTCGACGAGCCCAACGGCGAGTTCGGTGTCCCGGCCGGCGCCTTCGCCGCGTTCAAGAAGAAGGCGGTGCACGTCTCGACCTCCACCCAGCTCGTGACCGGCGACACCTGGGCCGTCACCGTCTTCCCCGTGATGGAGCAGGCGAAGGCCGGCGACGACGACGCCGTCGACTGGGCCTGGTCCGAGATGAGGACCGACTCGAAGAGCGCCAAGGCCGCCCTCACCCGCCACGGCGCCAAGCTCTTCATGGGCAACACCAAGGACGTGGTGCAGGACTCCGCCGCCGGGGCCGTCTTCCCGGCGCAGAAGACCTTCGCGGAGTGGATGGGCGATACCCGCGTCGCGCGCGTGGGCAAGCCGCTCATCTCCCGCGAGCTGCTCGACGCCGAGGCGCTGCCCAAGCTCCAGCCCGGCGACGTCCTGGTGGCGCGGCAGAACTGGTTCCTCTCGAACATCGGCCTGCCTGGCTTCTGGCCGCACGCGCTGCTCTACGTGGGCACCCCGAAGGACGTCGCGGCCTCCCTCGATGCCGATCCGGCCGTGCAGGCCTGGGCCCAGGCGCAGCCGGAGAAGGCGATGTCGCTGAGCGAGCTTTTGCTGAAGCGCTATCCGGAGAAGTTCGACCGGTGGGCCAACAAGCCGGACTTCCAGGGCCACGCGCCCATACGCGTCATCGAGTCCATCAGCGAAGGCGTGAGCTTCACCGCCGTCGAGCACGCGTTCGGCGTGGACTACCTCGCCGCGCTGCGCCCGCGCCTGCCGGCGGTGGAAAAGGCCCGCGCCATCGAGCGCGCCTTCCACTACCAGGGCCGCCCCTACGACTTCGACTTCGACTTCTTCTCCGACTCGACCCTGGTCTGCACCGAGCTCGTCTACAAGAGCTACCAGCCGGCGGCCGGCATGAAGGGCCTCTCCGTGGCGCTGGTCGACGTGGCCGGCCGCCGCACGCTCCCGGCGAACGAGCTCATCAAGCTCTTCGACGCCGAGGCCGACGTGCCCACCCGCCAGCTCGACTTCGTCTTCTTCCTCGACGCCAGCGAGAAGGAGACCAAGGCCTTTCCGAGCGACGCGAAGGCCCTGCGCCAGAGCTGGAAGCGCCTCAAGTGGGACGTCGCGCAGAAGTAGCGAACGGGCTCAGCGCTCGAAGCGCACCGAGACGTAGGCGTAGCCCTCGCGGCACCACAAGAGGGCCATGCCGCGATCCGCGCCCGGGTGCGGCGGCCGGCCGTCGGCGATGAAGCGCTGGTAGTCGAAGCCCATCTCTTGGCGAGGCTGAAGAATCTCGCGCGGCGCGAAGGTGTACGCCCGGTTGTCGGGCAGGCGCACCTGGCAGCCTGAGAGCGTGTAGCGGTTGGTGTTGGTCAGGTAGACCTGCCGCCCGCCGAAGGCTCCCTTCGTCACCCGCACCATCGCGCTCATCTGGGCGGCGGCGGGGGCCTGAGCCTGCGCGGCGGCGGCCACCGGCGCGCTCGGCGTCGGAGCTGAACTCGGCGTCGGGCTCACCACCGCCGGCGGAGGGGCGTTGCCGGGGAAGGGCGCAACCTGCATCGCGGGCTGCTGCGGGGTCGTGGGAGCGGGGGGCGCCACCTTCTCCGCGACCGGAGTCGCGGCCGCCGGAGCCGGCGCCTCCTCCTCCTTGAGCTTCGGCGTGGCCGCCGCGACCTTCTCCGGCTCGGCCGGCTTGGCGGCGGCCTCCTTCTCCTTCTCCCTTGCGGCCTCCAACGCAGCCTTCCGAGCCCCCGGCCGCGCCCGCTCGCCCTTGGGCCCCACGTCGAGCGTGGAGTACAGCTCCTGGGGCAGGACGAGGTCCTTGTCGATGAGGAGCATGACGATGTTCTTCTTCACCTCGAGCACCGCCGCCTCGCCGTAGACGTCGCGCTTCGACGAACCCTCTTTGGGCTGCCCGACGAGCACCAGCGTGTCGCCCTCGGCCAGCTTCTGGCCCCGCGCCAGGATCACGTAGGACTTCCCGGCTTCGCGCAGCACCTTGAAGAACGGGCCCTTTGCCTCGAGCTCGCCGATGGGCTTCTCGGTGGCGGCCGCGGGAGCCGCGACGACGGGCGCGGCGGGCTCGGCCGGAGCGGCCTTGACAGGCTCGCGCACCGGCACCTCAGGGAGCGCCTGAATCGGCGCCGGAACGATCTTCTCGGCGGTGGCGAGCGCCGGTGCCTTCGCCGGCTCCGAGCGGGAGGAGAAGTACAGGGCACCGCCGCCCGCGAGCGCCAGCCCGCCCAGGACGAGGCCCGCGATCATCGGCCAGCGCTGCTTCGGCACCTGCACCGGCCCCGACGTCGCGCCGGGCGCCGGCACCGAGGCGCCCGCCAGCGACTTGGGGCCGGACGCGGGCCCGCGCACCACCCCGCCGCTCACCGGCGCCGGCGTCGCCATCGTGGAGAGCGCGCGCTCCGCCGGGGTCAGCTGCTCCTGCGACGAGCGGACGAAGGTGCCCTCGAACTCCGGCGACGAGGCGAGCTTGGGCTGCTCCGCGGCCTCGACGGCGAAGCCGCCCGAGCTCTTCTTCTTCCGCATCATCGACAGCTGCGACTGCAGCTTGCGCTCGGCGGCGAACTCGGTGGCGCAGCGCGCGCGCACGTAGTTGCCGACCTCCTCGGCGCTGATGCTGAGCCCCTCGCGCACCGCCAGCTCGTTGAGCGACCGCGAGAACTCCTCGGCCCGCGAGTAGCGCTGCAACGGGTCCTTCGCCAGCGCCCGGCGCACCACCGAGTCGAGCGTCTCGCTCACGTCGTCCCGGGCGGTTGTCAGCGGGGGAATCTCCGGGTTCGCCATCATGGCCATCATCTCGGCCATGGTGGCGCCGCCGTAGAGCGCTCGTCCGGCGAGCATCTCCCACACCACGATGCCCGCCGAGAAGATGTCGCTGCGCTGATCGACGGGCCGCGCCAACGCCTGCTCGGGCGACATGTAGCCGAGCTTGCCCATCACGGTGGACGGCAGCGTGTGCTTGCTGCGCGCCGCGCTCTTGGCGAGGCCGAAGTCGATGACCTTCACCTCGCCCTCGAACGACACCATCACGTTCTGCGGTGAGACGTCGCGGTGCACGATGCCGAGCGGCGCTCCTTCGGGGCCCGTCTTTCGGTGCGCGTAGTCGAGCGCTTCGCAGATCTGCCTCGCCAGGAAGACCGCGATGGCCACCGGCATCGGCTCACCGGCGCCCGAGGTGCGCGACTCCACCCGCGAGAGATCGACGCCGGGCACATACTCGATGGCCATGTACAGCGTGCCCTCGGCCTCGCCCATGTCGTAGACCTGCGCGATGTTCGAGTGGTTGAGCTGCACCAGCACGCGCGCCTCGTGGTGAAAGCGCTCCACGAACTGCGTGTCGGCCTGCATCGCCGGCAGGATCGTCTTGACGATGCACAGCTTCTCGAAGCCCGCCGCGCCGGTCAGCCGCGCCAGGTGCACCTCTCCCATGCCGCCCTGGCCGAGCATGAACAGCAGCTCGTAGCGGCCCAAACGTCTCGGAGCGTCGGTGGTGAGCGACGGCGGCATGGTGGGGCATCCTACAGGTCCGGAAAAACACCGCACCTTTGCGCGTCGTTCCGGTCAGCCCGTTTTTCGTGACCCGTCCGCGCCACCGTACGTGAAAAGTGATAGGCAGTCGGCGTCGCACGGTTGTAGAAGGCTCGCCGTCGTCTTGGTCCCGTAGCTCAGCTGGATAGAGTACTGGCCTCCGAAGCCAGGGGTCGCGCGTTCGAATCGCGCCGGGATCGCTCTGAATTCGTGTGCTTGGCGCCCCCTCTGGGGGCCACCGAGCCCGGCCGCACCACCGGCGCACCAAGTCCTCCCATCATCGGAAGTGTCGCGACCGCGGATCGGAGATCCTCGACCACGAGGTGACCGTAGGTGCCCGTGGTCACCGTGACGTTCGAGTGCCTCAGAATGCGCTGAACGCGGTGGGGGTCGACGCCTGCCCGAAGCATCAGGGTGGCGCTGGAGTGCCTCAAATCGTGGAACCGAAGCGGGCGCGGGATCGCGCGCGGCCACAGCTTCATTCCGCAGGTCGCGCAGCGCCGAAGCTGGGAGTCCCCGAACCGGATCGTGTGGTCCGCCCTGCCCTCCCGCTTGCACCGACGACAGACGTGCTCCCAGCCGTCGACGATGCCGGCCTGTTTCAGAGCCGTACGAAGCACCTTCTGAGGATCGCTGTGCTGCGTCCGCATCGCTCCGTTGGGGTCGGGAAACACAAGGTCGCTCGCGCTGCAATCCATGGCTGCGCGGAGGAATGGCACGAGGGGCTCGGCGATCGGGATCACCGCGGCGACGCGGCCCTTCGTCGTCTCGCTGTCGTAGGAGCGGGCGACTGTGAGGGTTCGCCCGACGAGGTCGACGTCGCTCTTCTTCAGGCCGCAGAGTTCGCCCTTGCGCATGCCGGTATAGAGCGCAGCGACGAAGAGGTTTCGCCACTCGGCGTTCACCTTCGCGAGAAGTAGTGGGACCTCGTCGGCACGAAGGGTCACGTAGGCGCGCTTGGGGACCTTCCGCCGCTCGACGTCCTCGATCGGGTTCTCGCGGGCCCACTTCTTCGCCTTCCGGGCTCGTCTGAAAGCGGTGCTTAAGCGAGTCCGTAGCTTGTTCACGCTCGACGCCGAGAGGGGCCCCGTCGGCTTCTCCAGAGCGGCCAAGGCGCTCTCGACCGCTTCGGTCGTCACCTTCGAAAGTGGGAGCGCGCCGAGCGCGGGATTCGTGCAGACGTGGCGCTCTAGCCGAAGGCGCTCGATCTCCCGACTCGCCGGCGGGCACTTCGCGTTCAGCCACCAACGCACGAGTTCAGCGAGCGTCGACCCATCATCCGACGGAAGCGGCTCGAGGCCCTCAGCCTGACGCTCGCCTTTGCGTTCGAGGTCCGCGGCGAGGCGCTTCGCATGCGCCTTCGTCACGCACGCGGTTCGCTTCACGCGCCAGACCCCGAGGCCGTCCTTCCACTTCACGACCCAGGCCCCGTCCCGCTTGTAGATGCTGGCCACGGTCATCCCTCCTTGCGAAGCGTCTCGAGGCGCTTCTCGATGCGACGAAAGACCTTCGCGACGTCGACCACGATCAGCGCCGTCGCTTCGGGATCATCCGAGAGCGAGAACGAACGCTCTCGCGACAGGTCGGCGAGGTAGACCGGTTCCCATTTCGCGTTGGCGAATTCGTCGTCGAGCGTTTCCGCCTCAACGGGGCGGGACACCTTCGACCGGGCGTGCCGCCCCCGGCGAGGCTTCTTGCTCTTCGCTCTCTTCTCCGACTGCGCGAGTTCGATTCGTAGTTCGCCCTCGGTCGGCAGCTTCACGTAGTGATCCGCCACCAGAAACAACGGGGCAGTGATCTCCTCGACCGTCTTGATCTCGTCGAGTGCCTCGACGATTTGCGCTGCCTGCCACAGCTCGATCGCGTAGCGGCTGATCTCGGCAATCAGCGCGATCTTCAACGCCTCGAGCAGGGAGAACGTGGGCCAGGCGTTGGGGGTGGACGCCGCAGGAATGAATCCGCGGCTCCTCCACTGACGGAGCGTCGCCGCGGAGACTTGTGCGAGCTCGGCGACGACTGCCCCACTCAGGTTTCGTTCGGTGAGATTCACGCGAGCGACCATATCCATTGCGTGACACGATATGCAAGACCGAATATTAATTGTTGACTGAGTCGACCCGCGCGCGGTATGGGTCGCCATGCAAGCAACCGATCAGGCGTCGGAGCCGCTGGGCACCGTTCACGACGTCGCGAAGCACGCCAACTGCAGCACCTCGTGGGTCTACAAGGCCGCTGAGCGCGGCGAGATCCCCTGCATTCGTGTGGGCGCGATGCTCCGTTTCGACATGGCGAAGATCCGCGAGTTCTTTGCCGCTCGAGCGGTACCCGCCTTCGCGGGCGCCAAGTGAAGCTCCCATCCTGGCTCTGCGCCGCGGCGAAGCGCATCGCCAAGGCCCTCAAGCACAAGCCCAAGGCCGACGTACCCCGCGACAGCCTCGGCAACGTGCTCCGTCCCCGCCGGGTGCGCACCGGCCGCTGGCTCGCTCCGCGCTCCCGTCCCCGCATTCCCACCTTCGACGAGACCATTCGATGAACCCCACCGACCCGACCGCCATTCTCGAAGTCTCAATCGCCCTCCTCCGCTCGGCGTGTGCCGCCGAGATCAAGCAAGGCCCCTACGTGTCGCTGAAGACTCGCGTCGCCGACGTGGAGATCCGTGTCCATCGCAGCGAGTTCCCCGAGCGCCTGGAGATCGTTCGCCTTGCGCCCGGCCCGGGTCCGCTGAGCCTCCGCCAGCCTGACGAGCTCGTGCTCGAGGCGATCAACAACGGCTCCTGCGTCCGCGTTCGGCGCTTCGCCGGCGGCGAGTGGGCGAAGACCTTCCTCGACGCTCCCGAAGTCCGCGCGCTCAACGTGAGGGGCGGCAAGTGAGGCGCACCGATTACACGAGCGCCGACGCCTTGCGGCCTCACCACTCGTGCAACACGAACTGGCCTGTCGAGCGAACGGCCCTCGCCTCACACCCTCTCGGCCCGTGTACCGTGGCGAACTGCGCCGGACACCTCTGCACCCGCTCCGGGGCAGGCTACTTCGCGCTGCACCGCGTGCTGCCCGGCGCACAGCGGCTCCCGGAGACCATCACCGACGTGTTCGCCTACGTCGCGACCATCAGCCACGGCGACGTGGCGCGCCTTCGCGCGACGACCGCCGCTCTTCGCGCCGCTCGCGTTGCGCACGTGCTGACGAGCGCGCATACGCATCGCCCCGAGGCCCCGCGGGTGCTCCTGGCGTTCCCGCTGAGCGTCCCCGTTCACGGATCGCGATGGGGCGAGTTCTTCGACCTGGTTGAGAACCGGTTCTCCGTCGGCGCCGACGCCGCGTGCCGCTCGCCTGCCCACGTCTTCGCTCGGCCGAGCATGCCGATCGGCGCTCGCGCGCACGTGGAGATCGGCCAGGGGCTGCCGTTCCCGGTCGAGGCGTCATTCACCACTCCCGCGCCGCTCGTTCAGCCGGCGCTGGGCTCGAGGTTCGCCCCGTGACGCCAGCACAGCGGCTCTCGGGCGCCGCGCGCGTCTACGCCGAGCGTCTACGGTGGGCGGTGATCCCGCTCCACGACGTCAGCGCGGGCGTGTGCTCGTGCCCGAAGGGTGCGGCATGCCCTAGCGCTGGGAAGCACCCTCGCGTTCAGGGCTGGCAGCTCTCGGCGACGAGCAACACCGAGAAGATCGCCGCGCACTGGGGCCGCTGGCCTCACGCAAACCCGGGCATCGCCACCGGCGCGCTCAGCGGCTTCTTCGTTCTCGACGTCGACCCCGACAAGGGCGGTCGCGAGACCCTCGCCGCCCTCGAAGCGCAACACGGCCGACTGCCGGCGACGGTGCAGCAACAGACCGGGAGCACGGGCGACCACTACGCCTTTCGACTCCCCGACTTCGCGATCACCAACAGCGCCGGGCGGCTCGGAGACGGTCTCGACGTCCGCGGTGAAGGCGGTCAGATCGTGGTCGCGCCTGCGGTGAGCGCCAAGGGTCCCTACCGCTGGGTCCCAGGCCGCGCGCCCTGGGAAATCGAGATCGCCACCGCCCCCGAGTGGCTGCTTGACCTCCTGCGAGCCCGCCCCGCGCTCCGCGTGGTGCGCCCGGAGGAGTCGTTCCCGCCGGCGTCCCCTGACGTGATCGACCTCGCCCGCGCCTTCCTCGAGCGCCATGGTCCCGCTGTCGAGGGGCAAGGCGGCGACGAACACACGTTCATCGCGTGCGCCTTCCTGCGGAAGAACCTCGCGCTGACCGAAGAGGAAGCCTGGCCGCTCGTCGTCGAGTGGAACGTGGGGTGTCAGCCGCCCTGGTCCGATGACGACCTCGCCGCGAAGCTCCGCGGGGGAGCGAAGTACGGCGACGCTGACCTCGGCTGCGATCGCCCCTTCGACATCATCGGCTTCGCCAAAGCGCAGATCGCGAAGTGGCCGCGCACCGACGAGTCGATCCCCGCGCTCCTGGCGCCGATCTGCGACCAGATGCGCACCAAGGGCGTCGGCGTTCACCAGCGCGCCGTGGTCGAGCGCCTTCTTCACGGCGAAACGGGGTGGACGCCCCGCCGGCTGAACCTCCCGAAGGCAATCGATCCGAAGGCTCTCGCAGAGCAGCGCCAACGCCTCGAGCGGTTCAGGAACGGCGATCCCGAGCTGATCGACCCTCGCGCGCCGCACACGACGGCCAAGCAGTTCCTCTCTTCGACCGCAGACGCCGAGGGCATGCCCGACGTGCGGCGCTGGGAGGGCGACTACTGGCACGCCGAGGGCACGAACTACAGCCGCCGACCCGAGGAGATCGTCCGGGCCGACCTCTACACGTACACCGACGGCAAGCGCGACGCGCTCAGCGGTGCCCCGATCAAGCCCGACCGCGCGCTCGTCGAGACCACCGAGCACGCCCTACGCGCCGCGGCGCTGATCCACGTCGACCGCACGCCGGCCTGGCTCGGTGACGCTGACTACCCCGCAGACGAGATCGTGCCCTTCGTGAATGGACTCCTGCACGTCGCGACGCGCACGTTCATTCCCGCCACGCGTCGATTCTTCGGGCTGAACGCCGTCGGCTTCCCGTATGATCCGAACGCGCCCCGGCCTGCGCGCTGGCTCGCGTTCCTCGAAGAGCTGTGGCCCGGCGATGCGCAGTCGAAGGCGACGCTGCAGGAGTTCTTCGGGCTCGTGCTCACGCCCGACACCTCGCATCAGAAAATCTTCCTCCTGATCGGCCCGAAGCGCAGCGGCAAGGGGACGATCGCACGCGTCCTTCAGAACCTGGTCGGCGAGAGCAACGTCACCGCGCCGACGATCTCGAGCCTCGGGCAGCACTTCGGCCTTGAGCCGCTGATCGGGAAGACCCTGGCGATCATGCCCGACGCGCGAATCAGCGCCCGGACCGATCTCGGCGTGGTCGTCGAGAACCTTCTACGGATCAGCGGCGAGGACATGCAGAGCGTGCCTCGGAAGCACCGCGAGAACTTCAACGCCAAGCTGTCGACCCGCTTCCTGATGATCTCGAACGAGCTCCCGGCGTTCACCGATCAGAGCGGCGCTCTCGCCTCGCGCTTCATCATCCTGCGTCTCACGCAGTCGTTCTTCGGCCGAGAGGATCGCGCGCTCACGCAGCGACTGTTGCCCGAGCTCCCAGGGATCGCGAATTGGGCGCTCGAGGGGCTCGATCGACTGCGTCGACGGGGCCACTTCTGCCAGCCGGCCGCATCGCGAGACATGCTGCAGCAGCTCGAAGACCTGGTCTCGCCGATCAAGGCGTTCCTCGCCGAGTGCTGCGAGGTCGTCCCTGGGGCCTCGGTGGAGTGCGGCGCGCTCTACGACACCTGGCGCGCGTGGACGATGGGGCAAGGCCGGGAACGTGTGACAACGATTCAGGTCTTCGGACGTGACCTCTCAGCCGCAGTCCCTGGCGTGACGATCTCTCGACCTCGGGTCAATGGCCGACAGGAGCGGCACTACTCGGGGATCAGGTTGAGCGCTGAGACGCGATGAGACGCGGTTCAATGTATTGCAGATCGATCGAACGAATTGAAATTGAAAACAAATAGCCTACAGCACAACGCAATGCGGGGTGACGCGTCTCACCGCGACTCAACGACTCACCATGAGCAATCTACATAGACCAAAGATTCACATATTGAATATTCATAGAACGCAGATTGCGCATGAACCATGCCACACCCCCACGGCTTAGGTTCTTCCCAGGCCCCCACCACATGCGGGTAACGCAGACCGCGACGATCGACACACTGATGTAAAAATATTGTCTCCTAGCACTACTGCGTTTGAACCCTTCGACATGATCGGCGCGTGCGCGTGGGCGGCTGAATACCGCCTCCCGAGCGCGACGAGTCGATCGGCAGTTTCGGCGTGACCGCCGGGGCTTGCTCGCGAGGGGGAG
>JBBIOE010000115.1:0-23532 GCA_037443525.1 Archangiaceae bacterium | reverse complement strand
CGGCGACCGGAGGCGCCTCGGCGGGCGCGGTGGCGGCCGCGGCGGCGTCGGTCGTCGGAGCGGGCGCCGGTGCATCGGCGGCCGGAGCCGCGAGCGCGGACGTGGAGATGGCGAGAACGGCGACGAGCGAGCGCATCAGATGCCCTCCTTCACGCCCGGCGCGGAGAACTTCCCGTCACCGTCGCGATCGAGAACGAACGGGTTGGTGAAGGCGCAGGGACTGCCGCCGGTGATGCTGAAGTACTCGAAGCCCCGGTCGCCGTCCTTCGGCTCGGGCAGGTCCGCCAGCGGGCCGATCTTCTGGCCCTCCTTTACGTCCTTCACGTCCACCACGCCGTCGCCGTTGTTGTCGGTGGTGTCGGGCACGCCGTCCCTGGCGTTCTCCAGGCCGCCGCCCAGGTCGCCGGTGAGGGGCAGCGCGCGCCCCGCCTCGATGACGAGCCAGGCGTCGCCGCTGACGCCGGTGAGCAGCTCCGAGAGCAGCACCTCGCCCTCGTAGCGCACGAAGCTCCCGTCGCTGGCGAAGGGGTCGGCCGGCGGAGTGAGCCCGGTGATGGTCTTGACCACCTGGCCGTTCACCACGAAGCGCACCTCGTCGACGGGAATCCACGGCGCGGACTTCACCTTCACCTGCACCTTGCCGTCGTGCTTCGGCGGGAACGGAGAGAGCGAGTACGAATGCCGGCTGTTCGACGCGTCGAGCATCGAGGCCTCGATCACCGGCCCGTTGGTGCCGAGGAGGAGCCCTTTCTGGACCGCCTCGTTGAAGGTGTTCACGTCGAAGCTTGGGCCGGCCTGCACGTTGGTGGCGACCACGTTGCGCGGCATGCCCACGGTGTTGTCGGTGAGCGAGTGCGAGTCGGAGTTCGCCGTGCCGGTGCGCAGCTTCCCCTGGTTCAGCATGTAGAACCAGAACGCGCGGTACTGCAGGTACTGGGCGTTGGAGGAGCCGTTCATCACCTCCTGCGCGTGGTGGGCGTCGTTGGCGAAGGTGGCGCCGCCGGTCTTGGGGACGCGCACCATCATGCCCATCGCGCTGCCGTCGTCCTGCGCCGGCAGGTTCTTGGTCATGTCGAGCGAGAGCGCGCGGGGGAAGCCCAGGTCGCGCCCGAACTCCGGGTCGGCCCAGGGGTGGTTCAGCTCGATGAGCGGCGTGCCCGAGAAGAGCGGCTTGGTGCGCTGGAACAGCTCCCCCGGCTCGACCAGCTCGTCGAAGGGGCCGCCGTTGCGCGGCAGCGACGGGTCGAAGGTGATCGGCCAGAAGTTGTAGTGACCGATCACCAGCGGGAACCCGTAGTGCGGGATGAACATGAAGGGGATGTGGCCGGTGGTCTCCACGCCGTTCACCGCCGTCATGCGCTGGGCGTAGCCGAGGTCGGCGATGGTCTTGGTGTAGTCGCCCACGTTGTCGTGGTCGGTCGCGATGATCACCGGCAGATCGGACGCCGAGAACGAGAGCACGCGATCCATGTCGGGGATGGAGCTGTCGAAGCTCGACGCGCCGTGCACGTGCATGTCGGCGCTGAGCGCCTGGCTGGGCAACAGGTCCAGCGTCTTGAGCGTGAAGGCCAGCGAGCTCGTGCCCGCCGCCACCTGCGACACCTCGTGGCCGAGCGACGCGAAGGGCCCGTGAAAGGCGTAGAAGTGGAACTTGCCCACCGGCACCTCGGCCGAGCCGACGCCGCTCTTCACCAGGACGCGGTTGCAGGCCGGCGAGGCGCCCGGCGGCGGCCCCAGCCAGGGCGTGCAGGTGGTGAAGCGGCCGTGGAAGGTGCCGGCCACCGCCTCCTTGGTCGCCGCGTCGGCGGGCACCACGAAGATCTCCGCGTCGATGGGCTGGCTCGAGTCGTCCTTCACGATGAAGTTCACCGTCGCCGTGGAGGGCAGGGTGAACGTGCCCAGCTGGGTGTCGTCGTTCGCGGTGGTGAAGTCCTTCTCCACCACCTTGACGCCGAAGCTGTGCACCTCGACGACGTAGCCCTGACCGGCCTTCACCAGGGCGCTGAAGGTGCCGTCCTTGTCGGGCACCACCTGCGACACGGGGACGCGCTTCTCCACCGGCTGCCCCAGCGAGCCCTCGCTGATGACGATGCTGGTCTCGCGCTCGCCGTCCAGCCGCCGGGCGTTGAGCCGCTCCACCTTGCCGGTCAGCTTCACCAGCTTCTCGCCGACCACCTGCGAGCGAATCTGCCGCGCCAGATCGACCGCGCCGCCCACGCCCTTCGAGTCGGCCACCGCGATGTAGCGCTCGAAGATCATCGCGCCGCGCGAGGGCACGATGGTGCGCTTCTTCCCCGCGGCGGAGATCTGGTCCGACTGGAAGCCCTCCATCGTCTCGTCGGTGCAGGACACCGCGGCGATGGCGCTGATCTGCTCGTCGTTCGAGTGCCCCGAGGCGGCGAGGTAGGGGAACGTCTCATAGGCGTCGTTGATGGTGAGGAGGCTGAAGGAGGGGTGCTTGAAGCCCGCGCCGGCCGCCGGGGTGAAGGGCAGCGCCTCGCGGCCCGACCAGTAGTAGCCGTCGACGAGGCTCCACATCTCGGTGTCGACGCTGGCGTTCACCACCTCGGTGCGCACGCGCACGCCGCGATCGCAGGGGGTGAGCTCGTAGCGGGTGTAGATCCACACGTTCTTGCGGCCGTCGAGGGCGCCCTTCACCTGCACCGCCACCCGCGCGGGCCGCTCGTCGATGATCTCGAGCTTGGTGTAGTGCGCCGCGTCGCCCGGGAGGATGCCGACCACCTGGAGGATCTGGTTCACCGAGTCCTTCGAGGTGCCCGCCGGCAACAGGTCGAGGATCGACCCGCCGTTCGGATCGAGCAGGTTCTGGTTGCCCATGCCCGCGATGGTGACCTCGGTGAAGGCGTTGGAGAGCTTCACGTCGCCCTTCGCGCCGATGGCGTCGAGGCCACCCGAGCGATCGCTCGCCCTGGCGATGGTCTTCACGTCGAGCTTCGACGCCGCGCTGGCGTCGCAGGTGAGCGCCACCTTGGGGCAGGGGGGCGGCACCTTGCAGTCCGCGTCGCCGGAGAGACAGCCCTCCTTGCTGCACGACGAAGCGAAGAGGGCACAGCCCGCGAGAACCAACGCTTTCGTGAGACGAGTCATGGCCAACCGTCCATTCCGTGTGCCGCGTGGCACGAGTCACCGATCAGATCGAGGTAGAGCTGCGGCTGCTGCGTCTTGAGCGTGGGCATGCGCTCCCAGGCCTTGTCCGCGTCGAGGTCTCGCACCGCCGCGTCCAACAGCGCCTTGGCGCGCATCACGGCCTGGGCTTGTACCTCGGTAGGCTTCCACGCGAGGTCCTTCTTCATGCGCGCGGTGGTCTCGAGGAAGTGGCCGTAGAACTTGAGCATCTGGATGAGGATCTGCAGCCGGTACTGCGGCGCCTGCTGGAGCACGGCCTCGTACTGCCGCCGCTCGGAGTCCAGCCGGTAGAAGAGCACGTCCACCTGCGCGTCGAGGCGCTTGCCCCACCTCTTGCGCACCTCGGGGAAGCGCGCCCAGCTGAAGACGGCCTGCACGAAGTGGAGCCCGCCGCAGGGGTGGCCGTAGATGCCCTGCTTGCGCTTGTCGACCTGGGGGAGGCCCTTCTTCAGGCCCTCGGCGAGCTCGGCGTCGGCGCGCTCGAGGGCGTCGAGGGCGTCGTCCATCACCCGGTCCACCGAGAGCGAGCTTCCGTCGGAGAGCGTCAGCGTGGCGCCCGGCTTCGAGGTGGCGGCGATCAGATCGATGGTCCAGGCGCCGTCGCGCCACGAGGCCTCGTCCTTCGGCGTGTGGCGGTAGCTCGCCTTCGCCGAGTCGACGAGCTCTCCGAGCGTCACCGGCTTGCCGAAGCGGGTCTCGAAGCGCGTCGACATCGGCAGCCCCGCGAGCGCCAGGGTCTTCGCGATGGTGTTCGGGTGCGGCTCCACCGGCGTGCCGTCCTTCGCGTAGCGGGCGAAGGCGTACGACGGCCTGCCCGCGCCGCCGTCGGGGGAAAGCGAGCGCTCGAGGAAGTCGTGCACCATCACGTCGCTCGCCTTGCGACCGTCCGCGGCGAGGTAGAGCGGCCCGAAAGCGGTGATGCCGTGCGCGAGCGCCCACGGGTTCGACGGCTCGGCGGCGGTGAGCAGGCACTGGTCGTGCGTGACGATCGACGCGTGCGGCTTGGCCGGCGGAGCACCCGCGAGCACCGTGGCGATGAGCGCGCTGGCAGCGAAGACGTCGACCATCGGCTTCGCTGTCTACTCCACCGGGGCCGATTCTCCTATGAGCGACCGGGTGCGTATGGGTAGGAAGTCCAAGAGGACGCTTCGATGCGCGAACCAGCGCCACACCGCGAATCGACGACGCCCCCGGCGGACGGCCTCGTCGCGCGCTTGGCCCTGATGGCGGCCTTCACCGTGGGCGTGTTCGGGGCGCTGGCGCTGAGGCGCCAGGTGCTCCGGCTCGAGCTCGATCTGGGCGTCCCCGAGGGCCACGTGGCGTGGGCGGCGATCGGCCTGACGCTCGGGGCCCTGGCGGGGCTCTGGTCCACCGCCGGTCTCGCCGCCCGCGTCGAGCGGCCCCTCTTCGCCCTGGGCGTCGCGACGGTCGGCGCCGCGGTGGGCCTCTTCGCCTGGACGCCGCTGAGCCAGCTCCTCGGAGCACCCGGTGGCCCCCTGGGCCGGGCGCTGGCGACCGCCGTCGGGGTGGCGGTCCCGGCGGGGACCCTCGCCCTCGGGCTGCCGTTCGCCGCCGTCTCCCTCTGGCGCGCCACCCCGAGCCCCGGTGGAGCCCTGGAGCGAGTCGCCGGGGCGCTCTTGGCCGGCGCCGGCGCCGGGCTGGTGCTGCTCGGGGGCCTCTTGGGCGCCCTCTCCGCCAGCGCGTTAGCGGTGCTCGCGGCCCAGCGGGTGTGCCTCATCGTCGGGCTGGTGGCCGTCATTCGGGGCCTGCGGGCGCCCAAGCCCACGGTTCGCGTGGCGGACGCGGCCACCCTCGACGCGCGCACCCGCCGCCTGGCCCTCGGCCTCATCGGGATCACCGGAGCGACGGCGGTGGCGCTGGTGCTCGGCTGGGTGCGGCTCGCCACCCTGGTGATGGGCGCCGCGCCCACCGCTCGAGCCATGGTGCTCGCGCCACTTCTCTTGGGCGCCGCCGCGGGCTTCGCCTGGTCTGCGCGCCGGGCCGAGGCGTCCCCCGTCTTCGCCTTCGCCAGGCGCCAGCTCGGGCTCTTGGCCGTCGGGGGCGTGCTGCTCGTCCTCTTGCCGCGCTTCCCCTGGCTGATGCTGAGCCTGGGTCGCATGGTGCGCCACACGCCGCCCGCGTGGCTGCCGTGGCAGCTGATTCGTCTCGTCATCGGCGGCGCCACGGTGGGGCCGCTCGCCTTCGGGGTCGCCGCGTCGCTCTCGAGCGCCGTGCCGCTGCTCGGTGCGCAGGTGGCCCCGGCGCGGACCCTCGCGCTGGCGGGCGGGGCCGCGGGGCTGGGGGCGATCGCCCTGGCGGCGCTGGCGATGGGCCTTCCGGTCCTGGCCGGGAGCGGGCCGGCGGTCTTCGCCGCGACCGTCCTGTTGACCGCGCTCGGCGCGATGGTGGCGCTCACCGTACGCGTCGAGGTGCCGTGGTCGAAGAACCGGCGGCAGGCTTTCCTCGGCGCCGCCGGGCTCGCGGGGCTTTGGGTGAGCGCCTGGCTCGCGGTCGACCCGCAGCTCGGCGCGCGTGACGTCGCCGTGGCCGGCCGCGCTCCGGAGTGGCCTCTGCGCATCGGCTCCTTCCAGCGCTTCGAGAAGACGCTCGCCGAGCGGGGAGCGATCGTCTTCCGAAAGGACGATCCCGACGCGACCGCCACGGTGGAAGAGCAGGGCGGGCGGCGCACGCTGAGGGTCAACGGCCGCATCGAGGCCACCGCTCGCGAGACCGTCGAGCTGGAGCGGTTGGCCGCGCACCTGGGGGCGCTGGTGGGCGAGGCGCCGCCGCGGTCCGCGCTGGTGCTGGGGCCGAGGAGCGGCGCCGCGGTGGAGGCGCTGCTCGCCTACCCGCTGGAGCGCCTGGAGGTCGTCGGCGCGTCGAAGAGCGAGCTCGAGGCCGCGCGGGCCTTCGCGCCGGAGCACGCCGTAGCCTTCGCCGACCCGCGCGTGGTGCTCACCGTCGACGGCTTGACCGCCGCGGTGCGCCGGCAGCCCAAGCCCGTGGAGCTCATCGTCGGCTCGGTGACCCCCTCGGCCGCGTCGGAGCTCTTCACCGCCGAGTTCGTCACCACCGCCAAGGCAGGCCTCGTGCCGGGCGGCCGGCTGGTGCTGCGCCTGGACGTCGGCGACTGGCCGGAGGCGATGGTGCGCGGGGCGATTCGCACCGCGAGGTCGGCCTTCGACTTCGGCACCACCTTCGGCTCGGACGACGAGGTCTTCCTCGTCCTCTCGAACCGGAGGCTGGACCTCAGCCCCGAATCGCTCGCGCCCCGCCTCGAAGAGCCAAAGGTGGCGCGGGCGCTGGCGCGGCTGGGCGTGCGCTCGCCGCTGACGCTCCTCTCCCACCAGCTCCAGACCGACGCCGCGCAGAAGGTCTTCGGCGGTGACGGTCGCTTGAACGGCCGCGACGACGATCTCGTCGGCTTCGGGGCCGACGTGGCGTCCTTCGCGCCGGCGGACTGGAAGTTTCCCGACGAGCGGCACGCCTTCCCCAAGGCCTCCACGCTCGCCATCGCCGAGGCCGTGGCGCGGACGCCCCTCGACGCCGAACAGGCCCGGGAGCTCCACGGGAGCCTCGCCCGGGTGAATGGGGTGCGCGATCCCCTCGTGCGGGCGGCGGCCGAGGTGTGGCTCTCGCTCGAGCCGGCGTCGGAGCCGGCCAGCGTGGCGGTGGCGAAGTCCGCCCTCGCGCAGGGCAGCCCGTCGGCGGCGAAGGTGGTGCTGGAGCCGCTCGTCCTCGGCGGCTCGAAGAACCCCGAGCTGGTGGCCCAGTGGCTGGAGACCGAGCGCGCGCTGCTGCGCCGGGAGAGCGCGCCCTGGAACCCCCTGCGCGTCGACGCGGCGCTGGAGCTGGGCAAGGCGGTGCTCGCCAAGACCCCCGCGCACCCCGAGCTCGCCGAGGCCGTGCAGCGGCTGGAGGAGGTGCGATGAACCGCGCCGCCGCCGCCTTGCTCTTCTTCTCCGGCGCCACCGGCCTCGTCTACGAGGTGGCCTGGTCGAAGGTGCTGGCCGACGTGCTCGGCAACAGCGGGCAGGCGCACGCCATCGTGCTCGCGTCCTTCATGGGCGGCCTGGCCCTGGGCGCGTGGCTCTTGGGCGGCCTCGCCGATCGCGTGCGGCGGCCGCTCCTCATCTACGCGGCCATCGAGGGCGCGGTGGGGGCCTACGCGCTCGCCTTCCCACAGGTGCAGCAGGGCCTCGAGGCGCTCTTCCTCTCGGTGGCGCCGGCCTTCTCCGAGAGCTGGCGCGCGCTGCCCAAGCTCGTGGTCGCCGCCTGTGCCCTCGCCCCGCCGGCCATCGCCATGGGCGGCACGATGCCCGCCATGATCCGCCACGTCCTGCGCGGCGGCGACACGGTGGGCCACTCGCTCGCCCAGCTCTACGCGGTGAACAGCCTCGGCGCGGCGGCCGGCGCCTGGCTCACCGGCACCGTCTGGCTGCCCTCGCTCGGCCTCGCCGCCACCTCGCAGTCGGCGGGCCTGGTGAACCTGACCCTGGCCGCGGCGAGCCTCGTGGTCGAGCGGCTCTTCGACGCTGTTCCGCACCCGCGGCCCGTGCCGCCCACCGAGCCCACGGTGCCGGCGCGGGGCGTGACCGCGGCCATCGTGGGCCTGGTGCTCTCCGGCTTCACCTCGATGCTCTTCGAGACCGGGTGGATTCGGCTGGTGACGCTGGTGGTGGGCGCGTCGACCTACGCCTTCACCTGGATCGTCACCGCCTTCATCTTCGGCATCGCGCTGGGGAGCTTCTGGTTCTCCCGCCGCGCGGGGCCTCCGAGCCTCGCCCAGTTCGGCCGGCTGCAGGCGCTGGTGGCGCTGGCGGTGAGCGTGTCCTTGCCGCTCTACCTCGTGGCCCCGTACCTCTTCCTGCGGGTGCGCGTGCTGCTGGCGCAGCGGGTGGAGGCCTTCCCCGCCTACCAGCTCGTGCTCTTCGGGGTGTCGCTCGCGGTGATGGTGATCCCCACCTTCTTCATGGGCGCGGCGTTCCCGGCGGGGGCGCGGCTGGTGGCCCGGGCCTCGGAGACCGCCGGAAAGAGGCTCGGGCTGGTGTGGGCCGCCAACACCGTGGGCACGGTGCTGGGCGCCTTGCTCGGAGGGCTGTGGCTGATGCCGTCCTTCGGCCTGGAGACGCTCTTCATCATCGGGCTGGTGCTGACGTGGCTCGGCGCGACGGTGGCGCTCTGGGCCTCGCCGGGCTCCCCGCGCCGCCTCGTGCCGTCGCTCGTCGCGGCGGTGGCGCTGGTGCTCACCGCGGCGAGCTCGGCCGGGTGGGCGTCGCTGCTCGCGCGCCTGTCGCCGTTCCGCGCGGCGCTGGCGGCCATGGGCACGTTGACCTTCTCCGAGTACGTCGACACCAGGCGCGACGCCGTGGTGCAGGACTTCGTGCGCGACGATACCTTCGCCACCGTCTTCGTGGGCCACGAGCGCCGGAACCCGAGCAAGCGCTTCCTGCTCGTGAACGGCAAGGCCGACGCCTCCACCGATTCGGGCGATCTCGTCACCCAGACCATGCTGGGGCAGCTCGGGGTGCTCCTCGCGCCCAAGCCGGTGAAGCAGGT
This sequence comes from Archangiaceae bacterium, assembly GCA_037443525.1. Classification (GTDB taxonomy): domain Bacteria; phylum Myxococcota; class Myxococcia; order Myxococcales; family Myxococcaceae; genus JBBIOE01. The sequence goes on along the minus strand of JBBIOE010000115.1, from coordinate 14,826 downwards.
GATGATGGTGGGCGCGGGCTCCGGCGTGTCGCTCGCCGGCACGCTCGCCTCCGATGCGGAGCGCGTCGATCTGGTAGAGATCTCTCCGGCGGTGCTGGAGGCGGCGCGGCGCTTTGGCGACGTGAACCACAAGGCACTGGAGGACCCGCGGGTGCACGTGCACCTCGACGACGCCCGCACCTTCCTGCTCCTCGAGCCGCGCACCTACGACGTCATCGTCAGCGAGCCGAGCAACCCCTGGGTGTCCGGCATCTCGTCGCTCTTCACCCAGGAGTTCTTCGAGATCGTCGATCGCCGCCTCGCCCCCGACGGCCTGTTGGTGCAGTGGTTCCACACCTACGAGATGAACGACGAGCTGGTGAAGCTGGTGCTGCGGACCTTGCGGACGCGCTTCCCCAGCGTCACCGGCTGGCAGGGCGGCGGCGGCGACCTGGTGCTCATCGCCTCCCGGCGGCCCTTCGCCGTCGACTTCCAGCAGCTCGCCGCGCGGCTCCAGGCGCCCGGCGTGAAGGCGCTCTTGTCGCCCCTGCGCATCGAGGGCGTCGAGGGCGTGTTGGCGCTCGAGCAGGTGAGCACGGAGGGGCTGTTGGCCTGGGCCGGGGCGGGCGGCCTCAACTCCGACGACAAGAACGTGCTCGAGTACCGCGCCCCGGTGGCGTTCTTCGCCGACCAGGACGCGTCGCCTCCCGACGAGCGGCGGCGCCCCTCGCGCTTCGCTCGCCTGGAGCTCAGCCGCTATCTCGAGCTGAACCCCCTCGATGCCGCCGCCGCCGCGCGCGTGCACTTCGCGGTCTCCAGCGGGCAGAACGACGACTCGCCGCTGCGCCGCTCGTCCGCCGCCGCGTGGATGCGTCTCGCCCCCGAAGACCCGGCGCCGCGCGAGGCCTACGCCAAGGTGGCGCTGGAGCAGGGCGAGGCCGACGCCGCCAGGGCCGCGCTCGAGCCCCTGGTCGGGGAAGGGGACAGGCTCCTCCAGTCCCGCGCCGCGCTCGCCGATCACCGCAAGCGCGCCGCTCCGTTCCGCGCCCTGCCCCCGCCCGAGCTGCTCGAGGCCGTGCCGCCGCCTCCGAAAAGTCCGCCCGCCCTGCCGGAGATGGCTCGGCCGCCCTCAGACGCGCGGCCAAAGCCTTGATTTCACGAAAAGAACGGGCATCCTCCCGATGACGTATGGAGGGGTTGAGGGTCCCCACCGATACTCCTCATGTCACCAAGCACCGCCCCACTCGTGGGGCGTTCACTCAGAGAGGACGACCCCATGAAGAAGCTGAACAAGAAGCAGATGCTGAAGCGGGCCCGTGGTCAAGGCATGACCGAGTACATCATCATCGTCGCGCTCATCGCGATCGCGGCCATCGGCGTCATCACCCTCTTCGGCGACAACATTCGCGCCCTGTTCGGCATGTCGGCCGACGCTCTCGCCGGCGACACCGACGTCAAGAAGCGCACCGCGTCGTCGAAGGGTGACGCGCTCGAGAAGAAGAAGCTGTCGAACTTCGCCAAGGAGAACGACGGCTACTGAGCCTTCGTCGCGAAGAGCTGACGAGCGATGCCGCTTCCTGCCACGCGTAGGGAGCGGCATCATCGTTTGCGGGAGGTGGGTGAGTGACGCGACTGCCGCGTGTCGTCCCGTGGCTGCTCGCCGCGGCGCTGGCGACCCTCTCCGCCCGCGCCCTCTTGCAAGGCGACGTGCAGGCCTCGCGCGATCTGTACGCGCTCTCGTTCCCCGACACCGCCTACCTCGTCGAGCGCTGGTCGCACGGCGAAGTTCCCCTGTGGCAGCCGCACGCCCGGCTCGGGCAGCCGTTCCTGGCGCTGCTCTACACGCAGGCGCTCTATGCACCGCGGGTGCTGACCGGGGAGCTGTTCGGCCCAGTGCGCGGACCGAACGTGATGCACCTGTTCCACGCGGTGCTCGCCTTCGCCGGCACCTTCCTCGCGGCGCGGCGGCTCGGGCTTTTGCGCTGGGCGGCGTTCGTGGCGGCGGCGCCCTTCGCCTTCGCACCGTTCTTCACCGAGCTCGCCCAGAACCTGTCGTTCGCCTCGTCGGCGGCGTGGGCGGGCTTCGTCCTCTGGGCGGCGCTGGGCCTGCGGCGGCAGCCCTCGCTGGCCGCGGCGGCGTTGGTGGCGATGATGCTCGGCGCGGCCACCCTCGCGGGCGCTCCGGAGATGGTGCTGTGGGAGGCGGCGCTGGTGCTCGCGGTGGCCTGCTCGGCGCGGCGGTGGCGGCTCGTGGTGCCGTGGGCGCTCCTCGCGTGCGGCTGGGCGGGGCTGCTCGGCGCTTCGGTGCTGCTGCCGGCGGCGGAGCTCGCCCGGGCCTTCACGCGCCCGGGTGAAGCCGCGTCGGGCGCGCTGGAGTGGTCGCTCTCGTGGCAGCAGCTCGTCGCCCTCTTCGTGCCGGACGCCGATCTCCCCAGGCAGGGGGGCTACTGGGGCGGGGCGGATCAGCGCTTCCTGTTCTCGTTGTTCCTGGGCGTGGCGCCGGTGGCGCTGGCGGCGGGGGCGGTGACGCGGCGGCGCGTGCGCTGGCTGGTGATCTTCGGGGCCGGCGCGCTGCTCCTCGCGCTGGGGAAGCACCTGGTGGTCTCGGAGTGGCTCCTCGCCCTGCCGCCGCTTCGCCTCTTCCGCTACCCGGCGAAGTACGGGCTCGCGCTGATGTTCGCGCTCTCGGTGCTGGGCGGCGTGGGCGCGCAGGTCGCGATCGCAAGGACGCGCCGGCACGTCACCCGGGTGCTCCCGTGGGCCGCGGGGATCGCCGGCGTGGCGTTCGGCCTCTTTGGCGCGGCGAGGCTCTTGGAGACGCGCGAGGGCTTCGAGACGGGCGCGCGGTGGACGCTCGACGTGGCGCTGGTGCTCGCGGCGATGGTGGTGCTCGGCCGCAGGCGGGTCGGGCCGGCCCTCGCGGTGCTGGTGACGTTCGAGCTGTGGCTGGCGCCGCACGAGGTGTGGCCGAGGCTCTCGGCGCACGCGCTCGAGACGCCGTCGCCGATCGCCGCCACGCTCAGGGGGGAGCACGTGGGCCGCGCCTCGATTCGCGTCGACGTGGACGACTCCGACGTGCCGTGGTGCGCGCCGTGGGACGAGGACCCCGACGCCGGCGACGCCATCGTCTTGCACTCGCGCGAGCGCCTCTCGGGCATGCGCTTCGTGGAGGAGGGGCTGCGCGCGAGCGGCGGCTACGGCTTTCGCGACCCGTGGAGGCTCGGGGCGGCGTTCCGGCAGGGCGCGACGGCCTTCGCGCTCGCGGGGGTGACGCACTTCGTCCGGAATTCCTTCGAGGACCCTCCGGTGCCAGCGGTGCCCTCGCCGACGAAGTTCCCCGATGTGTGGACCTGGCGGTGGGACCGGGGCTTCCCGCGCGGGTGGGTGGTGCACCGGGTGACGGTGGCCGACGACGACGCCGCGCTCCTGGCCTTGCGGGGGCCGGAGGCGCGCTTCCGCACCGAGGCGCTCGTCCCGCACGGGCCTTCGCTGGAGGCGGCGCCCGAGGAGGGCTGCGTCGACCGGGTCGACACCGGCGACGTGCGTCCGGAGCACGTGGTCCAGCGGGTGATGTCCTGCGGAAGGGGCCTCTTGGTGCTGGCCGACGAGGACTACCCCGGCTGGACGGCGGAGGTGAGCGGCGCTCCGGTGGAGATCGAGCGGGTGGACTTCTTCCTCCGTGGCGTGCGCGTGCCCGCCGGCTCGAGCGAGGTGCACTGGCGCTACCAGCCGCTCAGCTTCCGCGTTGGCGGGTGGATCTCGCTGATGGCCTGGCTCGCTGCGCTGGGCCTCACCCTCGCCCAGGGGGCGGCGTCGCGTGGACGGTCGCTCTCTGAGCGCCGACCTTGACGCCGCCGTCGGTCGCGCCCCGGAGTCGAATCGTCGCTGGGGCTGAGGAGGCAGTGGGCTAGGCTTCTCGCCTCCGATGGAAGGGCGCCTGGTCCTCAAAGCGTGCAGCCTGTTCCGCTCCGACGGGCGCGTCCGCACGGGCATGGCCGTGGTCATCGAGGGCGACGCCATCGCCCGCATCGCGCCGGACGCCGAGGTGCCGGTGCTGCCCGGTGACTGGGCGGTCTCCTGCAAGGGGCGCCTGGTGTCGCCCGGCTTCACCGATGCCCACACCCGCCTGGTGAACGGGCAGCTCGGCTCCAGGCGCGCCGACGCGCTCTTGGCCAGCCACGAGCAGCGGCTCGAGCGGGAGCTGCAGGTGGCCGAGGGCTTGACCCCCGCGGAGATCGAGGCGCTCACCGCCTACGCCCTCGCGCGCGGCGCGCGGCACGGCATCACCACCTTCGTCGAGCACCTGCTCGCGCCCGGCTGCGTGGAGGCGGGTCTCGGCGCCCAGTCGCGCACCGCCGAGCGGCTGGGCCTCAGGCTGCTCAACAGCCACGCCAGCTGCTCGGGCCTCCCGGCGCACCCCGGGCCGGCGCAGGTCGAGGGCAACGCGGCCCACGCCAGGCGCATGAAGGACCACGCGAGCCTGCGCGGCCTGTTGGGCTTTCACTCCTCGAACCAGGCCGACGACGAGCTGTTGCGCGTCGCCGGCCGCGCCAAGGAAGAGCTCGGCGTGGGCGTGCACTTCCGCCTCGCCGAGTCCGACGACGGGCTGGCGACGACCTGGTCGCGCCACGGCGTTCGCGAGGTGAACCGCTTCGAGGCCTTCGGGCTGTTGGGGGCGTCGTCCATCGCCGCGAACGGCAAGGCCATCGGGCGCACCGAGGCGCAGCGGCTCGCGCGGACGCGCACCATGCTCTCGTTGTGCCTGCGCGCCTCGGCCACCGACTCGATGGGGAGCCCCGCCACGGGCCTCGAGGCCGCGCTCGCGGAGCACTGCCTGGTCGGCCTCGGCACCGACGGCACCGGCACGCTCTTCTCCGACGTCGACGTCGCGCACTCGCTCCTCTTGACCCTGACCCGCGCCGGTCGCACCAGCGATCCCGACGCGCACCTCGGCGCCTTCTTCCTCGGCGGGCCGGCCGAGCTCTCGATGATGATCTTCGGGCGCCCGAGCGGCGTGGTGGAGCGGGGCGGGTTGGCCGATCTGCTCGTGCTCGACTTCGTGCCCCCGGAGAGCTCCGACGATCTGCCGCACCTGTTGATGCAGCTCTCGCAGTCGCCGGTGGCGTGGGCGATGGTGAACGGCCGGGTCGTCGTGCGCGAAGGGACGCTCTTGGGCGCGGACTACGGAGCGCTGGCTTTCGAGGCGGCGAAGGCGGCGGACTCGGTGTGGAAGCGGGCGGGCCTGGCGACGTGAGGCGTGCCCTCGAGGCGGCGCTCACCCGGCGCCGCGATCGCCTCCCGGCGGACACCGACCTCTGGCGCGCGGTGGACGGCGAGCTCGACGGCGTCGAGGTGGACTGCTTCGGAGCCGTGGCGGTGCTGAGCCTGTTCCGCGCCGCCACCCCAGAGGAGGAGCGCGCGCTGGCCGAGGCCGTCGCAGAGCTCCTGCCGGCGAAGTCGGTGTACTTGAAGCGCCGGCCCAAGGAGGCGCGCCGCGCCGCGAATGAATCGGCGGACTGGGTGGCGCCGCCTGTGCCGCTCGTCGGGCCCGAGGTGCCGTCGCTCGTCTGCCGCGAGCTGGGGCTCTCCTTCGAGATTCGCCCCGCGAACGGGCTCTCGGTGGGCCTGTACGTCGACGCCCGCGACGCGCGCGCCTGGGTTCGGGCCCAGGCCGGTGGCGCCCGGGTGCTCAACGGCTTCGCCTACACCTGCGGCTTCGGGGTGGCGGCGGGGAAGGGCGGGGCGGCGCGCGCGGTGAACGTCGACCTCTCGCGCAAGGTGCTCGATTGGGGCGCCAGGAACACCGAGCTCAACGCTCTCCTTGCGGAGCGGCGCGACTTCATCTCCGGCGACGTCTTCGAGTGGCTGAAGCGCTTCGCGAAGAAGGACGAGCGGTTCGAGCTGGTGATCCTGGACCCGCCCGGCTTCTCCACGGCCAAAGAGGGCCGGTTCACGGCGGCGCGCGACTACCACCGCCTCGTGGCGGCGGCGCTGCCGGTGGTGGCTCAAAGGGGCCGGCTCTTGTGCCTGTGCAACGTCGCGGCGCTGTCGGAGCGCGAGCTCGAGGCCCAGGTGCTCCGAGGCGCGAGCGCGCGTCGAGGCCGCGTCGTGGAGCGCTTCGGGGCCAGCCCCATCGACTGCGCGCAGCCGTCGCGGCTCAAGGTGCTGGTGGTCGAGGTGGACTGACGGATCCACCGTTCACCCTGGGCGTCACTTCTCCCGGGTGATCGTCACCAGCCACGGCCACTCCGGCACGGGAGCCTCGAGGGGCAGGTCGTCGTTGGCCGGCTTCGACAGGTGCGCGAGCAGGGCGAAGGCGGCGTCCTCCCGGCGCTCGATCTCCTCCTGCAGGAGGTGCCAGCGCTTCAGATCCCTCCGCCGCCGGACCCAGGCCAGCACCACCAGCCCGCCGGTCAGCGACCACAGCACGGTGCCGTTGGCGAAGAGCGTCGGCCACCACGGGTAGCGCCGCGGCAGCTCGTCGTCGAAGGCCTTCTCCTCGACCGACAGGCTGGTGTGGAACGCGCGGCCGAACGCCAGCTCGAAGCCCTCGCCGCGTCCGACGTGATCGGTCAGCGCTCCGAAGGCCGCGGCGCCGTGGCGATCGTGCAGGAACTCCACGAAGGCGAGGCTCTCGGCGTAGGCGATCTCCACGTCCTCGGGCTTCTCGGGGAAGCCCTGGGCGAGATCGTCGAAGTGGAAGACGCGGTCGCTCGCCACCGCGCGGGCCAGGGTCGTGTACTGGGAGACGCGAAACTTCCGCTCCCCGGTCGCCAGCTGCGCGAAGCCCTCCTGGAACCAGCGCGGCCACCCGGTCCCCAGGCGACCCAGGGCCACGTGGACGAGCTCGTGCCGCAGGGTCTGCTGCCCGTCGCCCTGCGCCAGGGAGTGCGCCTCCACCAGCACCACGTTCTCGTTCGGCCACGCCAGTGCGACGGCCCAGCTCGGCGGCGGGGACAGCGCCAGCGCCTCGTACTCCTCGCGGCCGAAGCCGAGGCGGATCTCGGTGACGCCCGGCCAGTCGCGGCCTAGCGCGTCCCGAATCTCGTCCCGGATGCCTTCGATGGCTCCGGCGAGGAAGTGCGCGGAGCCCGCCGCGTCGGGCGTGTAGCGGATGACGAAGCGCTGCGTCTTCAGCGTGGCCAGCGGCGAGGTGGCGCGCGACGCCGAGTGCACCACCTCGATGGGGCCCTCCTCGTCCGCGCCCGGCGGGGGAGAGAGGGCCAGCGCTGGGCCGACGGTTCGGCACCCTTCGACTCCGCTCAGGGTGATCGGCACGTCGGACGGCGCTCGAGTCAGCGTCAGCAGCAGTGCGAGGGCAGGCCAGACGCTCACGAGGGCAACAACATCGCCATGACTTGCGCGGCCGCCACTCCCCGAATGGCCAGGCGCTTCCGGCGCGAGGTCTCGCCGTCCAGGAACGTCACCTGGGCCTTCTTCACCTCGAGGGCGTCGGCCAGGAACTCCACCAGCGCGGCGTTGGCCTCACCGTCCACCGGCGGCGCGGCGAGGGCGATCTTCAGCCTCCCGTCGTGCTCTCCGACCACCTTGGTGCGCGAGGCGCGGGGCTGCACCAGCACCGACACCTCGGCGCCACCCGGCCCGTCCTTCACCCAGCTCACGGGTGCTCGCCGGCCTTCTTCATCAGGAAGGCCACGTCGCCGCCCGAGGCCTGGGTGCGGAAGGTCTCCAACAGCTTCAGGTGCGAGGAGATGGTGGTCTCGAGCTGCGCCTCGAACTGCACCTTCTGGCGCTTCAGCTCGTTCAGGTCCTTCACCAGCTCCACCAGCCGGTTGTTGGCGCTGGCGATGATCTTCTCGGCCTGCAGCTCGGCGTCGGCGATGGCCAGCTCCGCCTCCTTGCGCGCCTGGGCCTTCACGTCCTCGGAGATGCGCTGGGCGGTGACCATCGTCTCCTGCAGCGTCTTCTCGCGCTCGAGGTGGTGCTCGAGCTGAGCCTGCACCCGCTTGAGCTCGTCCTTGAGGGCGATGTTCTCGCGCACCACGTCCTCGAACTCGCCGGCGGTGAGCTCGAGGAAGCCCTCGACCTCCTTCTTCGAGTAGCCGCGAAGCTCCGACTGGAAGCGCTTCTGGCGAATGTCGAGCGGGGTCATCTTCATGGCTTAGTCTCCTCGGCGCATCATCGCGCCGTGCTCAGCGCTTCTCCAGAAAGGCATCGCCCAGCTGCCTGGCTCTTCGGGTCGCGGCCTCCACGGCGTCGATGAGGGTGGTGCGCAGGCCCCCGGCCTCGAGGGTGTGCAGGCCGGCGATGGCGGTGCCGCCGGGGCTGGTGACCTGATCCTTCAAGTGCCCGGGGTGCTCGCCGGTCTCGAGGAGGAGCGCCGCGCTGCCCAGCACCGTCTGCGCCGCCAGCTTGAGCGCCACGTGCCGCGAGAGCCCGACCTTCACGCCCGCGTCGGAGAGCGCCTCGATGATGAGGAAGATGTAGGCCGGCCCGCTGCCCGACAGCCCGGTGACCGCGTCGATGAGGTTCTCGTCGAGCACCGTCACGTACCCCACCGACTCGAAGATGGTGGTGGCGATGGCCAGGTCCTCGGCGGTGGCGTGCTCGCCGCCCGACAGGCCGGTGGCGCCCTTGCCCACCAGGCAGGGCGTGTTCGGCATGGCGCGCACGATGCGGGCGCCGGCGCCGAGGTGCCGCTCCAGCGCGGCGATGGGTACGCCGGCCGCGATGGAGATGACCAGCTTGCGGTTGTCGATGGCCGGGGCGATCTGCGCGACGAGCTTCTCCATCGCCTGCGGCTTCACCGACAGGACGATGATCTCGGCGGCCCGGGCGGCGGCGAGGTTGTCGAACGAGACGTCGATGCCGTGAAGCTTCTCCAGCTCGCCCTTGCGCTCGGCGCGCCGCACGGTCGCGGTCACCAGCGAGGCTTTCGTCCCGGCGCGCAACAGGCCGCGGATCAGCGCCGAGGCCATGTTGCCGCCGCCGAGGAATGCGATGGAGCGATCGATCACGGCATACCTCCGCGGCCCGAGGGCATGTCCTGCAGCACCAGGTGTACCCGCTGCTGCACCGCCAAGGGCCAGCCGCTCGTGCGCTCCACGGTCTTCAAGAAGCGAATCGCGGTGTCGGTGTTCTGGTACGCGAGCAGGGTCGCCGCCTGCACCTTGAGCGCCTCGGCGAGGGTGGGGTGGCGAATCACGTTGGAGAGGATCTCCTCCGCCCGCGGGTGGCGAATCAGGCTCACGGCGCGAATGGCGGCGCCGGCGATGCGCGGGTTGTAGTCGAGCACCAGCTGGGCCAGGGGGTTCAAGGCCCGCGCGTCACCGAGCAGGCCCAGGTCCTCCACCGCGGTGCAACGAATCTCCACCGGAGACGGCTCGAAGGCCCACAGCATCGCCCGCATCAGCGCCAGGTCGCGGTTCGCCTTGAAGACGGGTCGCTCGAGGTCCTCTTCCTTGGCGCTGCCGATGGACACCGGCCGTTTGGGCGCGGGCGGCGCCGCGGTCGCGGGGAGGCCGAAGAGCACCGCCGCCCCGATCACGGCCAGGGCACGAGACGCCAGGTTCGTCATGAAGGTCATGATGCCAGCCGAGAGTGGGTGGCCAATTTTTTGCGTCGAAAGGCCACGAGGGTACAAGTCGAAACACCGCTGTAGCACAACGACGAGGTCAGCGACGCATGCACACCAAGGCCGCCACTACCGAAGTCGTCGACGCCATCGACGTGGACTGCACCCACTGCGGCATCACCATGACGAGCCACGTCGGGAGCGGCGGGCGGGTGCGCTACCACCACTGTCCTTCGTGCCACCGCTGGTCGACCAGCGTGTACTCGGAGGTCCTGCGCGCGGACACCAAGATGCGCACCCGGGTGCCGACCCCGCCGAAGCCGGCCCTGGGCGCCGCGGGCGACCGCCTGCGCGCCTGGCTCCGCTCGCTCGACCGGCAGGATCCCTACCGCGAGCTCGGCGTGTCTCCCCTCGACTCCGAGGCCACGATTCGCGAGCGCTACCGCGAGCTGGCGCGCCGCTACCACCCGGACCGCGGCGGCGACTCCGAGGCGATGCAGCGGCTGAACGCCGCGTACGAGCGCGTGCTCACCCACCGCGAGCAGCGTCAGCGCGAGGCGCTCGAGGCCGCGAGCGCTTCGATGCCGCAGCTGAGCTGAAGGGCCAGAGGGCTGGGCTTCGACTCCGCTCAGCCCGAGCGGCGTCGAGGGCCAGCGAGTCTTTGGAATCCGATCGGTTCAGCCGAGGTCCTCGACACTGCGAGCGAAGTCAAAGGGGGCCGTGCTCGTTCAGCGCTTCGCCGTCGAGCGCCCGGCCCTGAGCACGTAGAGCCAGAACGCCGCCCCGAGCGCCGCGCCCACCACCGCCTTCACCGGCCACCAGAACAAGGTCCCCGGGCTGACGAAGCCCTCCACCACGCCGATGCCGGTGAGGAACGGCGCGCACCCGAGCAGGAGCCGCACCGCGACGCTGGAGCGCTCCCGCAAGACCTCGCCGCGCGGCCGCTCGCCGGGCTCGATCAGCGCGTGTCCGATGACCAGCCCGCCGCCGCCGGTGATGGCGATGACCGACAGCTCCACCGGCCCGTGGGCGAGGAGGAAGCGCGCCAAGCCAAAGCCCAGGCACTCCCGCCCGCAGGCCGCCATCACCGCGCCCAGGTGCAGCCCGTTGAAGACGAGCAGAAGCACCGTGCCGATGCCGCCGGTGATCCCGAGCGCGAAGGCGCTGATGGTGACCCTCAAGTTGTTGGTGAAGATCTGCGTCGCCATCTCCGAGGGCGTGTTCGCCTCCAGCGCGCGGTCGGTCCACAGCTCGCGCCGGTGGATGAGGTCGAGGAGGTGGTCGGGCACGAGCAGCGCGGCGCCGGTGGGCTCGAGCAGCACCGTGGTGGCGCCGACGATCACCCCGAGAACCATCAGCGCCGCCGCGACGCCGGTGTAGGGCAGCGTCTCCCGCACCGCCTCGGGGAAGCCCTTCGCGAAGAAGTCCTTCAGCGCCGCCTTCCGGTCTGGCCGGGCCCGGTAGATGGCGCCGTAGCCCTTGGCCGCGAGCTGGTTCAGAAACCTTTGGACGTCGGTGCCGGCGTAGTGCGTCTGCGCCGTGGCGAGGTCGGCCGAGGTCTTGCGGTAGAGCCGCTCCAGCGCGAAGAGCTCGTCGAGCGCCAGCTTCCCGTGACGCTGGCGATCGAGCATCGCCTCCAAGGCCTTCCAGTCGGCGGAGTGGCGCTGCACGAAGGCGGGCAGGGGCTCGGCCACCGTCAGGCTCCCTTCAGCCTGGCAGACAAATAGGCCCGCGCCTCGGCGGCGGTGAGGGCGTCGGCCTTCGCCGCCTCGAGGCCCAGGCTCGCGGCGAGTTTGCGCCCCAGCGCCACCCGCGCGGCCTCGTCGAGCGACTCGAAGCGGGACAGGTAGCCGGTGACCAGCTCGACGTCCCTGGTGGAGAGACCGCCGCCAGGGCCCGCTTCGGCGTAGCGCTCCAGCCCGATGCGCTCGTCGCGGACCAGCAGGGTGCCGGCCACCAGATCGCCGACGCGCCGGTGCTGGCGATCGACGAGCATCGTCACCACGCCGACGGGGTAGCAGGCGGGCATGAAGTCGACCACGCGCAAGAGGTTTCGCACCGCGCTCTCGAAGGCTGTCACCGGCGCGCCGTCCTTGCGCACCACGCGAATGTGCATCACGCGCTTGCCGAGCGTCTGCCCGTTCCAGAAGACCTCCATCGCGGTCCAGTAGACCCAGAGCACCACGAAGGCGCCGATGAAGGCGGCGATGCGCAACAGCCGCGGCGCGTCCTGGTAGAGCTCCACCGCGCTGGGGCCGATGAAGGAGTAGCCGAAGTAGAGCACCAGGCTCACCCCCGACAGCGCCGCCACGTCGATGAGGTAGGCCAGCGCCCGGTACCCGATGCCGGCGATCGGCAGATCGATGGCCACGCGCTCGGGAGTCGTGACGTCGAGCTTCAGATCCGACACGCGGCGACGCTCCGTCTCGGGTTTCAGGCCCGCTTGCGCTCCAGCACCGCGCCGAAGAAGCCGTCGGTGCCGTGCCGGTGGGGGAAGAGCCGCAAGAAGCCCTCGCGCGTCACCTGTGGGCCGATGTCGCCGAGCCACTTCTCGGGCGCCATCACCGAGAACTCCGGGTGCCTGGCCAGGAAGCGCGCCACCACCTCCTCGTTCTCTTCGCGCAGCACGCTGCAGGTGCCGTAGATGAGGCGGCCGCCGGGCTTCACCAGCGAGGAGAAGCGCTCGAGGAGCTCGTCCTGGCGCCGCACGTGATCGAGCAGCGTCGCCTCGTCGAGCCGGTAGCGCGCGTCGGGCTTTCGCCGGAAGGTGCCGCTGCCGCTGCAGGGGGCGTCGACCAGCACCCGCTCCGCCGAGTCCTTCCACTGGGCGATGGAGGCCGCCGCCGCTTCGCCCTCGGGCGCGATGGCGTGAATGCGCACGTTGTGGACGCCGGCCCGCCGGGCGCGGAGCTTCAGGTCTTCCAGCCGCCGCGCGTCGACGTCGAGCGCGAACAGCTCGCCTTTGTTCTTCATCTGCGCCGCGACCTGCAGCGTCTTCCCGCCCGCGCCGGCGCAGGCGTCGATGACCTTCCTCGGCGGCCCGTCCACCAGCATGCCGAGGAGCTGGCTGCCCTCGTCCTGCACCTCGAAGAGCCCGGCCTTGAAGGCCTCGAGCGCGTACACGTTCACCCGCGTCTCGAGGATGAGCCCCAGCGGAGAGAGCTTGGTCTCGGTGACGGTCACGCCTTCCCGCCGCAGGTCCTGAGCCAGGGCCTCGCGGGTGGTCTTGAGCAGGTTCACCCGCCCGCACAAGGGCGCCCTGACGCCCATCGCCTCGGCGGCGGCTTGGGCCTCGTCGCCCAGCTGCTCGAGCAGCTTCTTGGCGAAGAAGTCGGGGACGCTGGCCTCGATGGCGAAGCGCTCCTCCTTGGGGAGCTTGGCCAGGGACTGCTTGAAGCGCGGCAGGTCGTCGAGGCGCTTCGTGGCCTCCTGCCCGAGCCCGCTGGACATGGACACGGCTCGCGCCGCCTCGCCCTCCAGCACCCGGCTGGTCGCCAGCCGCAGCACGTCGCGCTCGGTGGTGTTCACCTCGCCCTTTTCGAGGAAGGCCTTGTCCACGAGGAAGTCGACCAGCCGCTGCTTGCGCAACAGGGCGTAGACGCGCTCCGCCACCGCGCGCCGCTCGTTCGAGTACAGGTGCTTGCGGTTCCTCAACACCGAGTCGAGGGCGCGATCGGCGAGCCGCCCCTCGTGGCGCACGGCCCCGTAGGCCTCGAGGCACGCCTGCATCACCAGGTCCTCGCGGAGTGGCTTGTTGGACAGTCCCTTCCCCTTCACGACCCGCCTCCCGCGCTCTTGGCGCGTTCTTCCCGCTGCACCCTGAGGAGGGCCGCGATCGCGGACGCGATCACCAGGCCCACCAACGACACGCCCACCGCCCAGCCGATCCACGCCGGCAACGGCCCTTCGCGCACGAGCGCCTCGCCGCGCAGCACCTTCAGCTTCGAGGTGCGAAACGAGACCTCCAGCACGTGGGGCCCCGGCTCGGACGGCGTCAGCGCGAACACCCACGACTTCTCGCCCGGCTTCTTGGCGGTCGTCTGCTGGTACCCGCCCCCTACCTGATCGACGGGGCGAAAGGAGAGGGTCACCGGCCCGTCGTAGTCCGGCCCGGTGAAGGAGCCCACGTTCACCGACACCGTGCTGGCGAGGCCGGTCTTGAAGAGGCGCGGCTCGATGAGCCCGCGCACGCGGTCCTCGGTGTCGTGCCAGTCGAAGGTGGTGGTCTCGGCCTCGGTCATGAGCTCGAGCTTCGCCTGCGGCGAGGTGCCGACGCCGGGGCTCGACGGCGGAATGCCGGCCACCAACACCGCGAGGGAAATGCCGAGGATCATTGTGGTTCTGCTTTCGGCTCTCTACACTCGCCGGCCCGAGCGGCCGTACCAGCAATGTCCACCCAGGAATTCGGCAAATACCAGCTTGTGAAGAAGCTCGCCACGGGCGGCATGGCCGAGGTGTGGCTGGCGAAGCAGACGGGCATCGAGGGGTTCAACCGTCACGTGGTGCTCAAGCGCATCTTGCCGCACCTCGCGGAGGATCCCGAGTTCGTTCAGATGTTCCTGAACGAGGCCAAGATCGCCGCCCGCTTCAACCACCCCAACATCGCGCAGATCTACGACCTCGGGGAGGCGGGTGGGCAGTACTACATCGCGATGGAGTTCGTGCACGGCGAGGACCTGGGCCGCGTCATGCGCCGCGCGTGGACGACCGGCCAGTGGGTCGCCCGCCCGGTGGCCATTCGTATGGTGGCCGACGCCTGCCAGGGCCTCTATTACGCCCACACCCGCAGCGACGACAGCGGCAAGCCCCTGCGCGTGGTGCACCGCGACATCTCGCCGCAGAACATCCTGGTCAGCTTCGACGGCTCGGTGAAGCTGGTGGACTTCGGCATCGCCAAGGCCGCCGACCAGATGTCGTCGACCAAGTCCGGCGCCATCAAGGGCAAGTTCGCCTACATGGCCCCCGAGCAGGCCAGCGGAAAGCCGCTCGACGCGCGCAGCGATCTGTTCGCCATCGGCCTGGTGCTCTACGAGCTCATCACCGGGCAGCGGCCGCTCAAGCGCGACAACGAGATCGCCACGCTGCAGGCGGCGCTGGAGTGCAAGATCCCCGCGCCGTCGGAGATCGCCGAGGTGCCCTCGTACCTCGACGACGTCTTGATGAAGGCGCTCGCGAAGAACGCCGACGATCGCTACGAGAACGTGCGCCAGTTCCAGATGGCCCTGGAGCAGCTGATCGTCCAGGAAGGCACCATCGCCACCTCGGTGCAGGTCTCCGAGCTGATGGAGACGCTCTTCAACGACCGCCTCGCC
>JBBIOE010000114.1:0-23620 GCA_037443525.1 Archangiaceae bacterium | reverse complement strand
ACCGGCGTCTCGGTTCCACAAGGCTGGGCGACTCCCCCGAGTGCGCCGAGTTCCTGACCGCGTTTCCTCCGCGATCGTCACGCCTCCAACGTCACCTCTGCCGCGAAGCGGCTTCGTTCAACACCTTCTCAGCGGCCCAACAATTGCTGCCGCATCCCTCGAATTACTCTCGGGGGATGGTCAAATGGCACGAAGACTTCGCATGTACGACGCCCACGGCGTCTACTTCGTTACCGCGCGTACCTTTCAGGGACGCTTCCTCATGAAGCAGATGGAAGAGACGAGCCGGATTGCTGGTGGCGTCCTCGCGCGAGCTGTGAGGTTGAGCGGCGTCTCGCTCCACGCGTTCGTCTTCACGTCCAACCACCTGCACGCCATCGTGTCGGCGCGAGACGGTGCGCTCTCTGTGTTCATGCGCCACCTTCTCGGCAACCTCTCCAAGAAGCTGGGCCCGCTGGCGGGCTGGCGAGGACAGTTCTGGGAACGCCGTTTCTCTGCGGAGCCCATCTTCGGCGCTGACGCACAGGAGGGGCGCCTGCGGTACCTGCTCAGCCACGGCGTGAAGGAGGGACTGGTGCGCAGTCCCCTCGAATGGCCCGGACTGACCTGCGTTCGGCAGTTGCTCAGCCTCGCTACCGAGCGCTTCCCGTTCTTCCACTGGTCGAGGCGGTGGAAGGACGGTCGCCTGGTGAAGGGCGGGACGAATCGATTCGACGCGCGCTGGATCGAACACGAGGAGCTGGAGCTGCAGCCGCTCCCCGCGTGGGCGGAGCTGTCACCGAACGAGAGGCGTCGCCGCGTGAAGACCATGATCGACGAGATCGAGGCGAAGTGGCGACAGGTCCATCAGGAAGTCCGGGGAGTCGAGGCGACACGGTGGCAGCGCCCCGGCCGACGACCGAAGCACGTCAAGCGCTCGCCGGAGCCTCTGTGCCATGCCGATACGCGCGTGGCCTGGGTCGAGTACCGGCGCGCCTACCGCCGATTCGCCGAGTGGTTTCGCGAAGCATCGGCGAGGTTCCTTGCGGGGGACCAGACTGCGGAGTTCCCACCGAGGGCTTTCAAACCCTTCGCGTGGGCCGCGGCAGCTGAACCAGGAGCGCAGAGTTCCTGAGGAAGTGATTGGCATCTCAACTCTCGCTCTCAGTCGGCACTTGGTCCTTTCAGCTGGCGTCGCGGGTCGGAACCGGTGCACCTCGGCCGTACCAGAGACGAATTGAGCCCGCAGCGGCACCCGAGGGCCGTCGGACACCCATGCGCCCGTGTTCCATGACAATGCCGACGAAAGAGTGATTGGCACTCTCGCTAGGAAAAAGTGATTGGCACTCTCGCTAGGCGGCGAGGAGCAGCAGTCGGTTCGCGGTCATGCTCCTGTGGTGCCGGCGCCGAGCCACCCGATCCGTTGCGCAGAGCTCTGCGCAGTCCGCCGGCCGCCCACCCCGTCGTTGCGGAGGTTGGCCGCTACAGCTCGCTCGCCACGTCGATGTTGAGCGTGAACGGCGCGGCGTCGAAGCTGAGCAGCGGGCGCGCGGGCAGCGAGGCGAACTTGGGCGCCCACGCGATCTTCCTCATCGTGCCGAGGCGGAGCCGGGCGCGGACTCGACCCAGGGTGAAGAGGAGCTTCCCGCGGCGAACGCCGAAGCCGGGCGCGAGGACCCGGACACTCGGCGCGTGGGCCTTGCCGGACCTGACCGTGAGCCGGACGATCTCTCCGTTCGCGTCGTGGACGTGGACCTCGTCGCCGACCCACGAGAACTCGGCCAGCTCCTTCGGCAAGCCCCAGTAGCGCCGCCCGCCGGAGACCGACTCCGCGCTGTCCACCCAGATGCGGTCGACGAACAGGCCCACCCGGGAGCCCCTCCGCGCCAGCCGGCCGATGATCAGCTCGTCGTAGCGGAGCGTGCCCTCCAGGTAGCGGACCAGCATCACGATCCGGGTGCGCCGGAGGACCGGCAAGAGCCCCCAGCGCAGTGGCACCCGGTCTGCGACGCGGAACAGCGCCACGTGCGCCCGCCCGCTGAGCGCCCAGGGCAGCCGAGGGGGCGAAACCAATGCGGCGATCGCCTCTCCGGACCGGCCCCACAACGTCAGCGGCAACCTCGCGTCGCGCGGTTCGTCGCTCATGCGCACCTCCGCACCAGAGCCCTCGCTGCACCTGTCGTACCGCGCAGCGCCGGTCCGAGACGCCGGATGGACAGGCGCGCACCGTTCGCGTCTCGCGCGCTGAGAATCGCCCGGGAGCGAGAGCCCGGGCGCGGTGGTGGTCCGCCGCTTGCTCAGCGCCCCCGTCATCGGGGAGGCCACATGCTGTCGCGAGTACGCTCGGGGGCGCTGGTCGGAGTCGACGCGGTGCTGGTGGAGGTCGAGGTCGACATGGCCCTGGGCCTGCCCTTCTTCAACGTGGTCGGCCTCCCCGAGGGCGCGGCGAAGGAGAGCAAGGTGCGCGTGGTCTCCGCGCTCAAGAACGCCGGCTTCGTCTTGCCGCAGAAGCGCGTCACCGTGAACCTCGCCCCCGCCGACCTGAGGAAGGAGGGCGCCACCTTCGAGCTGCCCATCGCGCTCGGCGTGCTCGCCGCCGCCGGCCAGCTCGAGCCCGCCGCCATCGAGCCGTGGCTCTTCGGCGGAGAGCTCGCCCTCGACGGCAACCTCAAGCCCATTCGCGGCGTCTTGCCGCTGGCGCTCGCCGCGCGGAACCGCGGCTTCAAGGGCGTGCTCGTGCCGGTCGAGAACGCTGGTGAAGCGGCCCTCGTCGATCGCATCGACGTCATCCCGGTCCGCACGCTCAAGGAGGCCGTCGATCACCTCACCGGCGACGTCCCCGTCACGCCCTTCGATCGCACCGCGCCCGTCGCCATCACCGGGCCCTCCGGCGCGGCCCTCGACATGAGCGAGGTGCGCGGCCAGAACGAGGTGAAGGACGCGATGGAGCTCGCGGCCGCGGGCTCGCACAACGTGCTGCTCTGCGGCCCGCCCGGCTCCGGGAAGACCATGCTGGCGCGGAGGCTGCCGGGCATCCTCCCGCCGCTGCGCTTCGAGGAGGCCCTCGAGGTCACCAAGGTCTACTCGGTGCTGGGGCTCCTTCGCGAAGGGCAGGCGCTGGTGCGCGAGCGGCCGTTTCGCGCGCCGCACCACACCATCTCCGACGCGGGGCTGGTGGGCGGCGGTCCCCTGGCGCGCCCGGGCGAGCTCTCCATGGCGCACCGGGGCGTGCTCTTCCTCGACGAGCTCCCCGAGTACCGGCGCAACGTGCTCGAGGTCTTGCGCCAGCCGCTGGAGGAGGGCGTGGTGCGCCTCGCGCGCGCGAACCAGCACGTCACCTACCCCTGCGAGGTGATGCTCGTGGGCGCGATGAACCCCTGCTACTGCGGCTACTTCAACGTGCCCACCCGCGCCTGCCGGTGCGGAGACCAGCGCGTGCTGCAGTACCACACGCGGGTCTCGGGCCCGCTCCTCGACCGCTTCGACATCTCCCTCGAGACCCGGCCGGTCGACGTCGAGGCGCTCGCCCGGCTCGACCTCGTGGAGAAGCCGACCTCGTACTACCGCGCCCGCGTCGAGGAGGCCCGCGCGCGGCAGCGGCACCGCTTCCGCAACGAGCCGGGCGTCTTCTGCAACGCCGAGATGGGGCCGCGGCTCCTGCGCCAGGCCTGCGAGGCGACGCCGTCGGCCCGCAAGGCGCTCAGCCTGGCGGTGAACAAGTTCGGCATGTCGGCGCGCGCGCACGACCGGCTGCTCAAGCTGGCCCGCACCAGGGCGGACCTGGAGGGCCACGAGCTCATCACCGACGTCGACATGGGCATGGTGATCGGCTGCCGCACGCTCGATCGCAGCACCTGGATTCAGCAGGGGCTCGCGCGCAGCATGGACCGAGGCTCGATCCTCGACCTGCCCCCCGTGGCGAAGGGCCAGAAGCGGGCGCTGCAATGAGCGCGACGGCGCGCTACTTCGGCCCGAACGCCGAGAGCGCGAAGAAGCCGCGGATCTTGTCGTTGGTCTCGCGCAGGCGCGCCGAGAGCGTGCGCACGAACGTCCACAAGAGGACGTAGGCGAGCTCCTTGTCGGTGAACATCACCTGGTCGAGGTTGGTGCGGGAGAACTCGTAGAGCTTGCAGGCGATGTGCGCGATCGCGTCGGCGGAGCGGGGGCCGTCCTCGATCAGCGACATCTCTCCGAAGTACTGGCCGCGCTCGAGGATGGCGAGCGCCTCCTCGCCGATGCCGGGCACCACCTTGGAGATGCGCACCTTGCCCTCGGCGATGATGAACATCGACGTGCCCGGGTCGCCCTCGTGGAAGATGTGCGAGTTGACCTTGAAGTCGACCTCCCTCATGCCCGCCGCGAGCTTGCGCAGCTGAGCCGAGGTCATGCCTTCGAAGAGGGCCACCTTCTTGAGGAGGTCGACGTCCATGGCCATGGCGTCTCCTTCGTAGCACCTCTGAAACCTTTGTCCGCTCTTCTGCATCTCATGCCAGAGTGCCGCCGCACAATTTTCAGGGAGCACACGTGGAGACCAACAAAGTCACCATCATCGGGTCGGGCCCAGCCGGGTACACCGCCGCCATCTACGCCGCGCGCGCGACGCTCAAGCCGGTCGTCTTCGCGGGCGGGCCCGCCGAGATCGATCCCCGTCGAGTGCCCGGTGGTCAGCTGATGATCACCACCGAGGTGGAGAACTACCCCGGCTTTCCGGAGGGCATCACCGGCCCCGAGTTGATGGAGCGCTTCCAGAAACAGGCCGAGCGCTTCGGCACCAAGATTCACATGGAGAACGTGGTTTCGATCGACTTCTCCAAGCGGCCCTTTCACATCAAGGGCGAGACCGCCGAGTACCTCTCGGAGACGGTGATCATCGCCACCGGCGCGTCGGCGAAGTGGATCGGCGCGAAGGGCGAGGACGAGTTCATGAACCGCGGCGTGTCGGCCTGCGCCACCTGCGACGGCTTCTTCTTCAAGAACACCGACGTCATCGTGGTGGGCGGCGGCGACACGGCGATGGAGGAGGCGACCTACCTCGCCAAGATGTGCGCCTCGGTCACCGTGGTGCACCGGCGCCACGAGCTGCGCGCGTCGAAGATCATGCAGGCCCGCGCGATGAGCAACCCGAAGATCAAGTTCGTCTGGGACTCGGTCATCGAGGAGATCGTCGGCGACCAGAAGGGCGTCTCTGGCGCCATCGTGAAGAACCGCAAGACCGGCGACACCCAGAAGCTCGACGCCAAGGGCGTCTTCGTCGCCATCGGCCACCAGCCGACCACGGACCTCTTCAAGGACAAGCTCAAGCTGCAGCAAAACGGCTACCTCTGGGTGCACCCGGGCACCACCCGCACCAGCGTGGAGGGCGTGTTCGCCTGCGGCGACGTCTCCGATCACGTCTACCGCCAGGCCATCACCGCCGCCGGCACCGGCTGCGCCGCGGCCATCGAAGCCGAGCGGTGGATGATCGAGCAGGGGATCTGAGGCCCGAGGGCCCGAGTCAGAGGGGGGCCGAAGTTCTGAACCTGTCGAGAGGAGCCGAGGGACCCACCCCACCACCGCGGCTCCAGCGGGCCCTCGACGTCGCTCGGGCTGAACGGAGTCGCCACTGCGATCAACTCCGGCGCGAGCGAAGCCTCACTCGCCGATGGCCTGCCGCACCGCCTCGACGAGGGTGGTGAGCCGGGCGAACAGCTCCGCGAGCCAGTTGCCGCCGCGATCCTCCTCCAGCGCGCTGGGGCCGGCCGGGCGCGCGGGGCTCAAGGCCGTCGCGGTCGCCAGGCACTCCTGCCCGTCCTTCACCTGCACCGTCCCGTGCGGATCGCTCACGTTGACCGTGCCCCGGTGCACCGCCACCAGTGTCTCGTCGGCGCCCTTGCGATCGACCACGAAGATGGTGCCCACCACCTCGACCCTCACCGGCCCGGAGCGCACCGCGAACGGCCCGTGCCCCGGCTTCACCGCGAAGCGCGCCCGGCCCGCCAGCACCGTGGCCTCCGCCGCGCCGGGCAGCGCCATCACCGCGCCCTTGCGCAGCAGGACACCGCGGTCCGCGTCGATGATCAGCGCGGAGTCTCCGTCGCGCGACGTCACCACCGCGCCCTCCAGCACCGGCTGATCCGCCACCGCCTTCTGCCCGTCGATCTCCAGGCCCGCGCCCGCCACCAGCACTCGCCCGATGACCGCCCGCTGCGCCGGCCAGAGCAGCACCAGGAGCACCGCGGCCGCCGCCAGCGGCGCGAGCAGCCACCAGCGCCGCGTCTCCGGCGAGGCCTCTGCCTCCGCGGCCGGCGAACGGGCGATCGCCACCGCCCGCCGCGTCATTCGCGAGAGCTCTCCGGGAGCCGCCGCCTCGCCGCCGCCCCGCGCCGCGCGCAAGAGCCGAACGCCGTCGTCCCACGCCTTCCGGCACGCCTCGCACTCCGCCAGGTGGCGCAGGAGGGCCGCGTCGTCCTCGCTGGAGAGCTGCTTCCCGTCCAAGACCTCGGCGATGAGCGACGTCGGGTGGCTCATGAGGTGCGCCTCCGCTCCAGGTGCTCGAGCAGCGGCTGGTGCCGCCTCAGCGCGCGGTGCAAGACGGCCTTCAGGTACCTCGCCCTCAGCGCCGACAGGCCCAGCGCGGCGCGCGCGTCCTCCCACTCCTTGCCCTCGACGAAGACCGCCCGGTACGCGGGCCGCCAGGCCGGCTTGAGCTTCTCCTCGAAGCGCTCGAGCAGCGCCTTGAGCTCGGCGTCGGCCACCACGCCCGGCGCGCTCGGCGCCTGGGCGAGCGCTTCCTCCGGGACGTCGTCGATGGGGCCTGGCGCCGGGCCGCCGCGCCGGAGCAGATCGAGCATGCGCCGCCGCGCGGTGGTGAGCACGAAGCCCTCCAGGGTGTCCGCCCGCGTCGGGTCGATGGCGTCGAGCCCTTGAAAGACGTGAACGAAGGCCTCCTGCACCGCGTCCTCCTGCTCGAAGGGGCTCTGGAAGTACTGCATCGCGATCCGTCGAACCCTCGGGAGCAGCGCGCCGACCAGCGTCTCGAACGCACCGGGGTCGCGTTGACGGAGCCTTCTCACGAAGGTGCTGTCGAAGACCGCCACCCGAGCGACAGTACGCGCCGGGCTTCCAACCCGAAGAAAAATTGTCTCCCGAGTGGTCTCGGGGCGTACTCGGGGGTCATGAAGACCCAGGGAGAGGCACTTTGAGAGGCGGAACCA
Source organism: Archangiaceae bacterium (assembly GCA_037443525.1). Lineage (GTDB taxonomy): Bacteria > Myxococcota > Myxococcia > Myxococcales > Myxococcaceae > JBBIOE01. The sequence goes on along the minus strand of JBBIOE010000114.1, from coordinate 16,448 downwards.
TGCGACATGTGGGCGTCAGTCTTCGACGGTCGGCAGTGGTGAGCGCGGCGGTGGTGGCGCTGCTCTCGGGCTGTGGCACCAAGCCCGCGGGCGCGACCTGTCCCTGCCCCAACTCCTACGAGTTCGTCTGCGGGCGGAACGGGCAGACGTACCAGAACGTCTGCCTGCTCGACTGCGCCGGGGTGGAGCTCGACAAGCAGGGCGCCTGCGTCCCCGGGCTCTGCAACTGCCCCGACACCGTCAACACCGTCTGCGGCAAGGACGGACGCACCTACACCAACGAGTGCAAGATGGCCTGCGCCGGCTCGAAGCTGGCGTCGACCGGGAGCTGCGACCCGACCACCTGCGGCTGCCCCGCCGACTGGGCCCCGGTGTGCACCACCGGCGGCGTCACCTACCAGAACCAGTGTCAGGCCGACTGCGTGAAGGCCGACGTCGGCCACACCGGAGCGTGCGGCGCGGTGGTGTCGAACGCCGGCTGCGGCTGCACCAACGTCTACGCCCCGGTGTGCGGCGCCGACGGCCAGACGTACCTGAACGACTGCCAGCGCCAGTGCGCCGGCAAGGCGCCGGGCACCAGCTGCGGCGCGGTGGGCACCTGCGGCTGCACGAACCTGAACTCTCCGGTGTGCGGCTCCAACGGCGTGACCTACTTGAACGATTGCCAGCGCCAGTGCGCCGGCGTGGCCTACGCCTCCGCGGGCTACTGCGGCTCCCAGACGTGCGGCTGCACCGCGCAGTACACCGAGGTCTGCACCATGACCAACATCACCGTGCCCAACTCCTGCCGCGCGGCCTGCCTGGGCCAGACCGTGCAGTACCAGGGCGTGTGCGTGCAGCCCCCCACGGGCTGTAGCTCCTGCGGCACGCAGCAGAAGTACACCTGCGGCCTCGACGGCATCACCTACCAGAACGACTGCCAGCGGCAGTGCGTGGGCGTGGGCCGGGCCTATGACGGCTCGTGCACCAGGTGTGGCTGCGACGCGTCCTACGCGCCGGTCTGCGGCAAGGACGGGCGCACCTACATCAACCAGTGCCACATGAACTGCGCCAATGTGAACCTGCGCGCGAACGGAGCCTGCATATGAGCTCGGCGGTGCGAGGAGTCTTCACGGCGGCGCTGGTCGTCTCCCTGGCGGCGTGGGCGGGAGAGCTGAAGAAGCCCGACACCTCGGCGGCGGCGTCCGCTCCGGTGGCGAAGGCGGAAGCGGCGCCGCTGGTGGTGAGCGGCCCGACCTACTCCAGCTCGGAGGCGAAGGAGCTGCGGGTGCGGCTCGGCGTGCTCGGCGGCCTCAACATGCAGAAGACCGACGTGGAGCTCGCCGCCTCCTTGGACCTGTTGACGCTCGCGACCAGGCTCAAGGTCTTCGGCGAGCTGGCCCTCGGGGTGCGCCCGCTGGAGGCGTCGCTGATTCCGTCGGCCGGCGTTCGCTACCAGATCTCGATCCCGTCCTCTCCCAAGCTGCACCCCTGGGTCTCGGGCTCGGCGGGCGTGGCGGTGACCTTCATGCGCGGCGGCGTGGCGATGGCGATTCCCATCTCGCTCGGCGTTGGCGGGGTCTACGAGGTCAGCCCCAAGCTGGGGGTCGGTCTCGACCTGGGCGTCTCGGTTGGTCCGCTCCTGGCGCCGTTCTCGGACCTCTACGCCTCGGTCCACGGCGGGCTCTGCGGCACCTGGTCGCTGTAGGCCCTGGTCGCCTCTTCCCCGACGCCCGAAAAGATCTTCGCCTCGCTGGGCGGGCTCGTACTCCCTGGAAGCAACCAAGGAGCGCCGCGTGTCCACCCTGCCCAGCGACATCGAAGAGTTCGTCACCCTGCACACGCAGTTCAAGGCCCAGCAGCTCTCGCCGGAGGGCATCGCCCGGTACAAGGAGCTGCGCGCGAAGGTGCAGCAGGGGCTCAATGAGCCCGCGCCGGTGGGCGAGCCCGCGCACCCGACTCCGGTGCCGTCGAAAAAGCCCGAGGCGCTGCGGCGGTAGAGCGCCGAACAGGGGCCCCTGGCTGCCGCGGCGAACGATCTTCTCGCTGCACCGGGCAGGCTCGCCCCTGCGGTCCCCACTGGGCCCACCAGCACAGCTCCGGTGCTCGTCGCACGCGTGCCCCCTTCGACGGGCTCAGGGCTCAGGGCAGGCTTCGGTCTCGTCCGCCTCGCGACGGCCGGGGAAGCCCTTCGGCGCTAGGAACTCTTCGGCAGCTTCAGCGCCGCGGCGAAGGCGCAGGCCCAGCCCGCGAGCAGGAAGAGGCCGCCGAAGGGGGTGACGAAGACGAGCGCGTTCTTCCCGGTGAAGGTGAGCAGGTCGAGGCTGCCGGAGAAGAGCAGGACGCCGACGAGCATGAAGAGCCCGGCGAGGCGCGGGAGCCTTCCAGGCACGTGAGCGGCGAGCACCGCCAGGAGGCCCACCGCGAGGGCGTGCACCACGTGGTAGCGCGCCGCGGTCTCCCACCAGCCGAGGCGCTGCGCCGCGTCGGGGAGATCGGCCAGCGCGTTCTTCACGCCGTGCGCTCCGAGGGCGCCCGCGCCGACGCCGGTGAAGCCGAGGACCGTGGCGAGGACCATCAGGGGTCGATTCATGCGGCCTCATCTAAGTGGCGCGAGGTGAGCGCGCTCGCCTGGACGCAGGGCGGGCTCGTGGGAGGCATCAGCTTCGCTCCACTGGCGGGCGACTGGCTCCGCGCATCAGCGCGAGGCCGAGGAGCACGGAGCCGCCGAGCGCCGGCGCCACGCTCCACCAGAGACCGAGGATCACGCAGCTTTGGGCTTCGCCGCGAAGCGCAAGCTGAATGGTCGCGGCGTCGGCCGGACCATCGAAGGCCCCGGTTGTGTTCGCGAACGTTCGGAAGACCTCGAAGTACCCCGCGACGCCCAAGAGCGCCGGGAGTGTCGCGAGAGAGAGCAGCGCGATGACGAACAGAGACTCGTGGGGACTTCCCCGCTGCGAACGCGACACGGCGAAGCCGGCCACGGTCGTGCACAGCAGGGCGAAGCCGATCAGGGCGTTCACCCTGGCGGGCCAGCCGCACTCGAGGAACAAGTCCGGCAGCGAGTCGCTCGTCACGTGGGCGCCCGGACCGACTCCGGCGAGGGCGCGCCAGCTCGCCGCATCAGCGCCAGCCCGAGCAGCACGGAGCCGCCGAAGGTCGGCGCCAGGCTCATCCACAGGCCCAGGATGAGGGTGGTCAGCGCCTCGCCCCGCGCCGCGGCCCGAATGGTGGCCTGGTCCACGGGGTTCGCGAAGGCGATGGCCTTCTCCACCGCGCTCATGCCCTGCAGGAAGCCCGCCTCGCCCAGCACCGCGGGCAACAGCCCCACGCACAGAAGCCCGATGGCCAGCGGCATGAGGAGCGACGCCTTCTTGCTGGTCACCCCCACCACGAAGGCCACCAGCGTCGCGGGCAGCATCGCGCAGCCCAAGAGCGCGATCGGGTACATCCACCACCCGCCCTCCACCCAGAAGCTCGCCACCGACTCGTTCATCGCGCGCTCCCGGTCCGTGCGGCCGCCTGAACGCGCGGGAAGAGCACCACCATCGCCGCGACCGCGAGCAGCACCAGCGGCAGACCTCCGATGGCGCCGAGGCTGAGCGGGTGCGCCGACTCCGCCGTGCCCACCGCGAGGAGTTGGTCGCGCTGCGACGGGTCGACCGCCGCCATCGCCTGGAACATCTCGCGCTCGCCCATGAAGCGGCCCGCCGCGCCGAGCAGCACCGCCGACAGCCCGAAGCCGAGCACCGCGCCCGAGAGCCCGAGCGCCGCCCGCACCGTCTTGGGTGACAGCGACAGCACCACCACCGCCGCCGCGCACAACAGCCCCATCGCCGACGAGGCGATCGGCAGCCACTCCATGACCGACAACGGCGCGTGCAGGTCCATCGCTTCCTCCCGCCGCCCATCTGGTCACGCGGCCTCCCGGCAGACAACGCCGAACCGCTTGCGTTTCCTTTCGAATCGTCGGAATGGCGGCGCATGCCGATTCGCCGTGGAGCCGTCACCTTCGCCCGCTTCCGCCTCGTGGGCGATCACCCCAAGGACACGCGCCGCTGGCTCACCACCGCGCTCAAGGCCCGCGGCTTCGAGCCCATCGATCCCAAGGGCGACGAGGACCGCACCGCCGGCTTCGTCGAGCTGGAGAACGATCGCAAAGCCGACTTCGCGGTGGGCGACGTCTTCTACGGCATGCAGGCGCTCTTCGCCTGGCGGGTGGAGAAGCTGCGCATTCCGCAGACCCAGGTGCGCGCGCACCTCGAGGAGTGGGCGCAGGCCTTCGAGAAGCACCAGGGCCGCCCGCCCGGCCGCCGCGAGAAGGCCGAGGAGAAGGACCACTACAAGAAGACCCTGCGCACCAAGACCGAGCCCTCGTCGAAGGTGTTCGACGTGAGCCTCGACCTGTCCACCCTGGAGCTCCTCATCTGGGGCACCACCCGCACCATCGTCGAGGAGCTCACCGCGGTGCTCGAGGAGGAGCTGAAGGTGCGCCTGGTGCCGCGCGTGCCCGCCGCCTTCGCCAAGCCCGAGGTGCTCGACGCGCTCGAGCCCACGCCCGCCCTCTTCGGCCTGGAGGAGGCCTCCCATGTCCGCGCGTAACGCCGCCACCGCCGAATCCCGCTTCCTGAAGGGCCAGACCGGCGTCGACGGCGAGGCCACGAAGGAAGAGGTCGATCCCGGCGAGCTCGAGCAGAGCAAGGCCAAGGAGGCCCTCTACCGCGGCCGCACCTGGCTCGGGCGCGAGGCGCTCACCTGGCTGTTGTGGAAGAGCGAGTCGAGCGACGAGCTGCTCACCCTCGACAAGGAGCCGGTGAAGGTCGTCTTCGGCGGGAAGCTGGGCTTGAAGGCCGCGGAGGGCGACATCACCGAGGCCCAGGTGAAGGGCATCGCCGCCCCCTACGCTGCCCTGGTGCGGCAGGCGCTCGCCAAGGGGCTGCTGGTGCACTCCGCCCGCCTGATGGTCCGCCACGGCGATCGCGACTTCGAGCTCACCCTCGACGCCGAGTTCTTCAACGTCAGCGCCGCCAAGCTCCCGTCTTTGCTCGCCGAGGAGGAGTCGGAGCGCCTCACCGAGCGCCTGGACCTCGCCGCCCACCTCTCCCGGCTGATCGACGCCTGCCTCGAGGCCTTCATGAAAGAACGCCTCTCTCCAGGGTGGAAGAAGACCGCCGTGGCCCTCAAGGAGTGGATGTCCTGATCCAGGACCTTGACCGCACGGGGGAGATCGCTGTATGCGGGCGCCCTTTCCGGGTCTCTCCACGAGCCCCGCGATACGAGAAATCAAGAGGATACCGCGATGTACGCCGTCATTCGGACAGGTGGGAAGCAGTACCGCGTCGCCGAGGGCGATGTTCTGCGCATCGAGCTCGTCAAGGGCGAGGCCGGGGCTGACGTGAAGTTCGACGAGGTGCTGATGGTCGGCGGCAACGACAGCCCGAAGGTGGGCAAGCCGACCGTCTCTGGCGCCAAGGTGGTGGGCAAGATTCTGCGCCAGGCCAAGGCCCGTCGCGTGCTCCACTTCCGCAAGGAGAAGGAAGGCTGGACGCGCCTGCGCGGACACCGTCAGTCGTTCACCGAGGTGAAGATCACCTCCATCTCGGCCTGATTCAGGCACTCGAGGCACCAACACCATGGCTCACAAAAAAGGTCAGGGCTCATCCCGAAACGGCCGCGACTCGAACCCGCAGCGGCGCGGCGTGAAGGTCTTCGCCGGTCAGACGATCCCCGCGGGCTCGATCATCGTGCGGCAGCTCGGCACGAAGATCCACGCGGGCACCAACGTGAAGACGGGCCGCGATCACACCCTCTTCGCGCTCATCGACGGCGTGGTGAAGTTCGAGCGCCTGGGCAAGGACAAGAAGCGCGTCTCGGTCTACCCGGCGGAGCAGGCCAAGGCCTGACGGCCTGTCGCGCGCGCCCGAGAGGGCCGCACCCTGAAGGCGGGCCGCGTTCCTGAACTCAGGAGCCGGCCCGCTTCGCGTTTCCAGAAGGTGCCCATGAAGTTCGTCGACCAGGTCCGCATCATGGTGAAGGCCGGAGACGGCGGGAACGGCTGCGTCGCGTTCCGGCGGGAGAAGTTCGTCGACAAGGGCGGGCCCTCGGGTGGCGACGGCGGCAACGGCGGCTCGATCTTCTTCGTCGGGGACTCGAACCTCACCACGCTGCTCGACTTCCGGTACCAGCAGCACCACCGCGCGCAGGCCGGCCAGCACGGCATGGGCAGCGACTGCAACGGAAAGAACGGCGACGACCTGGTGCTCAAGGTCCCCGTGGGCACGCTGGTGAAGGACGAGGCCACCGGCGAGACGCTCTGCGACATCGCGCACGCCGGGCAGCGCTTCGTGGGGGCCAAGGGCGGGCGCGGTGGCCTGGGCAACATCAACTTCGCGACCTCCACGCGCCAGACGCCCCGCTTCGCGCAGGACGGCACCTTGGGCGAGGAGAAGACGCTGGTCCTCGAGCTCAAGCTGCTCGCCGACGTGGGGCTGTTGGGCTTCCCCAACGCGGGCAAGAGCACCTTCATCGCCGCCATCTCCCACGCGCGGCCGAAGATCGCCGACTACCCGTTCACCACCCTGGTCCCGAACCTGGGCGTGGTGGACTACAAGGACCGGCGCTCCTTCGTGGTCGCCGACATCCCCGGGCTGGTGGAGGGCGCGAGCGAGGGCGTGGGGCTCGGCCACCGGTTCCTCAAGCACGTGGAGCGCTGCCGGGTGCTGGTGCACCTCATCGATCTGTCGGCCGGCGCCGAGGGTCGCGACCCGGTGCACGACTTCGACGTCTTGAACCACGAGCTCGAGCGCTACAGCCCCGAGCTGGCCTCGAAGCCGCAGCTGGTGGTGGCGAACAAGCTCGATCTCACCCACGCGCGCGAGGCCCTGCCGGCGTTCAAGGAGGCGCTCCACGCGCGCGGCGTTGCCGTGCTGGAGCTCTCCAGCGCGACCGGCGAAGGGAAGGACGCGGTGCTCGACGCCTGCGCCCGGGTGCTCTTCACGGCCGACACCGCGCAAGCGGTCGAGGCGCGCACGCGCGACGGCCTCAGGCTCTTCACCACCGCCAAAGAGGTGCTCGCGCACGGGAAGCCGAAGCGCGCGGCGAAGGCGGCGCCCAAGGCGGTGACGGCGTCGCGGAAGGTGAAGCCGGCGAAGGCCACGGCCCCCTCGCGCAAGGCGAAGGCGGCGGTGAAGGCCAAGGCGGCGCCAAAGAAGGCGAAGGCGCCGGCCAGGCCCGCGGCGGCGCCGGCGCGGAAGGCGAAGGCCAAGGCGGCGCGCGCCGCTCGGAGCCCGCGAGGTCGATGATGGCGAAGCGGCCGCTCACGCCCACGCCGCCGGAGAAGGGACCTCCGCCGGACTCGCTGCTCCTCGCCCCGCGCAAGGAGCGCATCGAGGAGGTGCTCGCCGCGCGCACCCGCACGCTGACGGTGGTGCTCGACCAGCTCGAGGACCCCTTCAACATGGCCGCGGTGCTGCGCACCTGCGAGGGCATGGGGATCCAGGAGATCCACATCATCCGCAACAAGGCGCACCCGTGGGCCCCGAACTCCAAGGTCACCCAGGGCTGCGACAAGTGGCTCGACCTCTTCGAGTACCCGGACTTCGCGGCTTGCAGGGAGGCGCTCAAGGCCCGCGGCTTCGCGCTGTGGGTCTCGGCGATTCGCGAGGGGGCGACGAGCCTCTTCGACCTGAAGTTCGATCAGAAGGTGGCGCTGGTCTTCGGCAACGAGCGCTTCGGTGTCTCCGACGAGGTGCTGGCCGGCGCGGACGGCGTCTTCTGGATTCCGATGCGCGGCTTCACCCAGAGCCTCAACATCTCGGCGGCGGCGAGCGCGTGCGTGACCCGGGCCGTGGCCTGGCGGCTCGAGCACCTCGGGCCCCAGGGCGACCTCACCGAGGCGGAGACCGCGACGCTGCGCGATCGCTTCCACTTTCTCTCGGTGAAGCAGCGCGGACGGCTCTACGGCGCCAAGACGTGAAGTTCGACGGCCCCAGGCCGTCCAAGGGTGAGAGGAGACGGACCGATGCTCTCGATGGTGTTGGCCTTGACGCTCGCGGCGGCTCCCCAGGAGGCGCCTCCTCCGGCCGGAAACCCCATCCTCGAGGCGGCGGCCACGGCTAAGGCCCGCGCGGCAGCGGCTGACGCGGGCACCCCGGCGCCGGAGACCATCGGCCTGGTGAAGGACGGCGGCGTCGCAGCGCCCGTCTCGAACAAGAAGCCGATGACGCCCGAGGTGAAGGCGCTCGTCGACCGGGTGCAGGCCTTCTACGAGAAGACCCAGGACTTCACCGCCGACTTCCGCCAGGACTATCTCTACAAGACGTTCAAGCGCACCCAGACCTCGACGGGCTCGGTCGTCTACATGAAGCCCGGGCTGATGCGCTGGGAGTACGAGAAGCCGTCGAAGAAGACCTTCGTGCTCGCCGGCGACAAGGTCTACGCGCACGACCCCGACGCGATGCTGCTGACCGTGGCGACCATCAACACCAGCCAGCTCTCGGCGTCGGTGACCTTCCTCTTCGGCCAGGGCCGTCTCGCGGACGAGTTCGACATCACCGCGATGTCGTGCCCCACCTGCACGGGGACGCTGCTGAAGCTCTCTCCGTTGCGCCCCGAGCCGCGCTTCCGCGAGGTGCGCCTGGAGGTGGACCCCAAGAGCGCCTCGGTCATCAAGAGCACGGTCATCGACCCCGACGGCAGCGAGAACGCGATCAGCTTCCTGAACCTGAAGACCAACGTGGGCATCGACGCCGCGCGCTTCAAGCTGACGCCGCCGCCGGGCACCCAGGTGCAGGACTTCCGCGCCCCAGCGCGCGCCCCCGCCGGCCCCGCCGCTCGCGACGGAGGCGTCGCGCCGAAGTGAGGCGTGGACGGCGAACAGGGCAGCGGTGTTCGGCACCCTTCGAAGGGCTCAGGGCTGAGGATTCGTCACATCTGGCCCAGGTCCGTTCGCGCCGAGCAGAGAGGGGCCAGCCGACCAGGTGCGGACCCAGCGGGCCCTCGACGGAGCCCGTCCTGAGCGCAGCCGAAGGGCTCGGGCTGAACGGTGACGCGTCGAGATGTGACGAATCCTCAGGGCTCAGGGCGAACGGCAGGTCGGCACGCTTCGACTTCGTTCACCGGGTCGACCGAAATGCGGAACCAGGCCCCCTTCAGTCCGAGCCCTTCGGCTGCGCTCAGGACAGGCTGCATCGAGGACCTCGGCTGAATCGATCGAATTTCGGAGACTCGCCGGCCCTCGACTCCGCTCGGGCTGAACGGAGCTCTCAAGGTGAACGGCGGATCGTCGCCGCCCTGGTGCTCCTCGCGTTCGCCGCCTGCCACCCGCCGGTCCGCACGCCCCTGCGCGACTCGCTGGTGGGCGTCAAAGCGCCGCTGCTGCCGTCGCCCTCCCTCGCGCTCGTCCTGCCCGGCCGGGTGGGGGATCGCCCGGCCGCCGTCTTCCTCGACAGCACCGCCCGCCTTCCGCGCGTCACTACCAGCTGCTTCGACGAGCCGCTGATGGGCGGCGGGCGGGCCGTGCTCGTCGACCCACTCGAAGGCTCGACCGAGCGCCCGCTCACCAGGCTCGACGACTTCACCCTCGCCGACGAGCGCCTGCGCACCTTCCGCGCGGCGCTGGTGGAGGGCCCGACCTGCGAGGTCTTCCTCGGGGGAGCGCTCCTGGACGGGGTGGCCTTCGAGGTCGACGCCCTGGCCCGCGAGGTGCGCTTCGTGCCGTCCCGGCCGCTCGCCGAGTGGCGGAAGCTCGCCGAGGCCTCTGCCGACGCGCTCTGGGTGCTCGAGCTCACCCGCGAGCCGCGCCACGACTGGCCGATGCTCCCGGTGCGGCTCTCCCAGGGAGAGGCGTCGCTCACTGCGCCCTTCGTGCTCTCGACCGCCGCCTTGCAGTCGACGCTGCTGGCCTCCCGCGCCGAGGCGGCGGGGCTCACCCGCGCGTCGGCGCTCTTGGCCGACCGCCCCGAGCTGGGCCGCGAGGCCCGGGCCGCGCTGGACGCGGTGCTGGTTCCAGTGGTGGAGCTCTCTCCCGGCCTTCGCGCGCCTCCGAGCCGCTTCGAGCTCATCCGGGGCGCGGCCGCCTCCGGGCTCGCCGGAGCGCTCGGCGTCGACGCCTGGCCCGCGGGCGACGTGACGGTGGATCTCACCGGTGGGGTGTTCGCCATTCGCCGGCCGCGCACCTTCGTCGAGCCGGGGCGCGGCACGCGGTGCAGCCGCGGAGGACCTTCGTCCGAAGAGCGCTGCTTCGAGCTCCAGGTGCTGCGCGCCAAGGCGGGGTTGGTGCTCTCGGCGCGGGTCTGGTCCGTGCCGGAGCGCGGCCTCGCGGTGCTCCTCGATCTCGACGGCGTGAGCAGCGCGGAGTGCCGCGTCGGCCTGAGCGTCCCCGCGCACAAGGCCGGGGTCAGCACCCAGCACCTGCTCCCGTGGCCCTCGCTGGCCAAGAGCCAGCCGGGGTGCCGTCAGGCGCTCGCCAAGGCCACTGGGGCGCGCTTCGGGGCCCTCTCCGACGGCCCGGCGCCGTGCCCGCAGCTCGGCGTCTTCGTGGCCGAGCCCTCCCGGGCGCAGCTCACCTGCGAGGGCGGGCGCGGCCTCACCGGCGCCAGCGGCCTCTCCGAGGCGACGGTGCTGGACTGGCTGGAGAAGGACCTGCGCGAGGCGGCTCCGCCTCCGGAGGAGGAGCCGCCGGATCCGGAGTGAAGGGGCTTCAGTCCTCGGTCGACAGCTTCTTGAAGGTGTCGAGCACGGCCTGCGAGGCGCGCGAGAGGTACTTGCCCTTGCGCACCAGGATGCCGATGGGACGGGTGTAGGTCGCCTCGGCGAAGGGCTTGGCGATCAGGGTGCCCGCCTGCACCTCGGCCTGCACCGTGGGGAGCGGCAGCACCGAGACGCCCAGGCCCAGCTCCACCGCGCGCTTGATGGTCTCGACGTTGTCCATCTCCATCAAGGGCAGCTGCTCGAAGCCCTTGTCGCGGAAGATCTTGTCGATGCCCTTGCGCGACGGCGCCTCGCGGTCGAAGGAGACGAAGGGCAGGGTGGCCACCGAGGCGATGGGCACCTTGGACTTCGAAGCCAGCGGGTGGCCGGGGGCCATCACCACGCACAGCTTGTCCTCGCGGAAGGGGATGATGTCGACGCCGGCGCGGATCTGCGGGTAGGCGACCAGGCCCAGGTCGGCCGCGCCCAGGATGACGTCGTCGTACACCTGGTCGGACCGGCGGTAGTTGAGGCGCAGGTTCACCTTGGGGTGAGCGCGCAACAGCTCGCGCTGAATGCTCGACAGCTCGTGCAACCCGACCGAATAGATGGTGGACACGTTGGCCGCGCCCGACACCTCGGCGGCCTGCTCGCGAATCTCCTGCTCGACCTCTGCGAAGCGGGCCAAGATCTCTTTGCAGCCCCGGAACAAGCGCTCCCCGGCCGGCGTCGGCGTCACCTGACGCGCGCTGCGGCTCAAGAGGCGCTGCTCGTATCGTGTCTCAAGCGCTCGAATCTGCTGGCTGACTGCGGACTGGGTGACGTGATTGAGCTGCGCGGCGCGGGAGAACGAACCGGTCTCCACCACGTCCACGAACATCTTGAGCGACTCGAGCTGCATGAGAAGTGAGCCTCCGGGGTAGTGAGACCGGCATTAGTCTCCCTGTTGCGTTCACGCAAGCTTCGGAATGAGAAATCGGGCTGGGAAACCCTCTCCGCCGCCCGGTGTCGACAGGGGCATGCTCCTGCTCGTTCTGGCAGCTCTGGGCGCCACGCCCGAGGCGCCCCGTCTGCCCCTCACCACCCTGGTCCTCTACGAGAACGGGCTCGGGTACTTCGAGCGCCAAGGGGCCCTGGCCAGCGGAGGCACGGCCGAGATTCCCCTCGAGCCGGGGCAGCTCGACGACGCCCTCAAGACCCTGGTGGTGGTGTCGCCGCGGGGGGTGGCCTCGGTGGAGTTCGCGCCGCCGCTGGGCGCCGAGGCCGCGCGGGCCCTGGCCGGGATGCCATCGGCCGAGGAGCAGCGGAAGGTGGAGGCCCTCTTGCGGAGTCTCATGGGGGTGGATGTGGAGGTGACTCGCCTCGACGGGGTCAAGGTGCGCGGGCGGGTGCTGGAGCTCACCGACGACGAGACCACCCTGGACAAGGAGGGCCACCCGCAGCCCGAGCCCACCCTGGTGGTCTTCGGGGAGGCGGGGCTCTTGAAGGTGCCACAGCGGCAGCTGGCCGGCGTGCGGCCCGTCGACTCCGGCGTGCAGAAGGCCTGGTCGCGGGCGGCCTCGGCGATGGCGCGGCAGCCGGAGCGCGAGATGCTCCGGCTGCGCAGCCCCAGCGGCGGCGGCTCGGTGGCGGTGGGCTACACCACCGAAGCGCCGGTGTGGCGCACCACCTACCGGCTGGTGCTGTCGAAGGGGAAGCCCAGGCTCCAGGGCTTCGCGCTGGTGCACAACGACTCCGACGAGCCGTGGAATGGGGTGAGCGTCTCCATCGCCTCGGGGCGGCCGAGCTCCTTCCTCTTTCCCCTGGCGGGCCCTCGCTACGGGCGGCGGGAGCTGGTGGCGCCGGAGGACGGGCTCCTGGCGGCGCCGCAGCTCGCCTCGCGCGAGGCGCAGGACCTGTTGCGCGGCACGGACACCGCGGGCTCGCTGGTGAGCGGAAGCCTCGGGCTGTCCGGCATCGGCTCGGGGGGCGGCGGCGCCGGCATGAGCATCGTCGGCCACGGAGCCCTGGGCGTGGAAGGCCATGCGACGAGCTCGTCGGTGGTGCTGGAGGACGGGCCCACGCCGCTCGAGCCGGCGGCGGTGAGCGAGGCGGGCGACCTCTTCCTCTACCGGGTGAAGGAGAAGGTGGTGCTGGGGGCGCGGAAGAGCGCGCTGTTGCCGATCATCGACGGGCCGGTGACGGCGGAGCGGGTGACGGTGCTCGACGCCCAGGGGACGGCGCTGACCGGCGTGCGGTTCACCAACTCCACCCCGCTCACGCTGGAGGGAGGCACCCTCTCGGTCTTCACCGACGGCGCCTTCGGGGGCGAGGCGCGCATCGATCGGGTGAAGCCGGGCGAGGTGCGGGTGGTGACGCACGGGCAGGACCTCGACGTGCAGGTGAGCCGCGGCCAGCGGCGCGAGAGCGGGCCGCCGAAGAAGGTGGCGGTGGTGGGACCCGAGGGGGCGCGGCAGCTGGAGATCGCCCGGGTGGTGCGGGCGGTGACGACTCTGGAGCTCACCTCGCGCACGCAGGCGGCGCGCACGCTCTTGGTGGCGCTCACCGACGAGCGCTACCGCCTCGCCTCCGGCGGCGAGGAGGACGTGCGCTCGCCGGGAGAGCCGCGCTACGCGCGAGTGACGCTCGAGCCCAAAGCGTCGAAGACCGTGGAGCTGGTGGACGAGGGTGGGGTGGTGGAGCGCCTCGCGGCCCAGAGCCTCAGCTCGGCGGCGGTGCGCGGGCTGCTCGAGACGGCGCCCGCGGGGGACGCGAAGCGGACGCTCGGCCGGCTGCTCGAGGAGCTCACCTCCGCCGAGGCCCAGAGCGCCAAGGCGGCGCAGCTCGAGGGGCGGCAGAAGGAGCTGGAGGCGGACCTGTCGCGGCTCCGCGAGAACCTGGCGGCGGTGGGGAAGGCTCCCGAGGCGGGCGCGACGGCGAAGCGGCTCGGCGAGCGGCTCTTGGCGCTGGAGGACGAGCTGGCGAAGGTGCGGCGCGAGCGCGAGCAGGCGGCGAGGGCGGCGGACTCGATTCGGCGGACTTTGCTCGCGGCGCGGTGAGGGCCTCGCGGAGGAGCGATGTTCGGCACCCTTCGACTTCGCTCAGGGTGAACGGCGGATCCCTCGTGGGACCGGCAGTCGGCACGCCTCGACGGGCTCGACTCAGATCCGGCAGGCGAGGAACAGCCCGGCGGTGAAGGTGCTGTCGAAGGCGTCGCTGACCGGCGAGGTGGTGGGACCGTTGAGGCCGATGAAGGTGCGGGTGTAGTCGACGTCTGCCTTCAGCTCGAACTGCTCGGCGAAGGGGAAGATGATCGCCGCCCCGAGGTCGAAGCCGCCGCCTCCCGCCTGAGGGAAGTAGCGATCGCTGGCCAGCTCTCCCAGGGAGACGGCGGCGTAGCCCGACGCGGCTCCGCTGAAGACGAGCGGCCCGGCGGTGAGGCGCACGTCGACGCCCGCGCGGACGGCACCCAGGTCCACGTTCGGGAGCTTCGGGCGCGCGACCCCGTCGATGGAGGTGGCGTCGATGTCCCAGCTCTGGAGCACGAGCCCGCCGTGCAGGCCGACCTCCACGTCGCTGGTCGCGAACCGGTAGCGCAGGCCGGTGCGGATGCGCTGGGCGTGAGTGCCCCACTGCGTGCCGAAGCCTTCGGTGGCGATGCCCAGGCCGAAGATCGTGTCGGCGAAGAGGCCCAGATCGGCGATGCCGCCCTGGGTGGCGTGGGCGCCGGGGTACCACTCCGCGGCCACCGCCATCGCGAACGCCGAGGGCATCGAGTAGTCGGGGAAGGGGGACTTGCCGAGGGAAGTCCAGCCGAAGTCCCGCGAGAGGAAGTGCGGGCCGAGGCCCAGGCGCACGGCGGGCAGCTTGGGCGCCGGCGCGGGCTTCGCGGTGACGACCTCGACGGGCGGCGCCGGGGTCGGCGGCGGCTCGGGCGGCGTCTTCGGAGCGTTGAGGAAGTCCGGGTCCTCCGCGGGCACCAGCGGCGGGTCTGCCGGCGTGAGCGCCCGGCGCGCGGAGGCCGGCGTCACCTCGGGCTCGGTCGCCGGCGTCACCGCGGGATCAGTGGGCTCGGGAGACGGATCGTCCGCCAGGGCGACGCGGGCGACGAGGGCGAGCGGCAACAGGAACAGGGGCTTGGCGATACGCATGGGTAGGCTCGAAGCCGCGCAATCTAGGGCGAATCCCCAGCGAGCTGAAGGCAATGCGCAGAGACTCCGGCTCGACGGCCATGGCCACGGGTGCGCGCCGACCTCATCGCCCGGGCAGTCGAATGCGCCGGGAGCGGCCGAGCTGCACCCCTTCGGACCCTCTCCCTCGGCGCGTGGGGCGTTTTGCCGCGGGGCCGATGGGGTCGGGACACATCGAGCGCAGGGCGCAGGTGCGGCACTCCGCGCCGGACCAGATGGCCTCGAGCTGCGCGGTGACGCGATCGATGAGCTCGAAGTCCTCGGTGACGAGGCCCACCTCGAAGTTCCGCCGCGTGGCGGCCTTGGCGCCCAGGCCCGCTCCGGTGAGGTTGGCGCTGCCCAGGTAGAGCCAGGCGCCGTCGATCAGCACGGCCTTCAGGTGCACCCGGGGGCAGATCTTGAGCTCGAGCCCGCCGGCCACCAGCGCCTTCTTCTTGTCGAAGGCGGCGCGGAAGGGGCGCGAGGGGAGCTCCGCGTGCAACAGCTTGAGCTCGACGCCCTTCTTGGCGAGCTGGGAGAAGACCTCCACCACCGAGACGAAGGCGCCGCCCTGCTCCACGAACATGGCCTTCACGTTCGCGGTGGCGATCCACACCGACTCGCGGGCGTTCTGCAGCTTGTCGAGGACGACCGCCTGGTAGAGGTCCTGATTGAAGAGGAGGTCGAGCTCGAAGGCGCGTGGCATCGCTTCGCTCAGGGCCTTTGGAGGGCGCGCAGCGCGGCCGCGGTGGCCTCGGCGAGGAGCGCGAAGAGCCGGTGGCCCTCCTCGGCCGTCGCCGCCGCCGGGTTGCCGAGGTACGCCGTCGCGCCGCCCACCTCGAGGAAGTTCCTCGCGCCGGCCTTGATGCGCGCGGGGAGATCGATCGCCAGCTCGGGGAGCGCCCGCCGCGCGGCCTCGTCGACCAGCGCGGGCGCGGCCGCCAGCATGAGCGAGGTCTCGTAGTGGCCCGCGTGGCTGCCGCCGTGCATGAACTCCGGCCCGAGCGTCGGGCCCACCGGCGGCCGGCGGTGGTCCGGCACGAGGACGGGCTTCCCGCTCGAGGCCTGGGCCGCCTTCGCCGCCTCGTGGACGAGGCGGAAGTGCGCGGGCTCGACGTGGTGGTTGACGACGCAGGCGGCGCGGAAGCCGCCCTGGAGGATGCCCTCGAGCACGCCGACCAGGGCCGCGCGCGCGGCGTCGGCCGGGAGGCTCACGGTGCCGGAGAAGGGCGCGGCGAAGTCGGTGAGCGAGTAGGCCACGGCCGGGAAGACGACGGTGTCGAAGGCGCCCGCCACCAGCGCCGAGGCGCGCCGGCAGACCTCCTCGGCGATGACCACGTCGACGTTGAGCGGCAGGTGCGGGCCGTGCGCCTCGGTCGAGCCGATGGGGAGCAGCGCCACCGCGCCGGCGTCGGCGAGGGCTTTGACGCGGGGCCAGCTGAGGTGGGCGGCGAGGTGCATCATGGGGTCGGCTCCGCGGGGAGGAATTCGGCACCCTTCGACGGGCTCAGAGACTGACAGTTTTTGAGCACGGGTGGTTGAGGCCCGCACGGGTTCGTGATCTGCCTGTCCGTGGAGGCAGGCATGAGCAAGACCCAAGGACTTCGGCTTCGCCGGCCGGCGCGGCAGCAG
>JBBIOE010000113.1:0-23641 GCA_037443525.1 Archangiaceae bacterium | reverse complement strand
GCCGCAGCCCTCGCCCTTCGCGTCGCCGCCGGGCCTGCCGGTGCCGTCCACCGGGAAGGGGCCGGTGGCCTCGCCGCCGAGCAAGGCACCGGTCGCCTCGCCACCGGTGAAGCCAGCCGCGGCCGGGGCGCCCCTCGCCGTGCCCGCCGCGTCGCCGCCGTGGAAGCCCTCGGGCCTCGGTGCCCTCGGCGCGGCATCGAGCGGCGCGTCCGCCAGCTCGCTGCTCGGCGCCACGAAGGATGCGGGTGCTCCGGCCGCGTCTGTGTTCGGGCTCGGCGCCACGACGGATGCCGGCGCCAGCGCGCCCGCGACGAAGCTCCCCGGCGCCACGAAGGACGCTGGCTCGGCTGCTCTCGCCACCTCGTTGCTCGGCGCTACGCAGGACGCCGGATCCAGCGCTCCCGCCACGTCGCTGCTCGCCACGACGGACGACGGCGCCGCAGCTCCCGCCACGTCGTTGCTCGGCGCTCCGCAGGACGCCGGATCCAGCGCTCCCGCCACGTCGATGCCTGACTCCGCGAAGGACGCGGGCGCCGGCGTGCCCGCGATCTCGTTGCTCGCCGGTTACGCGCGGGGCGCCGGAGCGCCGCGCGCGGGCGCCTCGGCCCCTTCGTTGCTCGGCGCCGACGCGCTCCGGGAGCTGGGGCCCGAGGCGTTGACGAACCCGGCCGGCGGCGAGCCGGCGATCTCCCTGCTCGACCTCTCACGCTCGCCGCGCCCCATCCCGCCGTCTTCCCACGAGGACCCGATGAACGATGACCCCAAGTCCGAAGTCGATTCGACCGACGCCGCGCAGGAGTTCTTTCGCTCCGGCGAGTTCCAGGTTCCCCCCGGTGAACCGACCGCCGCGACCGAGGCGTACGACGGCGAGGCCGAGGTGCCGAAGAAGGGCAAGGGCGGGCTCATCGCCGCGCTGGTGCTCCTCGTCGCCCTCGGCGGCACGGCCGCCGCGATGCTGCGCCCCGTGCCGTGGATCGCCAAGGGCACCGCCATCCTCGAGCCGAAGCTGCTCGGCACGCCCAAGGCGCCGCGCGCCGGCGCGGTGAAGGAGCTGGCGGTGCAGGACGGCGCCGAGGTGAAGGCCGGCGACGTGCTCGCCACCCTCGACGCCGAGCCGGCGAAGCGCCAGGTGGCCATGCTGGAGGCCCAGCGCGACCAGGCGAAGAAGCTCGCCACCCAGAAGACCGACCCCAAGGAGGCCAAGCTCGCCCAGAAGGCCAAGAAGGAGGTGGCCAAGGCCAAGAAGGAGGTCGACGCCCTCGAGGCGCAGAAGGCCAAGGCGGGCAAGAACGCGAAGAAGAACGCCAAGGCGCTGGCCTCCATCGAGAAGCTGCTCAAGGCCAAGCAGGCGGCCCTGGAGAAGGCGCAGGGCGAGCTCGACGGCCTGAGCCGCGAGAAGAGCCGCGCCGAGGCCGCGCAGAAGGTGAAGGAACTCGACGCCCAGATCGCCACCGCCAAGGCTCAGCTCGACCAGAACACCGTCACCGCGCCGGTGGCCGGCTGGTTCTTGAAGCCCCAGGGCGCGGCGGGCCTGGACCTGGCCGCGGGCGCCGACTTCGGCCGCATCGTGGCCAAGACCGCCACGGTCAAGAGCCCCGGGCCCTTCGCCGACGGCGGCAAGGCAGCCGAGGCCCAGGTGGAGGTCGGCGGAAAGAAGCTCAAGGTGCGCGAGGTGAGCTTCCCCGCCGCCGGCTCCTCCCGCGGCCTCACCGGGACCGTGGACGTGACGAGCCCCACGCAGCTCGCCGCCTCCGTGCCGCTCGAGGTGCAGCTCGGCACGCGGCCCTTCTACAAGCAGCTCCTCGGCGACAAGTAGGCGAGGGTGGGCTCAGGGGTTGGCGATGCGGCCCATGAAGGTGATGGCGCCGGTCGGCACGTCGCGAATCAGGAAGACGAAGGGCCGGTCGACGGTGATGTAGCTGGGGACCGAGGTGACGCCCACCACCACCGCGGTCGCGGCTGCGGCCTCGGTGCCCGCCTCGTCGGTCTTCACCACCGCCTCGTGCAGGACGTCGCTCACCGCCAGCTCCTTGGTGCCGGTCATGCCGGAGAGGTCGGCCGAGCCGGAGAAGGCCACCCCGAGCCCGAGGCGCCCGAGCACCTCGGCGAGCGGCGCCTTGGTGCGCACCTCGAACTTGGGGAGCTGCACGCCGAAGGTCTGCTGCGAGAGCGCGGAGGTGAAGGTCGCGAGCCTGGCCGCGGTGAGCGAGCTCTCCAGCGAAGGGAGGCCACCGGCCGGCGGCACCAGGAGCACCATCGAGACCTGCTCCCCGTCGTAGGGCAGCTCGATGACCCGCACGCCGTCGACGATCGCGGTCGCGCCGGAGATGGACGACGCCGACATCATCGCCACCTGCTTGGTGCTGCCGTCGAGGCGCGTGAAGGGCGCGTCGTGGGTGTCGTTCTTGTCGAACTTCTTCTTCCACGCGGCGTTGAAGTAGATGGTGTTCACCAGGGTGAGGCGGGTGTCGGCGGTGATGGTGCCTTCGCCCAGCAGCTCGGGGATGAGCCTTTCCGTCTTGTCGGAGACCCAGGCGTTGATGGCCTTGCGCGAGGGCTCCGCCGCGGCCCGGAAGTCCATCAGGCGGACGTTCGCGCCGTACTCCAGCGCGAGCAGGTCGAGGTAGTCGGCGAGCAGCGTGAAGCCCTGCTGGGCGAAGAGCTGGTTGTTCACCGCGAGGCGAAAGGGGCCTCCGCTCTGGCCCTGCGCGCCCTCGCCGCGGCTGGTGAGCTCGCGGTCGAGGTAGTTCATCGCGCGGTGCCACGCCTCGAAGGCGAGGGTCACGTGCAGCGTCTTCTCGAAGGCCGTCTTGGTCTCGCCGCGCGCGCCCGCGTAGGTCATCGCGAGGGCGGTGCTGATGCTGTACGGCGAGAAGGCCAGGTTCTCGTTCTTCGCCGCCAGCTCCTTGTAGAGGTCGGCGGCGAGCTCGGTGTTGCCGCTCACCAGCGCGGTGACGTCGGCCGAGGGCGGCGCGGCGGTGATGCGCTGCTTCGACGAGGCGGCGACCTCACCCGGCGCCGGACCCGAAGGGCGGCCGCAGGCGAAGGAGAAGAGGAGCGCGACAGCGAGGCAGCAGGAGAGGAGTCGGTTCATGCCGGGAGCCCTCAGCAACCCCAAGGCCAGCGAAGAGCGCCGTGGATTCGGGCGGTTCCGCCGATCGCCGCCCGGGATTTCCCGGCGCCTGCGCCCGGCCCCGACGGATTTTCGAGGGCGAGTCACCCCGCTCGCCAGGACACGGTGGCGACGAGCGGCAGGTGGTCCGACGGCTCCGTGCTCGAGGGCAGCGGCGTGTTCGGGTCGATGGCGCGGGGGGAGACGGCGTCGACGTGGAGCGTGGGGCTGGCGAGGAGGAAGTCGATCTTCCTCGCCTCTCCGTCGGAGATGAAGGTGCAGGCCGAGCCATCGTGCGAATCGCACAGGCCCAGCGCGGTCAGCGCCGAGAGCGCCGGGCTGCCCAAGGTGGCGTTGAAGTCGCCGCAGACCACCCACCCGTCGACCTCGCGCGCGCCGCCGAGCACCCGCGCCAGCTCGCCGGTCTGCCGCGGCCCGACCTGCGCTTCCGGCGGCGTCTCGGGCGCGTCCCAGCGGACGTGGGTGTTGGCGACGCCGAGCACGCGGCCCTCGAGCGCGACGAAGCAGAGCAGGGCGAGGTGGCCGCTGTGGCCCTCGGTCCCCTGCGCGTCGGCGTAGCGCAGCACCGTCGGCGCGCGGGCCTCGAGCCCCCGCCGCACGAACGTCGCGCAGCCGTCGGGCCGGCCGCGGCCCTTCTGCGCGAAGTGCCCGCCGAGGCCGCCGGAGGAGAGACGGCGCTTGAGGGCCGCGAAGAGCGGCGGCTCGACCTCCTGCAGGCACAGCACGTCGGCCCCGAGGGCGTCGACCGCGTCGAGGAGCCGCGCGCGCCGGCCGCTCGGCTCCAGCTCCGCGTCGGTGGTGCGCGGGTACCAGTCGCGGTGGATGTAGGCGTCCGCGAGCACGTTCCACGTCACGACGCGCAGGCCCGTCGCCATGGTCGGCTCAGCGCGGAGGACGTCCGCCCCGCGGCGCGTACTGGAACTTCACCGTCTGCACGCCGGGCACGTGCTTGCGCACCACCAGGTTCGCGAAGCGCTCCAGCTCGGCCGGGCTCTGCGAGGGGTCCTCCTGGAAGATGACCAGTACCTCGGCGATGGCCTTGTCGCCTTCCTTCGCTCCCGAGGGCCGCACCACCACCGGCACATTGGCGCGTGCGGTGAGCTCCTTCGAGGCGTCGGCGAAGGGCGTCGGCTCTGCCTTGGCGTCGATGAAGCTGAGCTTGTCGCAGGCCGAGGAGGTGAGGAGGCCGGCGAGGAGAGCGGTTCCGAGGAGCCTGCGCATGGGCAAACTCTAGCAAGGCGTCCCGAAGGCGATGGCCCCTCGTAGGTACCTGAGCGGTCGACGGACCCGGCGTCGCTCGTGGGAAGGCGCTGGGGAACGAGCGGCGTCTCCGGGTCGTTCGGCTGGCGTGCGCTCAGCCCGCGAGCTCCGCCACCCGGTCCACGTACCCGACGTACTGCCGGGGCGAGGCGATGTGCACCACGTGCTGCGCCTTCGTCTTCTCCACCACGAGGTCGGGCTTCACCTGTCGAGCGCGGCGCACGTCGTCGTCGCCCATGGCGCCCACCACCCCGAGGGTCGGGTGCACGAAGGAGCGCGCGTGGACGAGCAGGGTGGGGCACCGCACCGCCGCGAGCATCGCCGCCTGGTCCACGTCGTACATGCGGCCGTCGGTGCAGGCGCGGGTGAAGTCCAGGTCGAGCTCCGACAGCCCGCGCACGAACAGGCGCAGCAGCAGCGGCAGCCACGGGACGTCGACGGGGCGACCCGGGTGGGTGCGCTGCCGCCGCCGAATCGCGCCGCCCAGCACCCACGCGAGCGGAGCGGGGAAGCTCATCACGTTCTCCCGGCCGTTCGTCGGCAGCTTCAGCGTCGAGAAGTACAGCGGCAGGTCGGGCAGCGTGCGCGTGGTGTGCTCGAAGAAGCCGTGCACCCAGGTCTGCTTCGACCGCGGCCACTCGGTGGTGAACAGCGGCGGGTCTTCGGCCACCACGCCGCGCACGAGCTCGGGCGCGTGGGCCGCCGCCCAGAGCGCGATGATGCCGCCCGACGAGTTGCCCGCCACCAGCGCCGGGGCGCGCACCACCTCGCGGAGGAAGAGCACCGCGTCCTGCCCGCAGCGGCTGAAGCTGTAGCGGCCCGGGGTGTGCTCGCTCTGCCCGTGGCCGCGCACGTCGACGGCGAACACGTGGTACCGCCGCGCCAGCGTGGGCAGCACGCGCCGGTAGCAGTGCCAGGGCATGCTCTGCCCGGGAATCAGGAGCAGCGGGGTTCCGTGCGCCGGGCCCTCGGCGTAGTGCAGCCGCACCCCGTCGAGGACGACGTCACGCTCCGCGAAGCCGGCGAAGCGGGGGATTCCAGGGTCGTCGGCCATGTTCGCGCCAGTGTAGCGAGGTTCCTCGAGGCTGGAGCCGCCGAGGCCAGCGGCGCCGGGATCAGGGCAGGCACTCGCCGAGGAGCACGTTCACCGAGTTGCCGCTCGTCACCGCGAGGTCGGGTCGCCCATCGCCGTTGAAGTCCCCGGTGGCCGCGCCTGAGCTGCTCGCGCCCACCTCGTTGACCCTCGGCTTGAACGTCCCGTCTCCGTTCCCGAGGAGCACGCTCACGGTTCTGATGTACCCGTTCACCACCGCCACGTCCCGCTTCCCGTCGCCGTTGAAATCTCCGGTCACCACGGCGGTCGGCGTCGTGCCCACCGTGAGCTCGACCTTGGGCTGGAAGGTTCCGTCTCCATTCCCGAGCAGGACCGTGGCGGTGTTGGTGAGCTGATTCCCGGCCACGAGATCGATCTTGCCGTCGCCGTCGAAGTCGTCGGCCGCGATGGACTTCGCGGCCACGCCCGTGGCGACGTCGGTGGGAGCCTGCAGCGCTCCGGTCCCGCTGCCAAGCAGCACGGTCACCGCCGAGCCCCTCCCCACCGCGAGATCCGCCTTTCCATCGGCGTTCAGGTCCGCGACGGCGAGGGCGAAGGGGTTGCCCCCGGTCCCCGTCCCATAGTCGACCTTGGCCCGCATCGTCCCGTTCCCGTTTCCGAGGAGCACGGAGACCGCGGCCCCAGTGGTGTCCGCGACCGCGAGGTCGAGCTTCCCGTCCGCGTTGAAGTCTCCGAGGACCACCGGCATCGGGTTGGCGCCCGTCGCGGAATCGATCTTGCTCTGGAAGGTCCCGGTCCCGGTGCCGAGCAGCACGCTCACCGTGCTTGCGTTCGCGTTCGCCACCGCGAGGTCTGGCGCTCCGTCGCCGTTCAGGTCGCCGATTGCGACCCCGTACGGGCCGGCGCCGGTCGGGTAGTCCACCTTGGCTTGGAACGCGCCGGCGCCGGTACCGATGAGAACGCTCACGGTGGAGGCATTGAAGTTGGCGACGGCGAGATCGGTCTTCCCGTCGCCGTCGAGGTCTTGGGCGGCGACGCCCACGGGATTGGCGCCCGTGGGAAAGGCGACCTTCGGCGCGAAGACACCCTTGCCGGAGGCGAGGAGGACCAGCACCCGGTTGGTGCCGTGGTCCGCGATCGCAACGTCCGCTCTCCCGTCTCCGTTCAGGTCCCCGAGGGCCGGCGGTCCCTGGGTCGCGCTCGCGTCGACGGCGAGCATCGCCTGGAACGTCCCGTTGCCGTTTCCGAGGAGCACGCTCAACGCGACGGCGCCCGTGCTCGTCACCGAGAGGTCGGCCTTGCCGTCCCCGTCGAGATCTCCGATGGCCACCGCCGAGGGGCTCGCGCTGGTGGCGTAGTCGACCTTCGGCTGGAACGTCGCGTTCCCGTTGCCCGCGAGCACGCTCACCACGCTACCGGTCTGGCCGGTCGCCACCAGGTCGAGCTTGCCGTCGGCGTTGAGGTCGCCGATGGCGACGAAGGTCGTACCGGCGGGCGCGGGAGAGTCGACCTTGGCCTGGAACGTTCCGTTGCCGTTCCCGACGAGCACGCTCACGCTGTTGCCGTTGAAGTTCGCGACCGCGAGGTCGAGCTTCCCGTCGCCGTTGAGGTCGCCGGTCGCGACGGCGCGCGGGCCCGCGCCGACGGTGAAGTCGGCCTTGGCCTGCAGCGTCCCGTTGCCGTTTCCGAGGAGGACGCTCGCGGAGCTCCCGGTGAAGTTCGCGGTCGCGAGGTCCGGCTTCGCGTCGCCGTCGAAGTCACCGGTGACGATCGAATACGGAGCGAGCCCCGTCGGGTAGCCCACCGCGGCCTGGAACGTGCCGTCGCCGTTGCCCACCAACACGCTCACCGTCGAGGAGTTGGAGTTCGCCACCGCGAGGTCGAGCGTCGAGTCACCATTGAGATCCACCACCGCGATCGCCCGGGGGCCCAGGCCGGCCAGGTAGTCGACCTTCGGCTTGAAGGTCCCGTTGCCGGCGCCGAGATGCACGCTCACCCGGTTGCCGAGGTAGTCGGCCACGGCGAGGTCGCGCACTCCGTCCGCGTTGAGATCTCCGAGGGCGACGAAGATGGGGTAGCCGCCCGTCGGGTAGGAGGCGTCGGGGACGAGCCTCCACCCGGTGGTCGAGCACGTCGAGGCGCAGACGGCGCCGGTCGCGCAGAGCTGCGCGCCGCACGAGCGACTGCAGGTTCCGCAGTGTGCGCTGGTGGCCAGCGACACGCAGGTGCCACCACAGTCGGTCTGGCCGGCCGGGCAGACGCAGGTGCTCGCCGTGCAGGTGGCTCCGCGAGCGCACGCCACGCCACACGCTCCACAGTTCGACGTCGTCGTGTAGGCGACGCACGCTCCGTTGCACGCCGACGTTCCGGGTGGGCACGCGCACGCGCCCCCGCTGCAGGAGGCTCCGGACGGGCACGTCACGCCGCACGCGCCGCAGTTCTGGGTCGTGGTGATGCTGGTGCAGGCGCCGCTGCAGGGCGCCGTCAGCGTTGGGCAGGTGCAGGTGCCCCCGGTACAGGTGCCGCCCGTCGCGCACCCCACGCCGCAGGCGCCGCAGTTCTGGGTCGTGGTGACGTCGGTACACACGCCGTTGCAGAGCGCCGTCCCCGACGGGCAGCCGCACGCTCCGTTGGTACACACGCCGCCCGTGGCGCAGGTCACGCCGCAGGCGCCGCAGTTCTGAGTCGTGGTGACGTCGGTACACGCGCCGCCGCAGGGCGCCTTGCCGGCGGGGCAGGTGCAGCGGCCGCCGGAGCACGCGCCGCCCGTCGCGCAGGTGGTGCCGCACGCCCCGCAGTCGCTCATCGCGGTCTGGAGGTCGCGGCAGGTGCCCGAGCAGTCCGTCGAGGCGGAGGCCGGGCAGACGCAGGCTCCCAGGGCGCAGCTCCCGCCCACGGCGCAGTGAGTGCCACACGAGCCGCAGTTGGCCGAGTCGGTCCTGGGGTTCACGCACTGCGTGCCGCAGGTGAGCTCGCAGACGCAGCTCCCCTCGGAGCACCGCTGGCCGGCGCCCTTCGTCGAGACGCACCAGGCCGTCGAGACGGGCTCATTGTCGACGCTGCCGTCGCAGTCGTCGTCCTTGCCGTTGCAGCTCTCCGCGGCGGCCGTGCACTGGCACACCGAGCTGGGCTGGCCGAGGAGCGGGGCGCAGGTCCAGCCCGCGACACAGGCCGTGGTGCTCGAGCAGGGCGTGGTGCACACCGCCACGCCGGTGCCGACCGGCAGGCAGATGCCACTCGCGCACTCGGAGTTCTTGGCGCACGCCTTGCCGGTCTCGCCGCCGGCGCCACCACCCGAGGATCCTCCCGTGCCGCCGCCCCCGCTCCCTCCGCCGGTCGCGACCTCGCCGCCGCTGCCGCCACCGGTTCCGCTCGTCCCCGTCGATGGGCAGGCTGCGTACAGCATGAGGAGTGCACCGAGGAGAAGACCGCGCGTCATGCCGGCTCCGATCGTGGATTCACCGCTCCTGAGCGTCTCGCGCACGCTCGACGTCCGATGATGGTCCCGCGCTTATCCATTTCCAAGGTTCAATGAGACGCCGTCATCGTCACGTCAATCGGGGCGACGTCGCCACCTTCCACCGGCGGTGGGTCGCGCGTCTGATCGACTCGGTGCACGAGCCGTCGTCGGACGGTCGTGTCGCCGCGCCGTGGCGTCCGCTGGGCGTGGTACTCACCCCTCATGCGGACCTTCCCCCAGAGCTTCGCCTTCGGCACCGCGACCTCGGCCACGCAAGTCGAGGGCGGCGACGTCGCCACCGACTGGCACGACTTCGCGCGGCAGCCCGGCAAGGTGGCGCACGGCGATCGCCCCGACGTGGCCTGCGACCACTGGAACCGCTTCCGGGAAGACGTGGCCCTGCAGGCGCGACTCGGCGTGACGCTCCATCGCTTCTCGGTGGAGTGGGCGCGCGTCGAACCGGAGCCCGGCCGCTTCGACCAGGCCGTCCTGGAGCGCTACCGCGAGGAGGTGCGCGCGCTCGCGGACGCGGGCATCGCCTCGATGGTGACCCTGCACCACTTCTCCTTCCCGCGCTGGCTCGCGGCGAAGGGCGGGGCGCTGGCCAAGGAGCTCCCCGCGCGCTTCGAGGCCTACACCCGCGCCGTGGCCCGGGCGCTCGGCGACTCGGTGGAGCTGTGGGTGACGCTCAACGAGCCCAACGTGCTCCTCGCGCAAGGCTACGTCCTGGGCCTCTGGCCCCCGGGCCTTCAGGCGCCGCACCTGGTGCCCCGCGCGGTGAAGAACCTCAAGCGCGCGCATCGCCTGGCCTACGCCGCGCTCCACGAGCTCGTCCCGAACGCGAAGGTCGGCATCGCCCACGCCCTCCGCCCCGCGGTGCCGGCGACCCGGGGCCTTGGCGATCGCCTGGCCGCGGCCCTCCTGGACAGGGGGTTCAACCGCCTCTTCCTCGACCTCCCGCAGGACTGGCTGGGCGTGAACTACTACACGCGCGACCTGGTGCGCTTCGCGCCCGGCCGGCCGAAGGACCTCTTCATGGACCGGAGCGTGCCGCCCGGGGTGGAGACGAACGACTTGGGCTGGGAGCTCTTCCCCGAGGGTCTGGGTCTGGTGCTGCGCTCGCTCGCGCCCCGGCGGCTGCCCATCTACATCACCGAGAACGGCATCGCCGACGCCGAGGACTCGCGCCGCGCCCGCTTCCTCGACGCGCACCTCGCCCAGGTCCTCGACGCGCTGGCCGACGGCGTCGACGTGCGCGGCTACCTGCACTGGTCGCTGCTCGACAACTTCGAGTGGGCCGACGGCTACGCGCCGCGCTTCGGGCTCTACGCCGTGGACTACGCCACCCAGGTGAGGACCCTGCGAAAGAGCGGCGAGCGGTACGCGCACATCATCCGCACCCGCACGCTGGAGTAGCGGCGGGACCGGGGCCTACAGTGGCCGGGTGCTGCCGCGAGGGTCCACGCTGTGCGTCGTCGCCGCGGTGGTGGCGCTGGGCGCGTGCGGACGAACCCGGTTGGTGCACTACGCGCCCTTGCCCTTCGACGCGGGCGTCGACGCCGGGCGGGACGCGGGGCCGCCCGACGCCGGGCCGCCCTGCCGGCCGCGCGACGTGCCGCTGACGCCGGCCGTGCCGACCGTGATGTTCGTCATCGATCGCTCCGGCTCGATGAACGACGACCTCGCCGGCAACGCCGACGCCGGCACCACCCGCTGGAACGTGCTCGCCGCGAGCCTCGCCCAGGTGCTGCCGCCGCACGACCAGCAGCTCGCCATGGGCGCGGTGCGCTTCCCGAGCACCACCAGCGCCTCCTGCGGCGTGCCGAGCTCGGTGGACCTGATGCCTAAGGTCGGGAACGCGTCGGCCATCCTCAAGCTGTTCACCACGCCGCCGAAGGGAGGCACGCCCACGGCGGAGGCGCTGCACGTCGCCGCGCGCGCCCTCGCCACCACGCAGACCGCCGCGGGCGCGAGGGCGCTGGTGCTCACCACCGACGGGGCGCCCAACTGCAACGGCAACCTCGATCCCACCGTCTGCCAGTGCACGCCCAACACCAGCGGCATCATCTTCCCGGTCTGCCCGAGCCCGTCGGAGTGCCTCGACGACACGCGCACCATCACCACGCTCAAGGGCCTCTTCCAGGGCCAGCGGTTGCCGACCTACGTCGTCGGCCTCGCGTCTGATCAGAACCCCTTCATCGGCACGTTGGATCAGATGGCCATCGCCGGCGGCGTGCCGCGCCAGGGCAGCGGGCACCCGTTCTACGCGGCGGACAACGCCCAACAGCTCACCACCGCGCTCACCCGCATCACCGCGCAGCTCGCCAAGTGCACCTACCTCGCGGGCAACGGCCCCGGTCCGAACGACTCGGTGGTGGTGACGGTGGGCGCGATGCTGGTGCCGAACGACGCCACCGGCTGGGAGTGGGTCGGCGAGGCGCGCACCCAGCTCGAGCTGCACGGCGCGGCCTGCGACGCGGCGGCGACGGGAGCGCAGGTCGACGCGGTGGTCGAGTGTCCGTAGGCGCGCAGTCGTTTGCGAGGTGAGCGCCGCTGAAACACAGGACCAGTAGGAAGGCGGGCCGAAGACCTTCATCGAGCGCGTCAGGGCTTGGGCGGGGAGCGCTTCGCGTCTTCCGCGCGGGCTCTCGCGAGCCGAACGGGTGAGAGGCTACGGAAAGAACCTGCTGCACCGCGCTCGGAGCGGAGCGCTGCCTCACCCGTCGAAGTGAGGGGGACATCTTGGCTCTGCCGGCGCTCAGGCGGCGCGGCGCCGCGACGCCAGGAGCCACTCCAGCGCGACCACGAGCAGCGCCAGGCTCCCCGAGTCGAGCGAACCGGGCGCCGCTGAGCAGCCTCCCACCGCGGCAGTCTTCGGAGCGGTGGAGGAATCCACCACCGTCCCGTCGCCCGAGGGCGCCGGAGCGCCCGTCGGCTCCGTCACCGCCGTCGGGTCCGTCGCGCCCGCGTCGGCGCTCGGCGTCGGGGCCGGCGGCGGCAGCGGAGCCGCGTCGAGGAGGTAGACCGCCGCGCCGGAGCCCTTCACCAGCGTGGGCGTCGCGGGGAGCTCCGGGCCCTCGGCGTAGCGCGCGAGCTCCGCGTCGGTGACGGTCGCGACGCTGGAGAAGCGCCAGGCCTGCATCGCCGCCGGGATCGGCACGTGACGCCGCGTGGTGCCGTCGACGACGTAGACGGCCGGGCCGCTCGCCTTGATGACGCGCGGCGCGAGCAGCCACGGGTCGCTGGTGGGGTAGCCCGAGAGCACCGCGTCGCTCACCGTCACCTGGTTCCAGAGCGGGTCGAACTTCCACGCCGCGTACGACGTCGGGTTCTGCACGTGGCGCTTCACGCCCCGAGGCAGCGCCGCGGTGCAGGTGAAGCTCTTCGGCGACCCGGAGAGCTCCACGTGCGAGCCGTCGCCGGTGTCCACCGCGTAGGCGTGCACGCTGTGCGCGTGGCCGTCCTGGAGCGAAAGCGGCACCGGCGTGGCGTAGCCGTGGTTGCAGCTGTTGATGGCGGTGCAGAGGTCGGCGCGGCGATCGTCGGCGGTGAGCGAGAGCGCCGGGCGCGCGCTCCAGGCGCCGTCGAACGAGAGCTTCACCGTGGTGGCCGCGCCCGGCGTGTCCTCGTCCTGCGCCCAACCGGCGATGGAGGCGCAGCCCGCCGCGTCGAGCCAGCCCCGCGGCGCCTGGTTCACGTGCGCCAGGTTCCTCAGGTCGTCGAGCGTGCCGTTGAAGACGTTCATGTCCACCCGGCCGGAGATGCCCGCCACCGAGCCCGACGAGCTGTACTGGTGGAAGACCCAGTGGTGGCCGGCCCAGGCGTTGGGCTCCCCGGGGCAGTTGGTGCCGTACCAGGCCACGTTCAGGGGCAGGTGGCTGAAGTCCGTCGTCTTGACGCTGGCGTCCCAGAAGTAGGCGCCGGTGTAGATGATGGGCGCGCGGCCGGTGCCGGCGGTGATGGCGTCGACCCACTGGTGAAGCTTGGCGGTGATGGTGGCGGGCGACTGGCCGCGGGCGTCCTCCATGTCCAGCATCACCGGCAGGTCGCCGGGGCCGAGCCGGCCCACCGCGGCGATGACCACGTTGGCCTGGGCCACCGCGTCCTGGTCCGGCAGGAAGAACTGGTAGGCGCCGCGCAGGAGCCCCGCCGCCTTCATCGCCGGCCAGTTGGCCGCGAAGTACCGGTCCTGCGTGGAGATGCCGTACGACACCCGCGCGATGGCGAACTTCTGCCCCGAGCTTCCCACCGCGCCCCAGTTGATCGCCCCCTGCCACACCGAGACGTCGATGCCCGGCACCGTGGAGGGCCCGGGGCACACCGCGGCCGTCACCGCCTGCTGGGTGGTGGAGAGCGAATCACCCAGGCCAGAGGCGCCCGCCGAGTCGCCTTCCAAAAGGTCGGGCCCGCAGCCCGCGGCGAGCAGGGTGACCATAACGGCGCTGGAGCGGAGCAGGTGGCGCATGGCTTCGAGTCATCGGCCGGGCGCGGCCTCGGGCTTCGCGAGAAATGGGCAAAGGGATTGACGTTTTGGGCCGAAAATCAGGGCCCAGGTCACGCTGGGCCGAGCCGCGTTTAGAGGGAGGTTCGCATGGAGCTCCTCCTCGCCCGTCTTGGCAGCATGAACGCGGCTGTCCCTTGCCCCACGGCTGGTGGCAGATTGCGCCTCGTGTCTGCCCCGCGCTCCGCCCTGGACGAGGACCTGGCCCGCCTGGCGGACGGCGACCGCGCGGCCTTCACCCGGGTCTTCGAGGCGGCGTGGCCCCAGGTGCTCGAGGTCTGCCGGCGCCTGACCAGCACGGCCGCGGACGCGGAGGACGCCGCGCAGGCCACGCTCACCCTCGTCTTCACCCGCATCGACGAGTACGAGCCCGAGCGGCCGGCCCTGCCGTGGATTCTGGGCATCGCCGGGTGGCAGTGCCGGGCGCTGCGCACCAGGCACTCGCGCCGCAAGGAAGAGGCCCTCGACGCGGCCGCCTCGCCCGCCGACCTCCGCCGCTCGCCCCTCGACGAGGTGGAGGAGACCGAGCTGGTCGCCGCCGCCCAGGTGGCGGTGGGCAACCTCTCGGCGCTCGATCGCGAGACCCTGACCCTGTTCCTCGAGGAGGGGCCGGCTGCGCGAGGCCCGACGTTCCGGAAACGAAAGGAGCGGGCGCTCACGCGCCTGCGCCTGTGGTGGGAGAGACTCCATGGACCCGTCTGAGCTCGACGGCCTTCGCCGGCGCCTGCGCCTCCGTTACGAGCTGTCGCGCCTGGAGCGCGCGCTGTGGGGCCTGTTCCCCGCGCTGGCGCTGGCCGGCGTGGCGCTCGTGCTCGGCGGCACTCCGCGCACCGTCGTCACCTTCGGCGCGGTGCTGGGCACGCTGGCGGTGGCGGCGCTCTTCCGCGGCCAGCACGCCGGGCGCGCGGTCTTCCCCGGGCTCGCCGCGGGCCTCGTTCCGCTCGCCTGCTCGCTCGGCGCGCGCTCCTTCGGGCACGTCTGCGCCGGGGGCCACTGCTACTCGATGTGCCTGCCGGCCTGCTTCGCCGGCGGCATCGTGGCCGGGCTGGTGCTCGCGGCGCAGGCCCGGCGCTCGTCCGCTCGGTTGGAGACCTTCGTGGCCAGCTCGTCCTTGGCGCTCGCCGCGGGCTCGATGGGCTGCGGCTGCGTCGGCCTGGGCGGCGTCGTCGGCGCGTTCCTCGGTCTTTTGCTGGTCGCCACGCCCGTCCTGCTCATTCCGGTGCGGCCGCGCGCCTGATGGCGGTCACCGCGGGTCGCGCTCCCCGCCCCCGTGGGCCGTACGCGCCGCGCGCGCCAAAACACTGAAGGGATTCTGAACGTTGAGCCGAGCCCGGCTCATCATGCGGCACAGACGTTGCTCGATTGCCGCGACGTGCAGACGACCCGCCCAGCCGCTTCGCCCCAACGCCTCTCAGCCGCGCAAAAGATGCTCGCGGCGCGCAAGGCTCCGGTCATTCGCCGCGCGCCGACGCTGCCGATGCCCTCGGAGCTGCTCGACGCGAGCGTGACTCCCGACGTGGTCACCGCGCCGACCCGCACCGTGCTCGCCATCGAGGGCGCCGGGCCGCCCGACGAGCCGGCGTACGTCAGCGGCCTGGCGGCGCTCTCCGGCATCGCCTACTCGCTCAAGTTCGCGCGAAAGAACGGCGGCGGCACGCCCTTCAAGATCGGCGCGCTGGAGTGCCGGTGGTGGGCGGCGGTCGACGACGGCGAGTTCCTCCAGGCGCCGCGCGACAAGTGGCGCTGGCGCCTGCGCATCGCCATGCCCGACGACGTCACCGAGGCCGAGGTGGCCGGCACGGTGCGCGCCGCCGTGGGCAAGAAGGGCGGCAAGCTGGAGAACAGCCTCGACGCGGTGAAGGTCTTCCTCGAGCACGTGCCGGCCCAGCGCTTCGGCCGCGCGCTCCACGTCGGTCCCTACGCCGACGAGCCACGCACCTTCGCCGTCATCCACGCGCTGCTCCAGAAGGAGGTCCTCCTGCCGGCCTACGCGCACGTGGAGGTGTACGTCAGCGATCCCCGGCGCACCCTGCCGGCGAAGCTGCGCACGGTCCTCTTGCGCGAGGTGAAGTCGGCGCCGGGAACCAAGCGCTGAGGCCCGATGCCGGCGCGCCTCTTCGAGTCCTTCGACGGGCGGCGGCCGCTGACCGTGGGCGAGCTGCTCGAGCGGATCACGCCCAAGGCCTTCGTCACCCCGACCATCGTCGCGCTCCTGGTCCTGACCTTCGTGGTGTCGCTGGTGCGCGGGGTGGACGTGCTCACGCCCTCGGCGCACGCGCTCCTCGATGCCGGCGGCGACTACGGCCCGGCGCTGCTGGAGGGCGAGTGGTGGCGGCTCTTCACCGCGACCCTGCTCCACGCGGGGCTCTTGCACCTGGCGTTCAACCTGTGGGCGCTGTGGAACGCGGGGCTCTTCGCCGAGCGCATCTTCGGCAACGCCGCCTACCTCGCGCTCTACGTCTTCAGCGGCGTGGGCGCGAGCCTCCTGTCGGTGGCCCTGCGCCCCTTCGCGGTCTCGGTCGGCGCGTCGGGCGCCATCTTCGGCGTCTACGGCGCCCTGCTCGCCTTCGTGCTCACCCACCACGGCGTCCTCCCGCGGGACTTCCTCACCGCGCAGCGCAACAGCCTGGTGGCCTTCGTCGGCTACAACCTCTTGTTCGGCCTCACCCAGCCCAGCATCGACCTGTGGGGCCACGCGGGGGGCTTCGCCACCGGCTTCGTCACCGGGCTCGCCTTCTCGCGCGATCTGCTCGCGCCGGCGGCGCACCGGCTCCGGCGGGCCTTCGCGGCGGCGGCCATCGCGCTCGTCCTCGTGCTCGCCGCGCTCCTGGTGCGTACCCGGCTGGCGCTCCTGGAGGAGGAGCAGGTCAGCGCCCGGCCGCGCGCGGCCTCGTGGGCTTCTTGGCGAAGCGCGCCGCCAGCCGCTCCATCTGCGTGGCCAGCGCCACGTCCTTCTCGGTGATGCCGCCGGCGTCGTGGGTGGACAGGTCGACCCGCACCGCTCCGTAGGCATTCGACCAGTCGGGGTGGTGGTTCGCCGCCTCGGCGCACAGCGCCACGCTGGCCATGAAGCCGAAGGCGTCGACGAAGCTCGCGAAGGCGTACTCCTTGTGCAGCGCGCCCTTCTTCACGCTCCAGCCGTCGAGGCGGGCGAGGCTCGCCTTCAGCGCGTCGGGACGAAGCTTCGAAGCCATGGGTCACCTTCCGAAGGTCTCTTCGAAGCAAGCGCGCGGCCCAGAGCCGACGGCGCAGCGCCTTCGCGCCTTCTGGCAGGACGCGCACCCTCTTCGCCCGATTCCCCCCGCCATCGCCCGGCCGCCTCCCCGACAGGCGGCATGGGCCGTGCTCCCTGCGCCGCGTGTGCGCCGCCCAGAAGCTGACCGCCGCCGAGCTCCACAAGGCGTGCGCGCCCAGTGACGTGCCCTTCGAGACCACGGCCACCGCCGCCGGCACCGACGGCGTGGTGGGCCAGGCGCGGGCGGTGGAGGCCCTGCGCTTCGGCATCGGCCTCCAGCGCCACGGCTACAACCTCTTCGCCATCGGCCCCACCGGCGTGGGCAAGCAGTCCGTCCTCGCCCAGGTGCTCGAGCCCGAGGCGGCGCGCGCCCCCACGCCTTCGGACTGGGTGTACGTGCACGACTTCGCCAACCCCCAGCGCCCCAAGGCCCTGGAGCTCCCGCCCGGCCTGGGCAGCCGCTTCGCCCGGGACATGGCGGCGGTGGTGGCGGAGCTGCGCGTCTCCCTGCGCGCGGCCTTCACCAGCGAGGAGTACCGCACCCGGCTGCGCCAGCTGGTGGAGCGCCTGAAGGGCCGCGAGGAGCGGGCGCTCTCGGAGGTGCAGGAGCGCGCCAAGAGCCGCGAGGTGGCGGTGGTGAAGACGGACACCGGCGTGGCCATCGCGCCCATCATCGACGGGGAGCCCAGCGAGCCGGAGAAGTTCGAGGCCCTCCCCAGGGAGCGCCGCCAGAAGCTGGAGACCGAGCTGGAGGCGGTGGGCCGGGAGCTCAAGGAGATGCTGCGCACCTTCCACGAGTGGGCCCACGAGCACCTCGACGCGGTGAAGGCCCTCGACGCCGAGATCGCCAAGAGCGTCGCGCGGCGGGTGCTCGACGGCGTGCGCAAGACGTACGCCGAGCTGAAGATCGTGCTCGCCCACCTCGACGAGGTGGAGGCCGACGTCATCGACACCGCCGACCAGTTCCTCCAGGGCGACGACGAGAGCTTCGAGAGCACCCTCAAGAACGCGCTCCGCCACGACGGCGCCGGCCAGGGCCCGAGCTTCCGCCGCTACCTGGCGAACCTGGTGGTGGACAACGGCGGGCGCCGCGGCGCGCCCCTGGTCTGGGAGGACAACCCCACCATGCCGGCGCTGGTGGGCCGCATCGAGCACGAGCAGCAGTTCGGCGCGCTCCTCACCAACTTCACCCTCATCAAGCCCGGCGCCCTGCACCGGGCCCTCGGAGGGACGCTGGTCCTCGACGCGCTCAAGGTGCTGCAGAACCCCTTCGCCTGGGAGGCGCTCAAGCGCACCTTGAAGACCGGCGCCATCACCATCGAGTCGCTGGGGCAGCTCACCGGCCTCCTCTCCACCGTGTCGCTGGAGCCGGTGCCGATTCCGCTCGGGCGCACCAAGGTCGTGCTCGTCGGGGAGCGAAGGCTCTACTACCTCCTCTCCGCGCTCGACCCCGACGTCCCCGAGCTGTTCAAGGTGCTGGTCGACTTCGAGGAGGACCTGGCGCGCACCCCCGAGTCGCAGGGGCTCTTCGCCAACCTTCTGGCGAGCGTGGTGAAGAAGGAGGGCCTCAAGCCCTTCGATCGCGGCGGGGTGGCGCGGGTCATCGACGCCGCGGCGCGCAACGCCAGCGACCAGGCCAAGCTCTCGGTGCACATGCGCAGCGTGGTCGACCTGCTCCACGGCGCCGACTACTGGGCCCAGCAGGCCGGCGCCGCGCTGGTGCGCGCCGAGCACGTGCAGGCCGCCCTCGACGCAGGCAGGGCCCGCGCCAGCCGCGTCTCGGAGCGCATTCAGGAGGCGCTGGCCCGAAAGGACCTGCTCATCGCCACCGAGGGCGCGGTGGTGGGCCAGGTCAACGGCCTGTCGGTGATGCAGCTCGGCGAGCACACCTTCGGGCACCCCACCCGCATCACCGCCCGGGTGCGGCTCGGCCACGGCGCGGTGCTGGACATCGAGCGCGAGGTGAAGCTGGGCGGCCCCATCCACTCCAAGGGCGTGCTGATCCTCGGTGGCTTCCTCGGCGCCCGCTACGCGCCGGGGGTGCCGCTCTCCCTCGAGGCCTCGCTGGTCTTCGAGCAGTCCTACGGCGGGGTGGAGGGCGACAGCGCCTCGCTGGCCGAGCTGTGCGCGCTGGTCTCCGCGCTCGCCGACCTGCCGGTGAAGCAGCCCCTCGCCGTCACCGGCTCCATCAACCAGCTGGGCGAGGTGCAGAGCGTGGGCGGGGTGAACGAGAAGATCGAGGGCTTCTTCGACCTCTGCCAGGCGCGCGGCCTCAGCGGCGAGCAGGGCGTGCTCATCCCCAAGAGCAACGCCAAGAACCTGATGCTCAAGCGCGAGGTGGTGGAGGCGGTGGAGCAGGGCCGGTTTCACGTCTTCTGCGTGGAGCACGCCGACGACGCGCTCGAGCTGCTCACCGGCACCCCGCCGGGGGCTCGCGGCGCCGACGGCGCCTTCCCGCCCGGGGGCTTGAACGCCAGGGTCGAGGCGCGGCTTCTGGCCATGGCCGAGGGCGCGAAGCAGTTCGCCGCGCGGCCCCCGGCGCCCCGCTCGCCGCCGGGCTGACCAGGCTCACGCGCGCGCGGGGAAGAACTGCCCCAGCGAGGTGAGCACCTCGTCGAGGTCCACCGGCTTGGAGACGTAGGCCACCGAGCTCCACACCAGCGCGTCCTTGATGCCGGCGTGCTCCTCCGAGTAGCCGGACATGATGACCGCGGGCAGCGTGGGGTAGCGGCGCCGGAGCTCCTGCAGCATCGACAGGCCGCCCATGCCCGGCATTTCCACGTCGAGCACCACCGCGTCGGGCGGCTGCGCCTGGGCGAGCTCGAGCCCCTCCTCGCCGCTGGTGGCCACCGAGGGAATGATGCCCTCGTCGACGAAGAGGTCCGCGAGCGCGGTGGCGGCGTTCACCTCGTCGTCCACCACCAGGACGCGCAAGCCCTTCAGCCGCGAGCCGTCGAGGCGCTGGGGCGGCGGGGTCATCGTGGCCAGCACGTCGGTGCTCACCGGCAGGGTGAAGTGGAAGGTGGTGCCCTTCCCGAGCTCGCTCTCCACCCAGAGCTTCCCGCCGTGGGCCTCCACGATGCCCTTGGCGATGAACAGCCCCAGGCCCGTGCCCTGCTGGCCGGCGGCGCGCCCCTTCCAGAACCGCTCGAAGAGGTTCGGCAGCTCGTCTTGGGGAACGCCGCAGCCCGAGTCGGCGAGCGTGAAGCAGACCGTGTCCTCGATCGGCCTCGCCTCGAGGCGCAAGTGCCCGCCGGGGGGCGTGAACTTGAGCGCGTTGCCGAAGAGGTTCGCCAGCACCTGCAGCACGCGGTCGCGATCGCACTGCACCAGCGGCAGGTCGGGCGGCACCACCTGCGTGAGGGCGAGCTGCTTCTCGCCGACCTGCGGGCCGATGAGGTCCACCGCCTCGTGGCACAGGGTCGCGGGGTCCTCGGGCTGGACGTCGATGGTGAAGTGCCCGGACTCGATGGTCGAGGCCTGCAGGAGGTCCTGAATCAGGCGCCCCATCTTCTCCACCGAGGCGCGGATGATCTCCGCGCTGCCCCACGCCTGGCGCCGCTCGTTCTCCGGCTTGTTGCGCAGCAACAGCGCCGAGCGCAGCGACACCACCGAGAGCATGTTCCTCAGGTCGTGCGAGACGATGGCCAACAGCGCGTCGCGGGAAGCGATGGCGCTCTTGGCCGCGTCGGAGAGCCGCTTGATCTCCATGGCCACGCCGACCCGCTCGGCGAGCATCTGGGCGCTGCGCTCGTCCCGCTCGTCGAAGGTGGCCCCGCCGCGCTTGTTGGTGACGTAGAGGTGGCCGACCACCTCGCCGCCGTAGCGCACCGGCACGCCCACGAAGCTGGTCATCGGCGGGGAGAGGGTGGGGAAGCCCTGGAACTGGGGGTGCCGGCGCACGTCGTCGAGCCGCAAGGGCTCGGCCCCGGTGGTGAGCGAGGCCAACACGCTCATCGCCAGCGGAGACGCGCCCAGCCGGGCGGTGTTCGCCTCGTCGAGCCCGGAGAAGGCCCAGACGGTGTGCGGGCGGTTCGCGCCCTCTCCCCGCGCTCCGAAGGCCGCGTACTCGGCGCTGATGACCTCGCGCGCCTGGTCGACGATCACCTGGAGGAAGGGCTGGAGCTTCCCGGTGCTCATCAGGTCGGCCAGGCCCTTCGACACCACCAGCATGGCGTGGTTCAACCGCTCCAGTTGCTCGCGGGAGGCCTGCTCCGACTCCCACGCCAAGGAGCGCTCCGCCTCGGCCTTGCGGCGATCGGTGACGTCGCTGAAGGCCGTGCGCAGGCCGGCGGGCTGCCCCGCCTCGTCGAACACCGGCTCGCTGGTCGCCACCACGTGCATCACGCCCGCGTTCTGGGTGGAGAACGACAGCTCGCTGATGACGCGCGACTTGGCCTGGGCGGCGCGGCGCAGGTGACTCCAGAACTGGGTGGAGTCGGGCATCTGCACCAAGGACAGGAAGGGCAGCCCCACCAGCTGCCGCCGGTCCTTCCCCAAGAGGCTCGCGGCGGTGAGGTTCAGCTCCTGAATGCAGCCGTGGGCGTCGAAGGTGATGTAGGCGAAGGGCGCGAAGTCGTAGAGCGCGGCGTAGCGGTTGCGCGAGGCCTCCAGCGCATTCTGGGCGTCGCGCAGCTCTCGGTTCTGCAGCTCGAGCTCGACCTGGTGAATCTGGAGCTCGTGCAGCACGTGCTCCTGGCGGTGCTCGTTCTCCTGCGTCTGGCGCAGCTGCTCACCCAGCTCTTCGCGCGACAGGTGCGAGAAGCTCATGCCCGGGGTGCCTCCGGCCGGACCCACGTACGCGCGCCCTGGGAGGCGGCGCGACCGGTCGCGGCGCGCGCACGACGGACCCTCGCCACGGTGGCGCGGTCTCCAGAGCCGGGAGCTGTGGGCAAGTCGACTTCGGGCACGGCCAATCCCCCCACCGCGGATCAGTGACGTGAGTCTCCTGAAGCGTGTATCGCCACAGCGGGGGCGTGAGCAAGGCAGGACTGCGGTGGATCAGCGACGCGGTGCCGACCCGGGAGAATTTTCCACCGTCGAACGTCGCCGCCTCGAATTGCGCAAAGTCTGCGTATTCAGCCCATG
Source organism: Archangiaceae bacterium (assembly GCA_037443525.1). Lineage (GTDB taxonomy): Bacteria > Myxococcota > Myxococcia > Myxococcales > Myxococcaceae > JBBIOE01. The sequence continues at coordinate 1,910 of JBBIOE010000113.1, read as the reverse complement.
GGGCATACGCGTTGCAGCCCGAAGCCCTCGTGAATCGCAATGGCCGCTCGACGCCCCCCAAGCGACGCCCCCTGCGCGTCGCCATTGCCGAAGACGACGACGAGCAGCGCGAGGTGCTGGAGAAGGCGCTGGAGCTGGAGGGGTTCGAGGTGGTGTCCTTCGAAGACGGGGCCGAGCTGGTCGACTACTTCAGCATGGCGAAGGGGCGGGTGCGCTGGCCGGACGCCATCGTGACCGACCTGGGCATGCCGGGGCGCTCGGGGCTCGAGGCGGTGCAGCTGGCGAGGAAGCGCGGCATCGAGGCGCCGGTGTTCATCGTCACCGGCAACGCCGATCCGCAAATTCGCGCGCAGGCCGCGCACCTGGGCAACACGCTGGTGTTCTTGAAGCCCATCAACGTGGAGCGGCTGGCCCAGGCCATCTGGCAGCTGGCGCACGTGGCTGCCGACGACGAAGAGGGCACCGGCGAGTCGCCGCCGTCCCACGAGTGACGCCTCTCCCCGCATCAGCTGCGCGTCTGCTCTGGTGACGTTTGGGGCGAGTTGGGGCATGACGCCCAAGCATGATGAGCGACGAGCAACTGGTGGAGCTCTTCACCGACGGAGCGTGCCGCGGCAACCCCGGCCCGGGTGGCTGGGGCGTGCTGCTCAGGTGGGGCGAGACGACCCGGGAGCTGTGCGGTGGCGAACCCGAGACCACCAACAATCGCATGGAGCTCACCGCCGTGCTCGAGGGCCTGCGCGCGCTGAAGCGGACGGTGCGCGTGCGCGTGCACACCGACTCCAAGTACGTGATGGACGGCATCTCGAAGTGGATCCACGGCTGGAAGAAGAACGGCTGGAAGACCTCCGCCAAGCAGCCGGTGAAGAACGTCGACCTCTGGCAGCTCCTCGACGAGGAGCGGCTCAAGCATGAGGTGGAGTGGCGCTGGGTGAAGGGCCACGCCGGCCACGAGGGCAACGAGCGGGCTGATCAGCTCGCGAACCAGGGCATCGACCAGCTGCTGAAGTAGGCCACCGTTCCGTTCGAGCGCGCACCCGTCTGGTCCGACGCTCAGGGCAGCTCGATCACTTCCCAGCGGATTCGTCGGGGCGGGCCGCCCTCGGCGCGCACCGCCGCGTCCTGGAAGGCAGCCGCGACACGGGAGGTGGCGAAGCGAACGCGCGGCAGCGCAGCTCGCGAAGGCCACTTCGTCCGCCCTCGCGGGGACGACGACGGCATCGGAGAAGACGAGGCCGCGATGCACGCAGAGCCTCGTGCCGTCCGCCAGGGTGAGCGTGGCGCCGCCAGTCGGTCCGAGCGCGACCACCACATCGAGCACATCGCCGCCGTCAGGGCGCAACTGTGCGAGCTGCTCTCGGTCGTCACTTGTCGGGGCTTCCTGCTCGTCAGACCATCAACGACGCGACGCATGCCGACGGGACCGTTCCTCGTTTCGTCATGACGTGAGAAGACCTTCAAAATCACGCACGATGTCGCGGACCCGGACAGCCGATTCGTGTGCATCGCGCAGCGCCTTGAGGATCTCGGAGAAGTCGAAACACCGCGCGGGCGTCTCGGGCTCCGGCGCACGAGCGGCAGCGAGCGTCCGGCCTATCGGGTTGGGCCTCGGCCCGTTTCCGGCGACGCCGCCGTCCCGCTCGAACGCCGATTAGGAATCCGCCCGAGGATGGGCGATCGCGTGCGGCGCGGGGAGTGCTGCCCGGCGCCGACGCAGCGTGAGGACTCCAAGGACGAGAACGGCCAGGTTCGCGCCGAGGCTGGAGTCCGAGCTGCAGCCACACCCAGGCTTGACTGCGGCCTGGGCGGCGTCGCCTCCGTCGGTGCCCCCGGTGTCGCCTCCGCCGCCAGTGCCAGTTCCGCCGCCGGTGCCCGTTCCTCCGCCAGTGGCCGTGCCGCCGCCAGTGCCC
>JBBIOE010000112.1:0-23690 GCA_037443525.1 Archangiaceae bacterium | reverse complement strand
CGCCGCCAGTGCCGCCGCCCGTCGCGCCGCCAGTGCCACCGCCCGTCGCGCCGCCAGTTCCACCGCCCGTCGCGCCGCCAGTGCCGCCGCCCGTTCCACCGTCGTCGCCACCGCTCCCTCCGCCGGTGCCGCCACCTGTGGTGCTACCGCCGGTCCCGCCGCCCTGCGCGTCGCCGCTGCCTCCGGTGCCTCCGCCGACGCCGCCACCCTGCGCGCCGTCGGAGCCACCCCCGGTGCCGCCGTCGCACCCGGCCCCGCGTCGATGCCCACGTAGGTCAGGCCAGGCGTCGCGACCTTCAGAGGCGGCGCCGCATTCAACAAGAGGAGGAGCGCCTAGTGCACGAACGCGGACGGTAGTTCGTTTCACCCTGGCGGTAAACGGCGGGGGGCGAGCGGCGTTCGCCCCTTTCCCCACAGTCACCGACCGAGAAACGGAGCGCGCTGGAGCGCGTGATAGCGGCCACTCACGCTCTCGAAGAGCGTCGCTCCCTCGAGGCGAAAGGGCGGCAGCACGAGCTTCGGCCAGGCCTCGGCGGCGCGGGCCAGCGCCACATCGCCGCCGCGCACCTTCGCCCGCGCGAGGGTGAGGTGCGGCGTCCAGGCCTCGTGCTCCTTCGGCAGGGCCAGCTCGCGCGCGAGCGACGCCTCGAGCGCCCGGGCCGGCTCGAGCTCGCCGTCCACGGCGAGCCACAGTACCCGCGGGTGCGAAGGCCGGCCGAAGGTGCCCGCGCCGCCCAGGCTCAGGGTGAAGGGCGCAATCGGCGTGGCGCAGGCCTCGAGCACCGCCTCCACGCGGCCCACCGCCTCGGGCGGCGTCGGCCCGAGGAAGGCCAGCGTCAGGTGCAGCTTCTCGTGCGCCACCCACTTGAGCTGGTGCGCGTGGGCGAGCGAGCGGCACGCCTCCCCGACCGCGCGGGTGAGCGACTCCGGCAGCTCGAGGGCGACGAAGAGGCGCTTCGAGGGGGCGTCCGGTTGGGGCACGGGGAATCCCTGTCTCGCTCGGCCCGTCGGCGCAACCCGGCGGATCAGCGCGCACACTTTTCTGGGCGATCGGCCCAGAAGTCCTGATAATCAACGGAACCAAGACGAGGAGCCGCGGTGTCGTTCCCGCCGGGAGCACGAGGTTCATGGGCGCACTGAAGTGGATCGTGGTGAGCATCTGCGGCCTCGGTGGCCTGGGCGTCATCGCGCTCGGCGTCGTCTCCGCTACTCCGGCGCGCGCCGCGGCTCGCTCCTCGGCCGTCTCGCCGATCTCGCTCCGTCCCTTCCCGGGCGGCCCGGCTCCCACCGCCACCCAGGCCGCGACGGCCACCGCCGCGGTGACTCCTCCTTCCGACAAGCCGGTGGTCGACGCGGGAGTGCCCGCCGCCGACACGGGGACCAAGGCCATCGCCGTGGTCGACGCCGGCACCAAGGCGCCCGAGCCGGTCGCGGCGAGGCCCGCCGTGGACGCCGGCACCAAGGCCCCCGAGCCCGTCGCCGCCAAGCCGGCGCCCGCCGCCGCGAAGGCCGAGCCCGCCGAGCGCCCCGCGCCGGTGCCCGACGGCTTCCTCGACCTGCAGGCCTCCGAGGCCGCCGACGTCTTCATCGACGGCCGCAAGGTGGGCAGCGCGCCCGTCAATGGCGTGAAGGTCAAGGCCGGCGCGCACAAGATTCGCTTCGACTGCTACGACGCCGCCGGCAACACCACGCCCGGCCAGGCGCAGACGGTCCAGGTGCCCTCCGGCGAGACGGCCGAGGTCAACTTCAACTGCCCCGCGGCCGAGTAGCGGCCCCCCATTGCAGTTCGACGCCCAGACGGGCGACACTCCGCGAACGCGTTCGCGCGGTCTGGGGGGATTCCATGAGATCGATGCTCGAGCAGGTCCGGTCGGCGCGCACGCTTCACGCCCGGTGGAAGCTCCACTTCATGGGTCAGGTCGAGCACCAGCGCACGAGTGAGGTGTGGCTCGCGGTCGGAGATCGCGCGGACTGTTGCCCGCTCGGCGCGTGGCTGCGCTCGCCGCCGCGTCTGTCCGTCGAGCTGGTCGCGGCGGAGCTGTGCGAGGTGGCTCGGCTCCACGACGCATTTCATCGCGAGGCGGAGGCCGTGGCCCAGATGGTGGCCGAGGGGCGCTTCGACGAGGCCCAGCGCGCGCTCTTGCCCGGCAGCGCCTACGGCTCGGCGTCCGATGCCTTGATGCAGGCCCTGCTCGTCCTGGTTCGAAGGCTGGAGGCGCTGGTGGCCCCGGAAGCCGTCGAGACCTCGACCTCCTCGAGCCCTTGAGGGCGTCGGCGCCGGAGGCGATCTCCGGCCGCTGATCCGCTTCACTCGCGCGGGGAGCGGTACGGGCTTCGCTTCGGCGGGGAACGATTGGCTCCGGCCGCGCGGTGGCCTAAGTACTCCACCGGGCCAAGAAGCCTGTAGCGCGGGGGGGTGAAGCTGATTCTCCGGAGGGGGCAACACATGATCAGAAGTTCTCCAGACACTCGCGTCGGCTCCCCTGCTTCTCGGGGCGGGGACGCGCGGCGAGCCGCGACGGCCGTGTTGGTGGCCACGCTGGTGCTGGCGGGCGGCGCCGCATGGGCTGGCCCGCACGACACCGCGGTGCTGCTGACGAAGCGGGGGGCGACGGCCCAGGAGGTCGCGAACGACGCGCTCCGGGCCGTCGAGCTCGCGCTGAAGAGCGCGGAGGTGCAGTTCGCATTTCCCCCGACGGAAACCGAGGCGCGGATCGCCGCCCTGGGTGTCGAGAGCGGGACCTCGTGCGAGGGGAAGCGGAAGTGCGTCCTCGAGCTGGCGAGGCAGCTTCGGCTCCCGTCGGTCGTGGCCGTGACCGTGGCGACGCTCGGGGGGGAGCTCGCGATTCACGTCGAGCTGCTCGACGTCTCTGAAGGGAAGGTCCTCGCCGAGGAGACCGTCGTCGTCCTGCTGACCGCGCGGGGAGAGCTCTCCCGAGCCTTCGAACGCTTCGGCAAGCAGGTGAGCGAGGTGCTCGGGGCGCGGGCGGCCAAGCTGCCCTCGGCGGAAGCGACACCCTCGGCGCGGCCCGTGGAGGCGGCCGGCTCCGTCGTCGTCGACGCCGGTGAAGGGCGGCGCTCCACGGCGAAGCTCATGGTCGGGGTGGGGCTGGGCGCGGTCGTCGTCGGCGCGGTGGCGCTGGGGTTTGGCGCTTCGCTGAACGGCGGGCTGACGCCGCGTGACGGGAGTCTTCCGGCCGATCAGGTGGAGACCTACAAGTCGGCGCAGGCGCTCACCACGGTGGGCGCGGTCGCCTCCGGTCTGGGTGCAGTGGTGGCGGGCGTTGGCGCCGCCCTCTGGTTCACGGCTCCGTCGCCGGCCGTGCAGGTGAGCGTGACGCCCGTCGGAGGCGGTACGGTGGTGTCGATTCTGGGGAGCTTCTGAAGATGGAACGGCGGAGATCGAGATGATTCAGCGAGCGGTGTTCCTTTGGGCGCTGTCACTGGTGCTGATGGCCTGTCCGTCGAACGTGAAGCGGTGTGAGACGGCGAGCGACTGCTCGTACCCGGGCAGCGTGTGCCAGGAAGGGCTCTGCGTGCTCGGCGAGGGCGCCCGGGACGCGGGCCCGACGTCCTGCACGAGCAACCCCTCGTGTGGCGGTGGCGCGAACGTGTGTGGCTCGAACGGCGTCTGCGTCGTGGACGTCACGCCTCCTTCGGTCTCCTTCCTGACGCCGATGGCCGGGGCACTCGTCTCCACCGACACGGTCACGGTCACGGGCACCGCCTCGGACGCCGAGAGCGGCCTGGCCTCGCTCGAGCTGTCGACGGACGGCGTGAGCTTCACCAGCGTCTCGCTCACGGGCGGACAGTTCTCCACCGCGCTGCCGGTGCCCGCCGTGCAGGCGGCCTCGCTCGTCATGACGGCTCGAGCCACCGACGTCGGCGGCCTCGTCTCGACCGCGACGCTGACGCTCACGGCTGATCGCGTCGGGCCGTCGCTCACCATCGCGACGCCGGCCGCCGACGGCAACTGCACCGCGACGGCGTGCAGCGGGGCGCTGGTCACCGTCGCGAGCGCCAGCAGCGTCGCCATCGCCGGCTCCGCCGTGGATCCGAGTGGGGTCGCGTCGGCCTCGCTCCGCATCCTCGATGGGGCGGCGGTGCTCGTTCCCGCGACCTCGCTCACGGTGGGTTCGGACGGCTCCTGGACCTTCTCCTGGTCGTCGGTTCCGAACGTGAACGGCCGAGCCTACGTCGTCGAGGTCACGGCCTCGGACTCCGCTGGCAATGCCGCGTCGCCCGTCACCAGGACCATCATCGTCGATCGGGTGGCGCCGACCGCGACCTTCAGCTCGCCGGTGGCCGGCAGCCTCATTGGCGCGTCTTCGGTGACGCTTGCCGGCGTCGCCAGCGACGGCGCATCGTTCGGAGTCGGCTCCGCCGAGACGTCCCTGGACGGCGCCACCTGGTCCGCCACGCCTCTGGCTGCCGACGGGTCCTTCTCCGCCTCGCTCGCGGTGCCCAGCGTCGACCACGTCGCGCAGACGCTCTCGCTTCGGGTGACTGACCTCGCCGGGAACCAGAAGATCTTCACCGTCTCCTACGTCGCCGATCGCGTCGCGCCGGTCGTCGCCGTCACCTCGCCGAGCCTCGACGACTCCTGCCCGAGCACCACGGCGGCCTGCATGGGAGCCGTCGCGAACGCCGCCGCGAGCTCCTACGCCTTCTCCGGCACCGTCGCCGAGGGCGGCGGCGTCAACACCGTCACGCTCACCACGGACGTCTACGACCCGGCCACGAACAGCGTCCTTCAGGCCTCGACGCCGGCGGCCGCGAGCCCCTGGAGCGCGACCTGGACGTCGCTGCCGACCGGCGTCAACGGTCACGAGTACCAGCTGCGCGTCAGCGCGACCGACGCCGCCGGGAACAAGGGGACGGTCATTCGCAGGGTGTGGCTCGACAACGTCCTCCCGACGGCCACCGCGCTCGTGTCCAACGCGCGGCTCGTCGCGCGAACGGCCAACCTGCTCTCCTTCAGCGAGCCGATGGTGCCGAGCACCACCCTCGCGGCGATGAGCTTCACGCCGGCCGTGACCGCGACGACGCTCGGGCCCAACGGGGCCGGCACCACCTACTCGTTCACGGGGACCGACCTCGCCTACTACACCGGGTACACGCTCTCGGTCGGGACCGGGGCCACCGATCGCGCCGGCAACCCACTCGCCGCGGCGGTGAGCGAGAAGTTCCTCACCCTCACCGCGCCCCTGACCCTGCCGCTGCAGCTCCTCGTCTCGAACGCCGCCTGCACTCCGGCCATGCCCCGGGTCGCCGTCGACGCCGACGGGCGCCCGGCGGTGGCCACCGCCTGCGGCGGAACGCTGCGCCCCTACCTGGTGCGCGTCTCGGGCGGCGGCGTGGTGAACGCTCCGGACGCCATCGCCGCCGACACGGGCGGGGTGACTTGGTCGATGGGCGACCTCCGCGTGCTCCCGAGCAACGACACCCTCAAGACCGACCTGACGCGCCTCCTCGGGTACCGGCTCGCCATCCCTTACACGACCCTCAGCGGCGGCCAGCTCGAGTACGTCGAGCGCTCCGACACCGGAGCTTGGCTCAAGGCCGACGGGACGAGCGGCTTCGATTCCTTCTTCCCGTCGTCGGCGACCGGAGTTCCGTTCTTCGACATCGACCCTCCGCACAGGACGGTCGTCTGGGTGCCCGAGCTGCTGCGCATCGGCGGGATGACCTCCCCGGGAGCGCTGGCGTCGCGAGTGTTCAGCGGCACGTGGGCCACCAACTCGCTCGCGTCGCCGACCGGCTTCGTCGAGCAGAACGGCGCGGTGGACCTCACGTACAACGGCTCCGTCTACACCCTCACCTACTTCGACCACCAGGGGTCCTCGACGGTCGCCTCCATCCTCGGTTCCTCCTTCCACGCGGCCGGCGAGGTCCCACTCATTTCGTTCGCCCTCACCGGGATTCCCTCCACCCTGACCCCTGCCTTCGTCGCCTGGGGCGCCAAGTCGGGGGGCGGCGCTCTAGCCTCGTCTGGAGTGACGGTGGCCTGCTCCCGTGCGCCCACCAGCGCCACTCCGGGCTGGCTCTCCACGACCACCGTCTTCGTGTACGGCCCGAACGCGCAGCCAGCGCTCAAGGTCGCCACCGCGCTCAACGAGCTGAAGTTCGCGGCGGCCGTCGACCTCGGCGGTTCGGTGCAGGTCGTGTCGGTCCCAGGCTCCTCGCCGTGCACGGCGGTGCCCGTCGTCACCGTCGTCGGCAGCATCCCCAACGCGAAGGACCCGGGGGTGGCCGTCGACGCCTCGGGCGTCATCTGGGTGGCCTATGCCTCGACCGCGACGGGCAACTTGATGCTGACGCACTTCTGACGGGCTTCGCGACGCCCGGGCGGGCTCACCGCTCGCCCGGCGAGGCTCCCGTCAGCCCTTGAGGGCCTCGGCGCCGGAGACGATCTCCACCAGCTCCTTGGTGATCTGCGCCTGGCGGCTGCGGTTGTAGAAGAGCGTCAGCCCGCTGATCATGTCGCCGGCGTTGCGGGTGGCGTTCTCCATCGCCGTCATGCGGGCGGCGTGCTCGGCGGCCACGCTCTCCAGCATCGCCCGGTAGACCTTCATCGAGACCGCGCGGGGCACCAGGGCCTCCAGCACGCCCGCGGGCTCCGGCTCGTACTCGTAGTCGACCAGGCTCTTCGAGCCGCCCTTGGCCTCTTCCTTCTTCGCCTCGAAGGGCAACAGCTGGGCGGTGGTCGGCACCTGGGTCACGGCCGAGGCGAACTCGTTGTACATCAGGTACACCGCGTCGACCTCGCCGGTGAGGAAGCGCGCGGCGAGCTCCTTGCCGATGGCGTCGGCGGTGGCGAAGGACATGCGGCCGAAGACGCCGGGGTAGTCCTTGCGGATGGCCACGCCGCGGCCGCGGAGGAACTCGCCGCCCTTGCGGCCCAGCGTCGTCACCGAGACCTGCACCGTCTCCTTGTTCTCGGTGAGGTAGCGCAGCGCCCGCCGGGTGATGTTGGCGTTGAAGCCGCCGGCCAGGCCGCGGTCGCTCGTCATCACCACCAGCTCGGCCTTCTTCACCTCGCGGCGGGTGAGCAAGGGGTGGCTCATCGAGCCCTCGGCCTTGGTGATGAGCTGGCTCATCACCTGGTCCAGGGTCTGCGCGTACGGGCGCGCGGCGATGACGCCCTCCTGCGCGCGGCGGAGCTTGGCGGCCGAGACCATCTTCATCGCCTTGGTGATCTGCCGGGTGTTCTTGGTCGAGCGGATGCGCTTGCGAATGTCTCGGAGCGAAGCCATGTGGGCCGCGCTGTTAGGCAGCCAGGCCCCTGGTGTCAATGACGAAGGACCTGGGCTAGACATGCCCCCTTGCCGCGCGTTCCAACCCACAGCATCATTCACCGCCAACGCGCCTCGGTGGCCGTCCGACCGGCGCTGGCATCCCCTACGCTCATGATCCGCTCCCTCCTCCTCACGGCGCTCGTCGTGCTCTCGGCTTGCCAGAAGGAGAAGCTCCAGGCCGCGCTGCCCCCCGACGTGCGCGTCGACACCTACCAGCAGACCGCCGCGGGCAAGATCGACGTCCTCTGGGTGGTCGACAACTCCGGCTCGATGGCGCCCCGGCAGGAGAACCTGGCCAAGAACTTCGGCGCCTTCATCGACACCTTCGCCGCGAGCTCCGTCGACTACCGCATCGCCATCACCACCACCGACATGTTCAAGGACAAGGGGCGCTTCGTCGGCGTCCCCTCCATTCTCTCTCCCCAGACCCCGAACGTGCTCCAGGCCTTCGCCACCAACGTGAAGGTGGGCATCGACGGCTCCCCGTACGAGACGGGCTTCGAGCCGGCGCGCATGGCGCTGGAGCGGGTGCGGGCCGAGAACGACGCCGCGGTGCAGGCCTGCAAGGGCGCGTGCAAGGCCTCCGACCCCGGCTGCCCGAGCGCGTGCGAGGAGAACACCACCTTCAAGTTCCTGAGGCGCGGCGCCTACCTCTACATCGTCTTCGTCAGCGACGAGGACGACAAGAGCTCGGGAGACATTCGCTACTACTACCGCACCTTCGCCACCGCGATGGGCATCGGCAACGACGGCACCGTCACCACCGCGGCCATCATGGGCGACGTGCCCACCAACACCTGCCAAGCGACGCCCGGCCTGCGCTACAAGGCGCTCTCCGACCTCACCGGCGGGCAGGTGGGCAGCATCTGCGACGCGAACTTCGCCAGCACGCTCCACAAGCTCGCCGACAACGCGGTGGGCCTGCGCCGCACCTTCGCGCTGCAGGACAAGCCCAACGTGCAGACCATTCAGGTGCGGGTGCGCTACCCGTGCAACGTCTCCACCGAGCTCCTCAAGGCCTGCGCCTCGAGCGACACCGCCGCCTGCGCCGGCCAGCCCAAGGACTCGCTCAACGTGGTCTGCACGCCGGTGCAGGGTGGCACCGACGGCTGGAGCTACGAGGCCGCGAAGAACGTCGTCTACTTCGCCGGTGACTCGGTGCCCGGTCTGACGGCGCAGGTCGAGCTGCAGTACTACGAGGAAGGGAAGGGCCCGTGAGGCGCCTCGCGACGTTCGCGCTCCTCTTCGCGCTCGCGCCGGGGTGCGGGAAGAACGACCTCACCCAGGCCAAGCCCCAGCTGGTGCAGCCGCCCTCGCCCCAGGACTTCGGCAAGGTGCCGGTGCTGGTGGAGAAGCGGGTCGAGATTCCCGTTCAGAACCTGGGCCGCGCCGCGCTGGTGATCTCCAACGTGGCCCTGGCCAAGGAAGACGGCGTCTTCACGCTGGTGAGCGCTCCCACCTCGGTCGCCACCGGGAACGTCGAGAACCTGGTGGTGTCGTTCGCGCCGCTGAAGGAAGTCTCGAGCGAGAACACCCTCTCCTTCGACAGCAACGACCCCGACGTGCCGCACGTGGACCTCACCCTGACCGGCGAGGGCAGCACCCGCGCGGCGATGGACGTGACGCCCGCGACGCTCGACTTCGGCCGGGTGGCGGAGTGCGGGGCCGCGGTGCAGCAGCTCACCATCGTCTCCAAGGGCACCGCCGACCTGGTCATCGAGGAGCTCGGCTTCGCCCCGGGCAGCGACAAGGGCTTCGCCTTCGTCGGCTCGACCCGCGTGCCGGCCACGGTGAAGTCGAAGGACGCGACCGGGCTGCCCGGGCAGATCGAGCTCACGGTGAAGTACTCGGCCGTCATGGGCTCGTCGGGCACCGTGACCGGCGGCATTCACCTGAAGACGACGGACCCGGACCACCGCGAGGTGACGATTCCGCTCACCGCCAGCGTCAACAAGGCGCCGGTGCCGCTCATCGCCTCCCTGGGCAACGGCGCGCCGGGGCAGACGGTCACCCTCGACGGCAGCGGCTCCACCGATCCCGACGGCGACACCCCGCTGACCTACAAGTGGACACTGCGCTCGAAGCCGCTCTCCAGCACCACCACCATCGCCGCGGCCGACCAGGCGTCGACCTCGATGCGGCTCGACCCGCTGCTCCCGGGCGCCTACGAGGTGCAGCTCGACGTCACCGACGCATCGGGCGCCAAGAGCTGCCAGCCCGCGCGCGCCCAGGTGGTGGCCGCGCCCGCCGAGAAGCTGCTCATCGAGGTGTTCTGGGACAACCCGGCCACCGACCTCGACCTGCACGTGCTCCGCACCACCACGGGCACCATCGGGCTCGCGCCGGACGACTGCTACTACCAGAACCGCACCCCCGACTGGGGCCAGCCGGGGCCCAGCGACGACCCCGTGCTCTCGCGCGACGCGCTCACCGGCTACGGGCCCGAGGTCTTCGGCTACGTGAACCCCGCCGACGGCACCTTTCGGGTGGTCGTCTTCTTCGCCAACGATCACCTGGTCGCGACTCCGGCGTCCAAGGCCACCCTGCGCGTCTACGAGTACGGCGTGCTCAAGGCCGAGCTGTCGAAGACGCTGGTGGGCACGGGAGACATCTGGGTCGCCGCGGACGTGACGTGGCCGTCCGGGGACGTGGTGGCCGTTCCATGAGGCTCCTTTCGTTCGCCGCCCTCGCCGCGGCCCTCCTCCTCGCCGCCTGTCCCGAGACCACCGGCACCAAGCGCGACGGGGGCCGTCCTCCCGAGTGCACCCAGCGCAGCGACTGCGACGCCGGCCTCATCTGCACCCCGCAGAGCTACTGCGACGCCTGCGACAGCTCCGGCCAGTGCAGCGTGAAGGAGGAGTGCAAGGTCGACACGCACCTGTGCGCCTTGCGCGAGGGGTGGGGCACCCAGTGCGCCACCAACGACGACTGCCAGGCCGGGAGCTGGTGCAAGCAGGGCCTCTGCCTCGACCGCTCGCTGGTCTCGCTCTGCCCCAACGGCCTCACCTCCGAGTGCCCGCAGGGCATGCGCTGCAACAAGGTCACCACGGTGTGCGAGGAGGACCTGGGCTGCAGCACCGACGACGACTGCTCGGCGGGCGAGGTGTGCAACACCGGCAGCCGGGCCTGCGTGCCCAAGTGCACCGTCGACACCCAGTCCACCATCTGCGCGGCGGGTGAGCGCTGCGTGGGCTCCAAGTGCGTGCAGTGCGCGAGCAACGCGGAGTGCGGCGTGGGCCTGGTGTGCGACGCCGCCGGCCGCTGCGTCGCCGGCCAGCGCTGCTACACCGACCGCGACTGCAAGGTGCCGCTCGTGTGCTTCGTGCAGACCGGCGCCTGCCTGCCCAAGGCGCCGCCCTGCGTGTCGAACGACGACTGCACCGCCGACCAGCGCTGCGACGTGCCCTCTGGCAAGTGCGTGCCCAAGAGCTGCCAGCCCGATCGCTACGAGCCCGACAACGACCTCGCGCACGCCTTCACCGCCACCAGCGGCGCCTACCTCGGCCTGACCCTCTGCCCGGGCGACGTCGACTGGTACGCGCTCTCGCTCAACCGCGGCGACCAGCTGGGCGTGAACGTCGACGCCGACCTCTTCGCCGAGAACGGCTTCTCCACCGTGGTGAAGGACTCCTCCGGCCGCACGCTCTCCGCCGGCCACTTCCTCGCCAGCTACGTCGCGCCCACCGCCGCCAAGTACTACGTGGTGGTCAGCACCACCGACCAGTTCCAGCCCTACGACGTCACCTTCCTGATGTCGCGGGGCACGCCCTGCGACGACGACGCCTTCGAGCCCAACGACGCCCTCGCGCAGGCCACCGCGCTGCAGAGCACCACGCTCGCCGACGGCATGATCTGTCCCCAGGACCAGGACTGGTTCACCGTGAGCGTGCCTTCGGGCAAGGGCCTCAAGGTGAGCCTGGTCAACTACGACTCGGGCAAGGGCCTCTTGCGCCTGTGCCTGATGCAGAGCGGCGGCCTGACGCCGTTCTCCTGCAGCGAAGACCCCCAGCCCTCGCTGAGCCTGAACGCCACCACCGCCGGCGGCAACGCCATCGCGGTGCGGGTGCTGGGCAGCACCGACCGGGCCTCCAACGCCTACACGCTGAAGGTGGAGTACCCATGAGCCTCCTCCCGTCCACCGTGAGCCCTTCGACGTCGCTCAGGACCGGCTCCGTCGAAGGGTGCCGAGCTCGCCTCACGCCACTTCGTCTCGTGGCCGCGGTCGCCCTCGCCGTGGCGCTCCAGTCCTGCGGGTGCGGGGAGAAGCCCAAGCCCGACGCCGGCATCGAGCCCGACGCGGGCGAGGTCGACGCGGGCCAGCCGCGAGAGGACGCGGGCCAGCCGGTGGTCGACGCGGGGGAGCCCGACGCCGGTCCGCCGCCGGTGCTGGCGGTCAAGCGCATCCTCCCGCCGCGCGGCTCGTCGGCCGGCGGCACCACCGTGACCCTGGTGGGCTCGGCCTTCATCCGCGACTTCGCCAGCGGCGGCACCAGCGCGCAGCGGCTCACCGCCATCACCTTCGGCGGGAACCCGGTGCTCGACTTCCAGGTCATCCACGACGAGACCATCGAGCTGAGGTCGCCCCCGGGCACCGCGGGCCAAGTCTCGGTGGTGCTGAAGAACCCCAACGGAAGGGTCACCTGCAACAACTGCTTCACCTACTTCGACGAGCTGGCGCTGACCTCGCTCACGCCGAAGCACGGGCCGCTCGCGGGTGGCACGGTGGTGACGCTCACCGGCCAGGGCTTCACCACCGACGTGGAGGTGCTCTTCGGCGGGCTCTCCAGCCCCAAGGTGACGGTGGCCTCGCCGCAGTCGCTCACCGCGGTTGCGCCGCCGGGCGCGGTGGCGGACCTGGTCGACGTGACCGTCTACAACAAGAACGGCGTGGGCACGTCGCGCCGCGGCTTCCGCTACGACGCGCCGTTGGCGGTGACGGCGGTGACACCGCTCGCGGGCCCGGTGGCCGGCGGCACGGTGGTGCAGCTCACCGGCTCCGGCTTCACCGGCGCCACGGCGGTGACCTTCGGCGCGAGCGCGGGCACCTCGCTGGCGGTGGCGTCCGACTCTTCGCTGACCGTCACCTCGCCGCCCACGGCCGCCGCCGGCGCCGTGGCGCTCACCGTCGCGACGCCCAACGGCTCGCTCACGGTGAAGAACGGCTTCACCTACGTCGACGCCGCAGGGAGCCTGGCGGTCTTCGGCGTCTTCCCCCACGTCCTCTCGCCCGGCGACGCGGTGACGGTGACGGGCCAGGGCCTCGACGACGCTTCGCTCACGGTGTCCATCGGCGGCCAGGCGGCGACGCTGCTTACGCACGACTTCTCCACCGCGCGCGTCACCGTCCCCGCTCGCGGCGGCGCGCCGCGAAGGTCCGACGTGGTGGTGACGGCGGCCAGCGGCACGCAGACGCTCGCCGCCGGCGCGACCTGGCGCCTCTCGGTCTCGGCCGTGACGCCGAACAGCGGGGCCTCCGCGGGCGGCACGGTGGTGGCGCTCTCGGGCGCGGCCCTCCCCGTGGACGCCAAGGTGACGCTCGGCGCCTTCGACGGCACGGCGGTGACGGTGAGCTCGGAGAGCGCGCTCTCCTTCACCACCCCCGCGGGCTCGGGCGGCGGCGCGCTCGACGTGCTGGTGCGCGAGGCGGCGGACCCGGAGAACGTGGGCGTCCTCAAAGGCGGCTTCACCTTCGACGAGCCGCTCTCGGTGGGCCGGGTGCAGCCCGATCGCGGCGCGGTGGCGGGCGGCACGCTGGTGACGGTGCTCGGCGCCGGCTTCACCCAAGGCACCTACGTCACCGTCGGCCCCTCGCGCGCGAAGGACATCAAGCTCCTCGACAGCCACACCATCACCTGCCGCACGCCCAAGGGCGACGTGGGCACCTTCGACGTGAAGGTGCAGCGCCTCACCGAGACCGACACCCTGCCGGGTGGGTTCAGCTACTTCGATCCGCGCAGCATCTCCGGCGGGCTCTCCGGCGGGCCCCTGGTGGGCACGGTCAACGTCACGGTGCTGGAGTCGACGCCGGGGCTCTACGGCGCGCCGGTACCGCTGGCCAACGTGATGCTGGGCAACGACTCCAACACGCCCTTCCAGGGGCTCACCGACGCGCGCGGGCAGATCACCTTCTCCGACCCGTCGCTGGTGAAGGCGCAGACCGTCACCGCCTTCAAGGAGAACTACCAGGTCACCACCGTCACCAACGTGAACGCGGAGAACCTGACCGTGTTCATGGCCCGCACCGGCGGCGGAGAGGGCAGCCCCGGCTCGCCTCCGCCCGGCGTGCCGCCCTCGGTCATCTCGGGCCGGGTCACCGGCTTCAAGACGCCCCGGCCGCTCGGCGCGAACGAGCTCCTCGAGGCGCGGGTCTTCGTGGCGCAGACGTCCTTGTTCGGCGGGCCTCCCTTCGGCGGTTTGCCCAACAAGACGGCGGAGAAGTGGCAGGTGCGCGTGGAGGGCGGCGAGTACCTCGTCTACACCAACGCCGGCCTGCACGCGGTCTACGCGGTGCTCGGCATCTACAACACGGGCTCGAAGCAGTTCTCGCCCCTCACCATGGGCATCGCGCGCGGCGTCACCACCTCGGCGGACAACCCGGCCACCGGGAAGGACATCGTGCTCGACATGCTGCTCGACCTCACGGTGCCCATCACCATCGACTCGCCGCCGATGTTCCCGGGCCTGTTCGGCCCCGAGCCGGGCATCAACCACGTCTACGCCTGGCTCGACCTGGGCTCGGAGGGCTTCATCCCCAACCCCGACAACTGGGACACCGGCACCGCGCAGGCCTCGCTGGTCACCACCGGCAGCGCCAACGTCAACTTCCCGCACTTCCCGCAGCTCGACGGCTCGAACTTCATCTTCTTGAACGACAGCGCGGGCTCGCAGAGCTACCCCATCAGCGACTACTTCCGCCGCCAGCCGGGTGACCTGCACGGCGGCGTCACCATCGGGCCGATGCTCCCGGCGCCCAACATCATCGAGCCGACCTCGACCTTCACCGGGAAGATCTCCTGGACCATCGACCCCGGCGCGGTGCCCGACATCAACGACGTGCAGATCATCAAGCCCACGCTCGCCGGCAACGTCACCGTGTGGGAGGTGGTGATGCCGGGCACGCAGACCGAGGTGACCCTGCCGCCGGCGGCGGTGACCCTGCTCCAGACGCAGGAGGCCGGGAACCAGCTTCTGGCGGTCATCTACTCGAGCCGCTCGCCGAAGTTCTCCTACAACCAGTGGACCTACGACGTGCTCTCGGGCGTGAGCTGGTCGAGCTTCACCATCGCCGTCTCGCCGGGATTCACGCCATGAGCCTCACGCGGTTCGGCCTCTTCGCGGTGGCGCTCTTCTGCGCCGCGGGCTGCAAGAACACCAAGCTCGCCGGGAGCGGCTGCCAGCAGGACTCCGACTGCGGAGAGCCGGCGGCCGCCTTCCGCTGCGAGGCGCAGACCGGCGTCTGCTACTGCCGCACCAACGATGCCTGCCCGCCGGCGCAGTTCTGCAACACGGCCGGCTTCTGCCAGGACCGGCAAGGCTGCGAGACCAACGCCGACTGCCTCGACTCGTCGCTGTTCTGCGACACCTCCGCGGGGACCTGCCTGTCCTTGGGCCGCTGCACCACCGACCTGCACTGCGCGCTGGGCCAGGTGTGCGACACCAAGAAGACCACCTGCGTCGACGGCTGCCGCAAGGACGGCGACTGCCCGGGCACCTCCTGCCGCTGCGGCGACGCTTCGTGCGCCTGCACCGGGAGCACGCCGGCGGAGCTCGCCCGCTGCGCCATCGGCACCTGCGACCCCACCTTCTGCTCCACCCCCGACTTCTGCCGCTTCGGAGAGACCTGCGGCGTGATTCCCGACGGCGGCGTGCCCTACGCGCAGTGCCACGACGACTACGACCCGGTGCGCCGGCCCTACTGCGACAACTGCACCTACGGCGCCGGGGTGAACATCTGCGGCAAGGGCCCCAACTACTGCCTCATCGACACCCGGCACCCGGGCAACTACTTCTGCGGCACCGACTGCAGCCAGGGCCAGAGCTGCCCGCGCGGCTACGCCTGCCAGGACGTCATCGTGGTGATGTCGCAGTGGCAGTGCTCCCTGGCGAACCCGAGCTGCCCGACCAACCCGACCCTCCCGTGCGCGACGGACGCCGAGTGCAAGCACGGCGGGCACTGCGCGAAGGCGCCGGGCATGCCCAACGGCTACTGCGCGGGAGCGTGCGCGGTGGACGAGGGCGACACCACCGGCTTCTGCGCCTGCCAGGTGGACGCCGACTGCGCGCAGGAGTCGTGCAGCCTGGGCGAGTGCAGCATCTCGCGAAGGCCGTGCACCCAGGCTTCCGACTGCCAGCAGCACCCGATTCGCTGCGTGGACTTCGCCGGCGGCGGCGGGTGCCTCATCGGGCAGAACTGCGCGCCGGCGAGCGGTCTGTCGTGCCTCGAGGTGAAGTGATGCGGCTCGCGCGGGTGGCGGCGCTCCTGGCGCTGGCCGCCTGCGCGAAGTCGAAGAGCTCGGAGATGCGCTCGACGTCCTTGCCCACCGCGAAGGAGCGGGTGGCCTTCCTCTGCGAGTCCATGCCCTGCCCGGCGAAACCGCTCGACGCCGCGTTCCGGGTGGTGGTGAAGGACGGCGCCTTCGGCCTCGGGGGCAGCGAGGCCGAGCTCACCGCGGTGGTGAAGGTGAAGCCCGACGACGTGCCGCACTGGTCGCGCGGGTGCGACCCGATGCGCTTTCACCCCCGGCCGCCGTGGGCCGACGCGCTCTTCTTGGAGCTGAAGCTGGAGCCCAGGAGCGCGCCCGACATCTGGGGGTGCGCGAACAGCCAGCGCCGGGTGATTCACGTGAAGGAAGGCCTCATCGTGCTGTGGCAGAAGTCGTAGGAGCCGCGCGCCACGGGGCGTCGAGGAAGAGCGTGACCTGGAGCTGGTAGAGCGGGGCGAAGCCGAAGGGCCTCCCCAGCTCGGCGAGGCTGAACGCGCCGCTCGCCACGCCGAGCGAGAGCACGTGGCCGATGCGGAGCTCGACTCCGAGCACTCCGGCGGGCCACAGCACCAGGTGACCGAGCGCGGTCTTGCCCTCCTCCAGCTTCACGCGCGCGTAGACCGAGAGCGGACCGACTGTGTAGCCGACCGCGCCGCCCTGCGTGCCGCCGAGCTCGAAGACGCGCGGGCTCCGCGAGCCGGGGCAGTTGTCGGGCGTGCAGTAGGTGCCGCCCGCGCCGAGGCCGACGTCCACGTCCGCGAAGAGCGTGCCTTGGGAGGTCGAGTGCACGGCGCCGGTCCACCGGGCTCCGAGGAAGCCGAAGCCCGCGCCGCGGCCCAAGGGCACGGCGAAGCCGCCGAGCTCGACGGAGAGCCGCTCGGTGAGCGCTGTCGCCACCCAGCCTCCACCGACGAGCGGCGCGCTGACCCACGGCGGTTGGCCGTCCATGAACCCGATGACGCCGCCGGAGAGCTCGAGCTCGCCCGCCGCGAGCCGTCCCGGAGCACCGGCGAGCACGCCGCGCACCGGCAACGCGCTCGGAGGGACGCAGCCGAGGCCGAAGACGCCCAGCAGGCCGGCGAGAGCGAGCCATCTACCGCCGACGCCGAGCGCACCGCCCTGATTCAGGTCCGTCGACTTCACCCACGCCGGGCGGGTTTGGCCCAGCGGGGACGTGCCGAGCGAGACCGACGCCGCCCAGCTCATCGCGCGGAGGCGGAGGTCGCCTGAGCCGCTCGCCACGGGGCGTCGAGGAAGAGGGTGGCCTGGAGCTGGTAGAAGGGCACCCAGCCGCTCTGGCTGCCGAAGTAGGCGCCCATCTCTCCGGCGGAGACGCCGACCGAGAGCACCTTCGCGAGCCGGGCTTCGACGCCGAGCACCGCGAAGGGCCAGAGCACGACGGGGCCGCGCAAGGCAGAGCCCTCCTCGAGCTTGAGGCGCAGGTACAAGGTGATGGGCTCGAGCGTGTAGCCGATCGCGCCGCCCTGGGTGGCGCCCAGCTCGAAGGTGCGCGGGCTCTTCGAGTTGGGGCACGTCTCGTCCGTGCAGAGGGTGCCGCCCAGGCCGAGCCCCAGGTCGGCGTCGACGACGAGCCTCCCGCTCGGGCCGGCGAGGAGCGTTCGGGTCCACCGCGCGCCGAAGAAGCCAAAGCCGGCGCCCTGGCCGATGGGGATGGAGACCCCGCCCACCTCGAAGGAGAAGTGCTCGTCGAGCGCGTAGCCGGCCCAGCCGCCGGGCACCGTGGGCGGGTTGGGGACCGAGTCTTGGTTGAAGAAGCCCAGCCCGGCGGCGGTGAGCTCGAGCTGCCCCGGCGCGAGGCGGCCCGGCGCGCCCGCGAGCACGCCGCGCACCGGGAGCGCGGGAGGCGGCACGCAGGAGAACGAGAGCAGGGCGAGGAGCACCGCGCCCACGAAGCGTTCACCACCGAAGAGCAGCGCGTTTCCCCGTGGACGCATGGCGTGATTCACGCACAGTCCGAGCCCCCGGTCACCAGGGCGGGCTCACGGGGGGTGAGTCGGGACGGTCGAGCGGAGGGCGAACCGACGAGGTGACTGACATCGCCGCGCCGGTGTCCCTACGCTGCGCGCGCAATGAGAGCTGAACGCCCAGCGCCGCCGTCGCCGAGCCGTCTCCCTCACGGAGCGCTCTGGCTGTCGCTGCTCGTCCTCGCCTCCGGCTGCCTCCCGAGGCTGCGCGCGGGGGAGGGCGTGGTCGGGGTCGCGACGGGGAATTCCTATGTCTGGGTGATTCGAACGCCGCACGGCGCGGCGCTCGTCGACGCCGGCATGGAGGGCGACGCCGCGTCCATCGTGCGCGCGCTGGCGGAGCAGGGGCTCGGGCCCGACGACGTGCACACGGTGCTGCTCACGCACGGCCACGTCGACCACTGCGCCGGGGCCGCGCGCTTCACGCGGGCGCGGGTCTTCCTGGGGGAGGGTGACGAGGCGCTCCTCCGGCGCGAGCGTCCGCCGGGGGCCTGGGTCGCGCGAGTGCTGTCCGCCGCGTTCCCCCGCTTCGAGGCGCCTTTGAAGGTGGAGACGCTCCGCGACGACTCGCCCCTCGACGTCGACGGCGAGCGCGTGGAGGTGGTGCGCACCCCGGGCCACACGCCCGGCAGCGCGATGTTCCTGGTGCGGGGCGTGCTGTTCTCGGGAGACTCGCTGCTCATCTCGGGACGTCACCTGCGCTCCGCGAATCCGCTCTTCTCCGACGCGCCGAACCAGGCCCGCCACGCTCTGGCGAAGCTGCGCCGCCTGCGCTTCCAGCGCGTGGCCGACGGGCACTTCGGCGTTCGGGACCTCGCGCCGGGCGACCTGGAGTCGGCGCTCGTGTCGCCGATGGACCGCGCCCCGTCGCCGTAGCAGGGTGGCTCATCGAGGGCAGCTTCTGGAGCTGAAGGAGGAGGCGGCCAGCACCGCGCCGCGCGTCCCATCGGGCGTCCGGCTGATGGCAGGCTGAGGCCCGTGGCGCTCTGGTCGCGTCATGCGCCGGCGCCTCCCAGTCGTCCTCCGCGTCGGCGTCATCGCCGTCCTCGCCGGGCTGGGGTGGCTCGCCTGGCACCCCCAGCTGCTCTCGACGCCGTACCTCGCCCCGAGGCTCCTGACGCGAAAGACCCACGCGCTCGCCCCCGGCGTCACGCTCCGGCTGGCGACCACGCCCGCGCGCGGCTGGAACGTCGCCGACTTCTCCGTCGATCTCGCCCGCGCGAGCCTGCGCGTGAGCCGCGCGACCGGCGGCGGCGTGCTGGAGGACCTCGTCCCTGAGGGCGCCATCGCCGCGATCAACGGCGCCTTCTTCGAGCGCGACTTCTCGCCGCACGGGTGGCTCGTCGACGACGGCGTCGAGCTCCACGCGAAGACCGAAGCCAGCCCGCACCACGTCTTCGCCCTCAAGGGCACTGAGGCCTTCGCCGGCCGCTGGGAAACGCTGACCTTCGCTCCCACGCTCGCGCTGCAGAACTTCCCCCTTCTCGTCGAGAGCGGCGCGGCGCGCATTCCGCGCAGCGACCGCGACCCGCGCTTCCCGCGCACCTTCGCCTGCGACGCCCGAGGCGGCATCGTCCACCTGGTGGTGGTGCTCCCCACCGACGACGGCGGGCCCACGCTCCACGAGACCGCGCACCTGGCGGCGCTGCCGGTAGCGCTGGGCGGGTTCGGCTGCACCGGCGCGCTGAACCTCGACGGAGGGCCGTCGAGCGGCTTCTGGGTTCATCCCTCGACGCGGGTTCCCTTCACCGCGCCCTCGGTGCCGGTCGGGCACGTCCTCGCCATCGTTCCCCGGGAGCTGTGAGCGCCGTCAGCGCCGTCAGCGCCGCGGCACGAAGGCGTCGAAGCGCGCCAGCCTGAGCAGCGCCTCCCGCCGCTCGTCCTTCGAGAGCGCGAAGGGCGCGAAGCCGGCGCGCACCAGCACCACCGGAGTCCTTGCGCCGCCGTGCACCACGAACAGCCGCCCGTTCACCACCAGCGGAGGCGCCTCCTGGAAGCCGACGGTGGCCGACGCGCGCGCGCCCGTCACCGGGTCCGCGTACACGTACTCTCGGTTGCCCACGTCCACGCCGTTGGCCAGCGCCACGGTGTGCTCGAGCAGCGGCACCAGCGCCTCGAAGCGCTCGGCCCCCGGCGCGCGCTCGCGCACCCAGCTCCACCCGATGCGAACCAGGCCCGCCAGGAGCAACGCGGCCAGCGCGCCGAACACCGCCACGCCCACCCACCCCAGCCAGCCATTCTTCGGCACGCACGCCCAGGCGAGCCAGCCGAGAATCGCGGCGAAGTCGAGCAGCGCCGCCACCGTCAGCACCCGGTCGTAGAGCGACGAGGAGGCGAGCTCGAGCGGCCGCTGTGGCAACACGCGCTCCTCGCTCCGCCACGGCGCGAGACCCTCGGCGGACGGCACGGGCTCGACGCCGGCCACGTGCACCGCGTGCTGCGGCTTCCAGTACGCCGCCGCGATGATGAGCCCGATCAGCGTGAACGGCGCCAACATCACGACGAAGCCCCACGACTCCTTTGGGCCGCCGCCAGCCTGCAGCTCGGTCTGCCACCGCCGCGGCCATCGCTCGAACGGATAGCCGGGAAACGCGAGCCCCGTCAGGCCGCCGCCGGCCGGCACCGCGCGCAGCACCCCGACCAACGTCGTGGGCGCGTCCGAGCAGGGAAGCGTCACCGCGCTGGCAATGACGCGCTCGCGCTCGGTCGCACCGAAACCAAGCCGGTAGACGTCGGAGCCGCGCTGCGCCGCCTGCGCGCAGGGAAACCGCACGTCGGTCAGCCTCACCCACGCGCCCCGGCCGGGCTCCTCCAGCGCCGCCGCCTCCGCCACCGTCAGGGGCCTCGGCTCCGCCGGGTACGCGCGCAGGTCGAGCACCTGGTCGACGCCCAGCGCGCCGAACCCGAGGAACATCGCCAGCCCGACGAAGCCGAAGAAGGTGCGCATGATCGGCAGTGGGATTCTGGAGCTCGGTACCCTTCGACCGGCTCAGGGTGAACGATGGTGGCTCAGCCCAGCGCCGTCACGTGCACCCGGGGCAGCCGCCGCTCCACGCTCGCCTCGACGACGCGCCCGAGCCGGAGCAGGAAGGCCTCCTCCCACGGCCGCCCCATGAGCTGCAGGCCCACCGGCAGGCCCTTCGAGTCGTAGCCCGCGGGCACCGAGAGGGCGGGGAAGCCGGTGATGTTCCCCTGCCGCACGAAGCGCATCAGCGGGTCGGTCACCGGCAGGTTCGACTCTCCGTCGGGCAGCGTGTGCTCGGGAATCGGCGGCGCGGTGATCGCCGTGGTGGGCGTCACCATGCAGTCGACGTCCTTGAGCACGCCGAGCAGCTCCTCGGTGATGCGCTGCCGGTGCCGCATCGCGTGCAACAGGTCGGTCGAGCGGAACTGCCCGGCGATGGCGAGGTTGGTCCGCGTGTCGAGGGCGAAGCGGGTCGTGTCCTCCGCGACGTGGCGGCCGAGACCCGCGCGCATCTCCGAGAGGATGATGGTGGTGAGGCTCCACAGCACCACGTTCAGGTCCTGCGCTGGCACCTCCACCACCGTCGCGCCCGCGTCGGTGAGCGCCCGCACCGCTTCGCGGCAGCGCGCCACCACGTCCCGGTCCGCGTCCTCGAAGTACGGCGTGCAGATGCCCAGGCGCACGCCCGCAAGCGACGTCTCGCCGAGCCCCTCCAGGTGCGGCGGAGGCTGCGCCAGCGACGATGGGTCCTTCGGGTCGGGCCCGGCGAGCAGCGCCCACGCGGCCGCCACGTCCGCCACCGTGAGCCCGAGCGGCCCCACGTGCCCCACGTTCCAGCACAGGGGCGGCACGCCGTGCTCCGAGATGCGCCCCCAGGTCGACTTGAGGCCCACCACGCCGCAGAGCGCCGCGGGGATGCGAATGGAGCCGCCGCCGTCCGCGCCGATGCTCACCGGCGCCAGCCCCGCCGCCACCGTCGACGCCGAGGCCGACGACGAGCCGCCGGTGATGTGGTGCCGGTCGAAGGGGTTCCGCGCCGGCCCCCAGTGCGGGTTCATGCCGATGGGGTTGATGCCCACCTCGTTCATGTTCGCCTTGCCGAGGATGATCGCCCCCGCCGCCTTGAGGCGCGCGACCACCGTGGAGTCCGCCGCCGCCGGCGTCTTCAGGAAGCTCGTGCCGAGGGTGGTGGCGAAGCCCTCCATGTCGACCTCGTCCTTCACCACCACCGGCACGCCGTCGAGCACCGAGCGCGGCGCGCCCTTCGCGTGCCGCTCCGCCGAGGCCTGAGCCGCCGCCAGCACCTCCTCGGGCTTGCGCGAGATGAAGAAGTTCATCAACTGGTCGCCGCCCTCGAGGCTGGTGATGTGCTCGTGGAGCCGCTGCACCACCCGCGTCGGATCGGTGCGGCCCTCGGCGTAGGCCTCCCGGTACGCCGCCACCGTCTCCAGCGCCGGGCCCTTCGAGCTCGAGGGGAGCGCCAGCGCCTGCTCGGCCAGCTCCTCGCGCGACGCGGGCAGCGCCGAGGGCGCCTTGGGGTGCGGCAGCGGCACCTGAATCGGCGTGGCGCGCCCGGCGTCCGCTTCGAGGAACCGGTCGAAGCCGCTGTCCGTCATCAGCTTCTTCAGCAGCACCGGGCCGACCGGGCTCTCCACGGCGGCGACGAAGGCCCGCAAGGGGACTCCCGACAACACGGGGGCTTTGATCGGATCTCGGCGGTAGCTCATGGCGCGGCACCGTAGAGCAGGCCCGTCGCCAATTCACGCACTGGACGAAGGAAGTGCGCCTCCTCGCACACCGGCGCCGGAGTGAATACCTGGCGCCACCGCGCGGTCGAAACGGCATGAATCGAACCGCCCTGAGCCTCGTGACCCTGGCCGTCCTCACCTCCGCTCCCGCGTTCGCCGACCGCTTCGAGCACGGCGCTCGAGCCGTGCCGCGCTTCGAGGGCCGACGCGGGGTCGAAGCCCGCGAGCACGGCTGGCGTCGCCAGTGGACCCCAGGCCCCGCCTACCGAGGGCCGATCTCCACCGGACACTGGGAGCTGCGCGACGTGCAGAAGTGGGTCGACGGCCAGTGGAACCAGGTCCTCGTCCCCGGCCGCTGCTTCATGACCCGCTGGGGCCAGCGCTGCACTCCGGGCTCGTACCAGAACGTCTGGCAGGAAGGCCGCTACGTCACCGTGCAGGAGCGCGTCTGGGTGCCCCTCGTCTACGGCACCAGCGCCGTCGGCCTTCCCCCGGAGCCGTGCGACGACTGACGCGCGCCCCAGCCGGCTTCACCCACGCTTTGGCCCCGGTGACCGAGCCCTCCCCCGGCCGGTCGTCGGGGCCTCCGTGCTTCCAGGGTGCACCCCGCCCCACCCCCGAGCACATCTCCCGCCGCCCTGCTAAAGCAGGGATCCGGTGAGCGCCCACCCTGCTCGTTCCGTCGTCGTCCTGCCGCCGGGGAGCGCGCTGCGATCCTCCGTCGTCGCCCTGCTCGAGAAGGCAGGCGTCGCCATGGCCAAGGAGCCCTCGCCCGAGGTGGACGTCGCCGTCGTCGACCTCACCGACGCCGACGCGCCCCACCTGATCCGAACGCTGTCGCAGAAGCACCCGCGGCTGGGGCTTCTGGGCATCGCCGAGCCGGCCGCCACCACTGATCCGAACGTGCTGGAGGTCGTGGCCCCGCGCTCCCTCGAGAGCGAGCTGGTCGGCCGCCTGGCGTGCCTGCGCCGCCGCCTCGTCACCCTGCAGGACGCGCAGCAGCGCCAGAAGGACACCCAGGTCCTGCTCGAGCTCACCGCCCGCTACGCCGAGGCCACCGACGTCGAGGAGCTGCTCCACGACATCACCCGCCGCCTCGCCGAGGAGATGGCCATCGACCGCGCCGCGCTGGTGGTGGTCGACGCGGAGAAGGGGCAGGGCACCATCGTCGCCGCCAGCGACGACGCCTCGCTCAAGGACCTGCGCATCGA
>JBBIOE010000111.1:0-23970 GCA_037443525.1 Archangiaceae bacterium | reverse complement strand
CGAAGGCGGTCATGGCCTCCATCTCCAGGCCCGGCGTGTAGCGGCTGCGGAGCTCCTCGAGGAGCTCGGGCGTGGTGCTCTCCAGCGCCTTGAAGAGGTACAGGTCGCCGAGGTACCCGCGGAGGACCTCGGAGAGACGGAAGAAGAACTCGCGCCCGCGGCCCTGCGCGGGGAGGTTCTCTTTGGCCAGCGCGTCGAGGGCCTCGATGGTGCGGGTGTGGAGCGGCTTGGGCGGGGCGACCGCGAGCACCTTCTTGGTCTTCCAGTCTCGGTAGAGCCTCCACCCGAGCCAGGCCAGGAGCGCGGCCACGGCGAGGCCGGCCAGCGCGTAGAGCACGCGCCAGGTGCGCACCGGCACCGTCTCCGGCGGGCGGACGTCGTAGAGGTTCGCGCCGGTGTCCTTGGCGTCGGGGGGGAGGGTGGAGACGATCTCCACGTCGGCCTGTCCCACCGGGACCTTCACCGTGCCGTTGGGGTCGGCCACCTCGAGCGAGAAGCCGGGGGTCTTGAGCTTGCCGAGCTGAAACGCCGAGAGCTGGGCCTTGAAGGTGGTGGTGGACGTCTGGGGCCCGTCGACGCGGCGGCGCTCGCTGCCGAGGAGCTCGAAGTCGCCCAGCTCGCCCGGCGGGACGAGCTCGTAGCGCTGGGCGCGATCGTGGGTGACGACGATCTCCACCGCGAAGGGCTCGCCCAATTTGGCCGTGGCCGGGACCGCGCGGACGAGCAGCTCCGAAGGCGGCGCGATGCCTCCGTCCTCGCCCGCAAAGGCGAAGGACGCCACCAGCAGGCTGAGCAGGGCCACGCGGCTCACGAGCAGCGGACGTTTCACCGAGAAATCACGAGGAAGCAAGGGAAGTTACGTGAGGGAATGCCGAGGCGACGGCTTCGTTTGAACGGACCTGTGCTTCCGGTCATTTCCACCGTGCTCGATTGGAGCACGCGCCTGGGTTAGAGGCACCAGTCCCGATGGTCCACGTCGCCTCGCTCCTGGTCGCGCTCGCGGTGAGTCAGTCGCTCCCCCCGTGGATGAGCGAGCAGAGCCGGTCGGAAGACCTGTCCATCTCGCTGGTGACCTTCAGCCCGGGCGACGAGCTCTACAGCTGGTGGGGCCACACGGCGCTGGTGGTGGAGGACAAGCGGCTCAACCACGGGCGGCTCTACAACTTCGGCATGTTCGGCGCGGCTGACGAGGTCGCGTTCGTGAAGATGTTCGCCCAGGGGCGCCTGTGGTTCTGGGTGGCGGATGATCCCATCGGGTGGACCTACGAGATGTACCGCCGCATGAACCGCGACGTGCGCATCCAGGAGCTCGACCTGACGCCCGACGAGGCGATGAACGTGGCGAAGGCGCTGGGGTCGCACGTGCTGCCCGAGAACCGGAGCTACCTGTACCACCACTACGACGACAACTGCTCGACGCGGCCGCGGGACATTCTCGATCGGGCCATTGGCGGGCAGCTCGTGGCGGCGACGTCGGGGCCGGGGCGCATGAGCATTCGGCAGCACGCGGCGCGCTACGCCGAGGTGAACCCGCCGATGAGCCTTCTGCTCGACTTCCTGCAGAACGACACGCTCGACGGGCCGACGACCGAAAAGCGCGAGGCGTTCTTGCCCGACGAGCTGGAGCGGCAGGTGCAGGCGCTCCAGGTGAAGCACGCCGACGGGACCACGCGGCCCTTGGTGAAGCGTCAGTACGATTGGTTCAAGGCCAAGCGCGCGGCGGTGCCGGAGAAGGCGGCGAGCCTTTGGCCGGTGGTCTTCGCGGTCGGGGCGGCGTTGGGCGGCCTTTCGTTCTGGCTCTTGCGGCGAGCGCAGGCGGGCGCGAAGGCAGCTCGGCTCTTGCTGGGCCTCTCCATCGCGGCCTGGGGCATGGTCTTCGGCATTCTCGGGACGGGTCTGTTCGAGATGGCGCTGTTCACGAATCACGAAGTCACCTTCCACAACGAGAACCTGCTCTTCGTGAACCCGGTGACGCTGATGCTGGTGCCTGCGGGCATCCAGTTGGCCCGCAACCGGCCGGCGGCGTTGGCGCGGCTGCGCTGGTTGTGGACGTTCTTCACCGCCGGAGCGGCGCTCGACATCGTGTGCAAGGTCTTGCCCTGGTTCGATCAGGACAACTGGAACGTGCTGGCGCTCTTCGTGCCGGTGCACCTGGCGCTGGCGGCGGCGTTCACGGTGGCGGTGCGGGCGCAGGTGACGTCGGCGGCGGCGGCGAACGCGGCGCCGGTCCCGCAGCGCGGCTGAGCCGCGGCGGCCTTCTCGCGGCCCATCGTCTCCGTGCAGACCCGAACCATCGTCGTCGCGCTGGTGGGGCTCGCGGCGACCGCCTCGGCGTCCCAGCCCTACACGCCGGAGGAGCGGGGTGGGGCCCCGGTGCTGACCGGCGGCGAGCGGGCCCGCTTCGGCTACCTCGGCGACAACGACGGCTACGCGCTGGCCTTTCGGCCCGACGGGTTCCAGTACGATCGCTGGTTCAGCACCGGCACGAAGGCGCTGTTTCGCTGGTCGCCGGCGCTCGAGTGGCGCGTGCCCTGGCTCGGGGACGGCGCGCCGCGCTGGCTCGCCACGGTGGCGCTGAACCAGGTGATCGCCACGCCGCGGAGCATCGCCCTCGCATCGGCCGACGAGCTCCTCGGCGATCGACCCTATGCGGGGTGGCTCGCGCTCTCGGGGGCCCTCGACGCCGTGGCCGCGCGGCGACCGCTCCTCGGGGGCGGGGATGCCCGCTGCGCCTACGCCCACGCGGGAATCGAGGTGTACGCCGGCGTCAACGGCCCGCTCTCCCTCGCGGGGTGGACCCAGTCGACGTCACACTTCGTCTCCAACGGATTCTCGGTGCGCCACGGGCAGTTCGCCCCGCCGCAGGGGTGGGGACGTGCGGAGGTCCGCAACGGCCCGGCGCTCGACGCGTCCGGCTTCCTCGAGCTCCCGCTCGTCGCGCGTGATGCGGACGCGCCTCGCTGGCTGGAGCCGACGGCGGTGCGGCCCGGACTGCTCTGGTCGGTGGCGGCGCGGGGCGATCTCGGCACGACCCTGGTCGCTGGAGCGCTGAACACCACCGTGACGGCCGGGCTCCTCGGCGATCCACTCGGCCGGGCGACGCGCGCGGTTCCGTTGGCGCTCTTCGTCTACGCCCGGGGGGAAGGCCGCGCCGTGGCTTGGAATCGGCTCATCTCGGGCGAGCTCGTCGAGGGCCTCAACGGCGCGCGGCCCGAGCGCTTCGTGGGCGAGGTGTCCGCCGGTCTGGTGCTCCGGGTGCCGTACTTCGAGCTCCACTATGCTCAGCTCTACCGGACGAACGAGGTCGCCACGCTCGACTCGGCACAGCGGACCGGCCAACTCATCGGGCAAGTCGACCTGACCATCGTGTGGTGAGTCAGAGCGCGAAGGTCGGGCCGACGCTCAGCGACACGTTGGTGCGCACGGTCCCGTACGGCGCCAGGAACAGGACCCGCGCTGAGGCGGTGAGCCCTACGCCGTGGCCGATGGACCAGGTGATGGCCGCGTCCGGGCCTCCGCCCATGGCGAAGAAGGGCTGGGTGCCGAAGCCGCCCATGGGCTGCGCGAACGGGCCCTCGTAGCGAATCAGCGCCGCGTCCATGAGCAGGGTCCCCGTCACGCCGACCGCGACGATGAGCTGATCGCTGGGCGCCACCACCGCCTGGATTCCGAAGGTCGCGCCGCCGCCGGTGCTGGGCCAGACGCTGGCGAGGGTGACGCCCAGGCGCCCCGTCGCGGCCAGCATGAAGGTGCCTGACTGTCGCAGCTTCCAGCGGGTGATGACGCCGAGGTCGGCGAGCGCGGGGACGTTGCGGCCGAACGAGGACTCGGCGAGGCCCGCGACGCCCTGCACGTCGGCGCCGAGCTCGAAGTTGGGCGCGAAGCCGAAGACCGCGCGGGCGTCGAGCGCTCCGATGGGCCCCTGCGCGTGCGCGCCTTCGACGGACATGCGCGCGCCGAGCGACACGCCGTCCGCGAGCACCCCGTCTCCGGCGCTGGGGAGGGCGCGATCGAGGCTGAGTGCGCCGAGGACGACGAGGGCGACGGTGTGAACCATTCCCGGGTGGTTTGCACCCGATGTGCCGCCAGAAAGCGTCCGGAGATCATCGACTTCCAGCGGCCATGACACGCGCACCCGGGCGCGGCGGTCGCCTCAGCCGGGGAGCAGGAGCTGCCCCACCGAGATGGTGACCGCGTGGCCGGCGATGGAGACGCGCAGCTCACCGCTCATCGAACCCATCGCCTTCAGGCGATGGTCTTCAGTGCTTCCCGTCGGCTCGCCCTTGGAGGTACCCGGCCTGTCGGAGCGCCTCGATGGACGCCTGGCTCACCCGGCCGCGGCCCCCGCGCACTCCGGCCGCCCGCCACGACTCGATGGCGCGATCGAGCATGCGCCGCTGCTGCGCCAGCTCCTCCGCCGTCAAGGTCAGCGGGTGCTCCTCCTTTGGGTCGGCCACCGGGTCGAAGGCCTGCTCGGCGTCGAAGTGAACGCTCGTCGCTCCCAGTCGCAGCTCGCGCCGCTCCGCGGGAACCCGCAGGAAATGGATGCCACGCCAGTACTGGCTCACCGGCGCTCCGGCGCCTCCTCCGGCGTAGACGGGTCTATCCGCCTGGGGCTCGCCGGCGGCGATCGACATGAGGTCGCCCCCGGGCAGATCAGCCGGAGCGTCCCCCGAGACGAGGCGCATCACCGTGGGCACCAGGTCCACCAACTGCACGGGCGTGTCGACGCTCTTGTTGGCCGGTACGTGGTCCGGCCACGTCATGATCAGCGGCACCCGGAGCACGGGGGCGAGGGGCACGGCGTGATCCAGCGACAGGTGGTGCTCCGCGAGGAGCTCGCCGTGGTCGGCGGTGACGATGACGATGGTGCGAGTCTCCAGGTCGGCGGCGACCAAGTGCTCCATGATGACGCGGATCTCATCGTCGGCATCGTTCACCGAGGAATCGTACAAGTCCACCAGCCGCGTGCGCTCCGCGGGGGTGAGCTGCTCGACACTCGCGTTGGCCTCGTGATCTTCCTGCGTGTAGGCCGTCCGGAAACGCGGGCCTTCTGCAGGCCCATACCGGTCGGGGACCCGAGGCACGAGCGGGTAGTGCGTGTGCTCCAGGTGCACCCAGGCGAAGGTGGGCCGGCGCCGCATTCGACCGAGAACCTCGTCGAGCTTGGGGAAGGGCGAGATCTTCCCCTCGACGTTGAAGGCCCGCTCGGCCTCGTCGAAGCTCGAGAGGTACTGAGGCGGGTACGTGCCGAGATCCGTGCCGGCGAAGGTGTCGTACCCCAGCGCGGCGAGGCGGTCGGGCAGCAGCGCGAGCTCGGGATCGAGGCGATCGCCTCGCGCCACCACGCCACTCTCCGCGGGGTACCGGCCGCTGAGCAGGGCCATCAGCGACATCCACGTGGTGTCGCTCTGGGCGATGGCGCGAGTGAAGCGCGTTCCCGCGCGGGCGAGATGCTCCAGCGCCGGAGACGTCGGGCGCCCGTAGCCATAGGCGCTCAGGTGATCCGCGCGGAGGGCGTCGACGGTGATCAGCAGGACGTTCGGGGCGTCCGTCTTCGCCAGGACACGCGGGTTGCCCCACAGGCCGCGGGGGACACCGCGGGCGCCCGCCACCGGGAACACCTGGAGCTCGAGCCGGCTGGGGTCGGACGCGATCGCCAGCGCGATCCGTCGCTCCCCCCAGCCCTCCTGGTCTGCGGGCCACACCTCGTCGAGCACGGTCTTCCCGTCCTGCTTGACGACGAAGCGGAGCGGCGCCCGGTCGACGCCCTGCTCGTGGCCCAGCGCGACCCACAGCTCGGGCTCTCGTGGGAGCGCGAGGGAGAACTCGTACGCCCCGCCGGGCCGAGCGACGAGCGCCCGACGCCAGTTCACTCCGGTCGTGGTGAACTCCGGCGCGAACCGGACGAGCGCCGAGCTCAACGCGCTCGGATCGGACCGATCGTCAGAAAGCTGCGCGTCGAGGAGCTCGAACGCCTCTGCGGTGGCGGCGCACCCCGGCACAGTCCAGGCCACCGCCGTGAAGCGACGCCCGAGGCGGTCGAAGCGCTGGCACACGGAGCGGCCCGCCGACGATGGTCTCGTCGCCGCGCACTCGCCCAGCGGGGTCCCCGGAGGCGGGCCCTCCCAGACGCGGGGCGAGGGACCGACCCTCTCGACGTCGGCCTGCGTCAGGGCTCTGAGCGCGAGCTCGGCGGACGGGGCCCGGGGCTCGCGCAGCCGCGCGCGCGCCACGAAGAAGCGCCGCGCCTCGACCGGCGCCACGACGAGGCAGGTCGACGACGCGCCACTCGGGAGGGGACCGTCGTACGAGAACAGGCGCGCGGGCGCGGCGACGGCCGGGAGCCGTCGCGCCGCCGCCAGGTGCTCCACCAGGCGGTACGCTTTCGGCGCCGGCGGGTGCGACTGACACGCGCACACCGCCCCCACGAGGGCCAGCAGCCCGGAGCGCCCGGCCCTCACAGCTCACCTCGCCGAACCACGCGCTCGTCCGCGTCGAGCCACCGCAGTGGGTCTTCGCGGAGCCACTCGAGCAAGGCGGGCCGCATGCGCGCGAGCTCGTCGGGCCGTTCCCCCGAGAGGTCGTGTTCGGCGTACGGGTCGGCCGCAAGGTCATAGAGCTCCCACCGCGGCGCGGTGTCGGTGGGCGTGTAGAGGAGCTCGAGGGCGCCCTGGCGCATCGCTCGCAACTTGGCGGTGACGGTCTTGTCGACCCACGAGCGGCCCAGCACCAGCGCTCCGGTCGTGGGCTCCACCTCGAGGAGCTCGAACACCGACGGGTAGGCGATGGGGCCGCCCTGCGCCCCCGGGCCTCCGTTGAGCCAGAGGGTGCTCTCGGCGAAGATCGCGCGATCGCGAGGGATGGGCTTCAGCAACGAGCGGCCCGTCATCTCGGGCGGGACCTCCACGCCGGCCGCCGCCAGGAGCGTGGGCGCAAAGTCGATGCCCGAGGCCAGCCCGTCAACATGGCCAGGCGCGATCCGAGCGCCGTGGAGGAGAAGCACGCTCCGGTTCGCGGCCGGACCTCCCACGAACCACTTGCCGTGCTCGGTGGTCGCTCCCGGCTCGAAGAGGCTCTCCCCGTGGTCGCCGGTGATGACGACCAGACGGTCGGTGAGGCCTCGGCGGTCGAGCTCGGTGAGCATCACACCCACTTCGGTGTCGAAGGCGTGAACCGCGCCGTCGTAGAGCGCGCGAACCTGCGCGACCTCGGCGTCGTCGGGCCGGCGTGAGGCGCGGGCGATGTCCGCCAGGTCCTGGACCTCGTACGCGTACCGGCTGGGTCCTTCATACCCATCGCTCGCCGAGTGGAGCGGGGCGGGCATGGGGGCTGCGAACGGCACGTGGGTCGCGGAGTAGAAGACCACCATGAACACGGGCCTGCCGTCGTTTCGCAGCTCGTCGAGCCGGTCGAGGGCGCGCTGGGTCAACACGGACGGATCCGCGTTGGTGGGCAGGTACTGCATCACCGGGAACAGCCGCTGGCCCCACGCGCCGTTGAACAGCGCCAGGGCCAACGGACAGCTGAGCATGACCTCCCGCTCCACCAGCAGCGGCGCGGTGGTGCGCGGTGGGGCATCGACCACGTCGAACCCGAAGTGGACGGCGTTGAACGACTCGCCCGCGTAGTCGGCCACTGCCGCGGTGTGGTACCCGTGCTCGCCCAGCAGCGAGGGGAGCGTCGGGCCGGGCAGAGTGACCTGGCTCGCTCTGGGGAAGAGGTCCCGAATGCCGTGATGGTGAGGCCACCGGCCCGTCAGCATCGAGGCCCAGGAGCCGGTCGTGCTCGCCACGGGCACGAAGAAGTCGTCGACCCAGCGCCCCGAGGCGCGCAGGACGTCGATGTTGGGCGTCGCCGGACGATGCTCGGCGGCGCCGATCAACCGGTCAGGACGGAGCGAGTCGGCGGCCAGCACGAGGATCAGCGGCGGCGGGGGCCTCGCGCGCGCTGGCCGCTGCCAGTACACGCCCAGCGGCACGCTCAGCACCGCCACCGCCAGGAGCTTCGGGCGGCTCAGCAGGTGCTGGCGTTGACGGATCAGAATCGCCGCCGCGCCGGCGCCGAGCGCGAGCCAGAGCAGCGTCGTCCACCGCGCCTCGCCCACGGTCTCGGTCACCCAGACCTGCAGGGCTGCCCGGGCGCCACCCCGGCGCCAGAACCACGGTTCGAACAGAGCTGGAGCGTGTGCCATCGTCCGCGCCGTGAGCACCATCAGCGTGGCGGCCGCGGCGACGGCGACCCGCATGGGCGTGGAGCGACCGATGGCGTCGAGCACCATGGACGAGAGCAGGCCCGTGCCGGCGCCCGCGACGAGCAGGACCGCCGCGACGAGCGCGTGGAACGCAAGCCCGTGCAGGCCGAGACCGGCGCCCTGGGCGGGCTCGCGGGATACGAGCTCGCTCCATCGGGCCACGCCTAGGGGGACGGCAGTGAGCGCGTGGGCCGCGAGGAAGACCGCCGCGCCGCTGAGCATTCCGCGCCGGTGGTGAGTGTCGACGATTGGCTTCAGAACCCGGGTCCTCGTGAGACAGGATCGCGAGTCTACGAGGAAAGGGGCCAGCTGGGGGGAGGACGACCGAACGAGCAGGACGCGGCGTCGAGGCGAAGGCCCCGGGCGCGGCGGTCGGCTCAGCCGGGGATCAGGAGCTGCCCCACCGAGATGGTGACCGCGTGGCCAGCGATGGAAACGCGTTCGCCGCGGTCCTCGCAGAACAGCTCGCCGCCCCGCGCCGAGAGCTGCCGCCCGTGGAGCGACGTCTTGCCGAGCCGGCGAGCCCAGTACGGAATCAAGGTGCAGTGGGCGGAGCCGGTGACCGGGTCTTCGTCGATGCCCTCCTGGGGCGCGAAGAACCGCGAGACGAAGTCGCAGTCGTCGCCCGGCGCAGTGGCGATGACGCCGGTCCGGTCCAGCCTGGTGAGCGCCGCGAAGTCGGGCGTGAGCGCGCTCACCGCCTCCGCCGAGTCGAGCACGCAGAGGTAGTCGCGCGACGCCAGCACCTCGCGCGGGCGCACGCCCAGCCCCAGCACCAGCGCGTCCGGCACCTCGCAGGGGTCTCCGGGGCGCGACGGGAAGTCGAGCGCCAGACGGCCGTGCTCGACGGCGACGCGCAGCTCACCGCTCATCGAACGGAAGCGCAGCGCCTCTCGCCGGCCGGTCGTCTCCATCAGGACGTGCGCGGTGGCGAGGGTGGCGTGGCCGCACAGATCGATCTCCGTCACCGGGGTGAACCACCGGAGGTGAAAGCGCTCGCCCTCCGGGACCACGAAGGCCGTCTCGGAGAGGTTCAGCTCGGCGGCGACGGCGCGCAGCGTGTCGTCGGGCAGCCAGCGCTCGAGCAGGCACACCGCCGCCGGGTTCCCCGCGAAGGGCCGCTCGGCGAAGGCGTCGACGTGGAAGAGCGGGACCTTCATGCCGCGACCGTAACCGACTTGACCTCGCCTTCCATTCCGGGTTTCTGGGGCTCGTGCGCGCTCGCCTCGCAACGTGTCTCCTCGTCGCCGCGTGCGCCACCACGCCGCCGGGAGCGCCGGAGCCCGTGCCGATGCGGCCTCCGGAGCGCTCTTCCATCGACGCGGTGTTGAGCCACACCGCCGAGCTGCACCTCACCGACGCGCAGGTCGAGCGGCTCCGTGCGCTGGACGACGAGCGGGAGCAGGCGCTCGCCGACCTGGGCATTCACCGCCCGCGCGCCGGGAAGCCCGGGGCCGAGCCGCTCCCCCCGGTCGGCAGCGCCCTGCAGCGGCCGAACGGTATGGGGCGGGGAGGAATGGGCGGGCGAGGCGGCTTCGGCGGCGTGGGTCCTGGCGGGAGGGGCCCCGGCGGCATGGTCGGCGGGAACCCTCGAGCCGACCAACTCGATCCCGAGGAGCAGGCGCGACGCGACCAGCGACGCCAGCGCATCGACGACGCCGACACCCAGGCCTTCCTTCGGGCCCTCGACGCGCTCCGCCCGGAGCAGCAGGAGCCCGCGAGGCGGCTCGCCTCCACGTACCGCGAGGCGCTCTACGACTTCCGAGTGGCGATGAAGAAGCGCGGGCTCGAAGAGGGGCGCTGAGCGCCCGAGAAACGAAACGCCCCACCGGGAGAACCCAGCGGGGCGCGGTGAGCCGAGGTGCGGTCGGCGCTTACCTGAAGTTCTTCGCGGCGAAGTCCCAGTTCGCGAGCTTGTCGAGGAACGTGTCCATGTACTTCGCGCGCAGGTTGCGGAAGTCGATGTAGTAGGCGTGCTCCCACACGTCGGCGACCAGCAGGCAGGTGGCGCCCTTGGTCATCGGCGTCTCGGCGTTCGGGGTGGTGACGATCTCCAGCTTGCCGCCGTTCTTCACCAGCCAGGCCCAGCCGGAGCCGAACTGCGCCAACGCCGCCGCGTGGAACTTGGTGCGGAAGTCGGCGTAGCTGCCGAAGTCCTTCTTGATCGCGTCGGCCAGGGCGCCGGTGGGCTCGCCGCCGCCGTTCGGCTTCATCGAGCTCCAGTAGAAGGTGTGGTTCCACACCTGCGCCGCGTTGTTGAAGACGCCGCCGGTGGAGGACTTCACGATCTCCTCCAGGGACTTCTCGGCCTCGGGCTTGCCCTCGAGCGCCTTCTTCAGGTTCGTCATGTACGTCTGGTGGTGCTTGTCGTAGTGGTAGTTCAGCGTCTCCTCGGAGAGGTGAGGCGCCAGCGCGTTCTTGGAGTACGGCAGGGGGTCGAGCTCGAATTTCATGTGTCTTCCTCCACGAAAGGGGGACCGCGAGATGCGCGCTCTCGTAATGGCACCCATTCGAAATGTCAGCCGAATCTGTCAGGTCGCTTGAAGTCGACCTCTTGACGTCCTATTCGAACTTTCCCATGGCAGATCCAGTCATCGAGCAATTGACCGACCTTCAGTCGAGGCTCAACGGCCTCCGGGGGTCTCTTTGACGTCGAGCGCAAGAAGAGCCGCATCGCGCTGATCGAGCGAGATTCCACGCTGCCCGACTTCTGGAACGAGAACGTCAAGGCGCAGGCGCTGTTGAAAGAGAAGACGCAGCTCGAGAAGGCCGTGAAGACCTTCGAGACCGCCCAGCGCGGCTTCGACGACGTGAAGACCCTGCTCGAGCTCGCCGCCGAGATGAAGGACGAGGCGTCGCGCGCGGAGGCCCTGGCGCAGATTCCCGAGGTCGAGCAGCAGGTGAAGAAGCTCGAGCTGGCCAAGATGCTCGCGGGGCCGAACGATCGGCTCAACTGCTTCCTCGATATCAACGCCGGCGCCGGCGGCACCGAGTCGATGGACTGGGCCTCGATGCTCTTGCGCATGTACACGCGCTACTGCGAGCGGAAGGGCTTCAAGGTCGAGGTGAGCGACTTCGTGGCGGGCGAGGAGGCGGGCATCAAGAACGCCTCCCTGCGCATCGAGGGGGAGAACGCCTTCGGCTACCTGAAGGCCGAGATCGGCGTGCACCGGCTGGTGCGCATCAGCCCCTTCGATTCCAACGCCCGCCGGCAGACCTCGTTCGCGTCCGTCGACGTCTGGCCGGAGATCGACGACGACATCAAGATCGACATCCCGGAGACGGACATCGAGCTCAAGTTCATTCGCGGCGGCGGCGCCGGCGGCCAGAAGGTGAACAAGACCTCGTCCACCGCGCAGCTGCGGCACCTGCCGACCGGCATCATCATCACCTGCCAGACCGAGCGCTCGCAGTCGGCCAACAAGGACATGGCGTTCAAGATCCTCCGCGCCCGGCTCTACGATCTCGAGGCGAAGAAGCGCGAGGCCGAGACCCAGGCCCGCGAGGCGCAGAAGATGGACATCAGCTTCGGCTCGCAGATTCGCAGCTACGTCCTGGCGCCCTACCGCATGGTGAAGGACCTGCGCACCGGCGTCGAGTCGGGCCAGCCCGATAAAGTCCTCGACGGCGACCTCGAAGAGTTCATTACTGCGCAGCTGATGGGCGTGAAGAATCCCGCGAAGGCTCTTCCGGAGTAGCGCATGCGTATCTACAAGGCCGCTGGTCCCGAGGCGCTCGAGCTCAAGCTGCGCGACTCCGGCGAGTTCCAGCTTCGCGCCACCCACGGCCGGCCCGGCGACGGGAACATCCTCGAGTACGAGGGCACCTTCGACTGGAAGGGCACCACCCTCGCCCTCAACTGCCAGTTCAAGGTCGAGACGCGCCTCGTGGAGGAAGACGCCGAGGAGCCCACCGCCGTGCGCCACCGCTGCCGCGACGCGTTCTCGGGCGCGCTCCTGAAGGACGTGCTGACGCTCAAGTGGGCGGGCCGCACCGACGTGATGAAGCAGGAACAGTGACGCCGTCGCGCGTGTCGGACCCGACATGCCGCGATCGCTGACCCTGCTCCTCCTCCTCTCCACCACGGCCTTCGCGAAGGATCGCGTCGCCACGATCCGCGAGCGCCGGCTCCCGGACCTCACCGCGCTGGTGCAGAAAGCGGGGCTCTCGTACCCGCTCGACGAGGTCTACCTGCGGGCCTTCAAGAAGGAGCGGGTGCTCGAGGTCTGGGGCGGAAAGAAGGGCCAGCCCCTGGTGAAGGTCACCACCTTCCCGTTCTGCGCCGCGTCGGGTGAGCTCGGCCCCAAGCGGCGCGAAGGCGACCTGCAGGTGCCCGAGGGGCTCTACGAAGTCACCGAGTTCAACCCCTCGTCCAACTTTCACCTCTCGATGAAGGTCGGGTACCCGAATGCCTCCGACACGGTGCGAGGCGAGAAGGGCATGCTCGGCGGCCTCATCTACCTCCACGGCGACTGCGCGAGCGTGGGCTGCATCGCCATCACCGATGAGCCCATCGAGGCGGTGTACGTGCTGGCCCGCGACGCGAAGCTCCGGCCCATCCGCTTCGACATCTTCCCCTCGCGCCTCGACCAGGGGGTCGCGGAGAAGCTCGAGCCCGCGGTGCACCGCGCGTTCTGGAAGGAGCTCGAGCCGGCCTACACCCAGTTCGAAGCCCGCCACCGGCCAGCCCACTTTCGCGTCGACGGGAAGTCCGGGGCGTACCGGATCGATTCCGAAGCCCGCGCGGGTCGCTAACCCACCGAGATTCCTGCGAGTCGGTGCCCGCAGTGGGCCGAGAAGATCCACCTGGGAACCCGCGCGTTCATCGGGTGTCTGTCGCTACGATTGCGCCGTGGGCGACCCGGAGGAACAGGTGACCAGCGAGGCGGTCGTGATGGGCAGGGAAGGAGAGGAGCCGGACGGTCCTTCCCCCGAGCCGTCTCTCGACTACCCCGAGCGGCTCCTCGTGTCCCGGCTGCGCCGTCGCGATCCAGCGGCCTTCGAGCTTCTGGTGAAGACGCATCAGG
Organism: Archangiaceae bacterium; assembly: GCA_037443525.1. GTDB lineage: Bacteria > Myxococcota > Myxococcia > Myxococcales > Myxococcaceae > JBBIOE01. The sequence continues at coordinate 10,689 of JBBIOE010000111.1, read as the reverse complement.
ATCGCGTCTACGACTTCTGCGTGCGCATGGTCTCCGATCGCGAGGAGGCCTTCGATCTCGCGCAGGAGATCTTCATCTCCATCCACCAGAACCTGGAGCGCTTCCGCGCCGACGCGAAGCTGACGACGTGGATCTTCCGCATCGCCCGCAACCACTGCCTCAATCGCTTGAAGTACCTGAAGCGGCGGGGGCGCGATCGCAGCGACGAGTTCGGCGAGGCGAACGAGCTGTCGATCACCGAGTCCATGGGAGGCACCCAGCAGCCCGACGATCTCGTGGCGGCCGCGCGCGAGAAGGCGCTCATTCACCGAGCGATTCGGGAGCTCGACGAGGACCAGCGCGCGCTGGTGGTGCTGCGCGACGTCGAGGGCCTCAGCTACGAGGAGATCATGGAGATCACCGATCTCGCCGAGGGCACCGTGAAGAGCCGGCTTCACCGCGCGCGGGAGAAGCTGGCGGGCATCTTGGGAAGACTTGAGAAGAGCTTCGCGGATCGAGGAGAATGAACGCCGTGCGACGCGAACTGTCCAAAGCCGAAGTCGAGCGACTCTTCGTCGGAGCCATCGACGGCGCGTTGCCCGCCGCCGACGCCAGGCGCCTCGAGACCGAGCTCGCCAGCGACGAAGCGCTGGGCTCGGAGTTCGCCCGCTATCAGCGCGCGGTCTCGCTGCTCCGCGGCGACAAGAAGACCAAGGCCCCCGACGCCCTCGCCTCGTCCATCCTCCGCCGCACCCGCCGCCGCCGCTTCGCGGTGCGCACGCAGCAGGCGCAGGAGGCGTTCTTCTCTTTCCCCGCCGAGGTCATCATTCCCCTGCTGCTCGCGGCGGTGGTGGCGGTGATGATCCTGTCGGCGGCGCGCTGAACTCCGTCGTTCACCCTGAACGGAGTCGAAGGGTGTCGACTTCAGTCGCGCGAGGGGCCCACACGACAGCGGCGCCCTGACGTCTCCGCCAGGGAGCGCGGCCTCTCGCTCACCTCACCGGCGCCATGGCGCCATGAATTCCGCCACTTGCTCCGGCCTCTGCCTGCGCTGCCGCTTGCAACCGGTGCCCACCGGTAGGACCCTGATCCGAAGGCAACCCGGTGTCGTTGGAGGTGGCATGACGCGTTGGCTCGTGATCGCGGTCGCCCTGGCTTCGGCCAGCTGCGACTTCACCAAGAAGCTCCCCTCGCCGCCGAAGGTCGACGTGTCGTTGCTGCCGGTGGTCGAGGGCGCGCAGCGGCTCCTCATGGACATCGCGCCGGCGCGAATCGAGGTGGACCCGACGACCAGCGACGCCATCACCGCGCTCGGCGCCTGCGCCGACCTGGTGACCTACTGCTACGACCCGGGCACGCACTCCGTGACCGAGTGCCTCCAGGGCGCGCCGACCTGCAAGACCGACACGCCGTGGACCGAGGACGCCTGCTGCCCTCAGAGGTGCAAAGACGAGTTCGACAAGGCGGTGAAGAAGGGCCAGGGCGAGGTCGACGCCTTCGAGGCCGTGGTGCTCACCGACTCGAGCTGTTTCCCCGGCGTCGCGGCCGCTCTGGAGAACCCATGAACCGCGCCGCGCTCCTCGCCCTCGTCGCCGCCGCGCCCGCGCTCGCGTGGGAGTCGGTCTGCTACCGGCACGCGAACCCGGCCGCCTCGGTGCCGGCCCTCCTCGCCGAGGCGGACAACAAGCCATGCGAACCCGCGGCCGGCCCTTCGACCACGCGGCAGCGCTGGGTCGGCCCGCTCGACGAGCACCGGCAACTCTGGGCGCGGACTCACGCGCTCGCCGGCATCCCCGACTCGGTCGACGCCACCCAGACCCTCACCGTCTTCACCAGCTCCAGCACCGTCCCCATCGGGAAGACCGTGGCGCCGACGCTCGTGCCGGCCGCGTTCGAGAACGCCACGAGGGTCCAGACGCGCTCCTGGTCGCCCGGTGAGCTCTCGCAGCTCCCGGACTTCTCCTACGCCCTGTGGGATTGGGCCTCCGGCAACGAGACCTGCCCGGCCGACCTCGGCGCCACCGACCCGCAGCTCTGCCACGACTTTGCGAGCCACATGGGGCCGGTGAACGCCAACCACTTCCTGCCGCAGGCGCAGCGCTTCTACCGCGACTACCACCAGCTCGCGCTGGCCCGCGCCGCCGAGTGCAAGAACGTGGGCGCGAAGGTCGCGAGCCAGGGCACGCGCTTCGCCGAGGTGCCGCTCGCCTGCCTCGCCGAGGCCATGTCGCTCGAGGCCGTGGGCCACCACTACCTGCAAGACGCCTGGAGCATGGGCCACATGTGGGAGCGCTGGGGCTCCTCGAACCTCGCCGACTTCCCCGGCGACACCACCGACGACAAGCGGGACCGGGCGGTGCTGGTGGCGCTCGTCTCGGGGCTCTTCCACGGCGCGCGCGGCGTGCTGCAGCTGCTGCCGGCGTGGACCGGGTACGACGTCGACGATGCCCTGTGCGCTCCGTGGGACGGGGTGAAGTTCACCACCACCACCGGGGTGACGGCGAACGGCGTCGGCGACGACTACGCCGCCAGCTGGCCAACCGGCGGAGCGGAGTCGGCCTACGCTGCCCAGGCCTCGCTCTTCGACTCCTGCGCCGTCTCCGGGATGCTCGACGTCTACCGGGCCGCCGGCGAACCGGGGGGCGCCGCCACGCCCTCAGCGGGGCTCATGTCCGTCGACCCTTTGGGCGACGCCTGCTTCGGGCAGCGCGCCACCAACGCCTCGATGGCCCTCGCCGCGGCGGTGAACTTCAAGGTCGCCGGCCAGCAGGTGACCTTGCCACTCGACGCGCGCTTCGTGAGCTTCATGCTCCCCAAAGTCGCCCGATCGGGTGGGAAGGTGCCGGTGGCGCCGAAGGTCCGCAACGAGTTCCGGAAAGACCTGGTGCGCATCGTCTCCGTGGCGCGGCTGGTGGCGAAGGACTCGCCCGACGGTCTCCAGCTGGCCACGGGGCGCCTGGGCACCTTCCTCGGCGCCAAACCGAACGGCCAGTACACGTCTGTGCCGTCCACGCTCGAGCCGGCGCTGCCCTGGAACGACGCGCAGCTCTCCACCGAGCCCGGCCAGCGCGCCGCGGCCCTCGCCCGCGCCTTTCACGTCTCCCACGCGGCTGACCTCTGTGCGACCACCACCGGGGCCCGGCTGGAGGCGGCCAAGACCCACGCCCGCGACGCCTCTCTCGACGCCGACGGGAAGGCGGCCGCGTGCCTCGCCTGCACCGAGCTGGCGCTGAGGCACCTGCGCATCGGCACCGCCGCCCAGTGGGACACCAGCAAGCTGCCCTTGTGCGAGATCCTCGGCGCGTCGCAGGAGGTCATCTACCAAGCGGCCTCCGCGACGACCTCGCCCCGCGACGCCGCGCGCACCTGGTGCTGCCCGTAGAATTTGCCTTGCGTGGGGCCCCCCTCACGGGTGAAAGCCTCATGCCATGACCACGGAAGACGACGACCGGCTCTACTCGGAGCGCCTCGCCAAGGGGAACGAGTGGAGGAAGCTGGGCTTGAACCCGTTCGGCAACGGCTACCGCCCGAAGAACACCTGCGGCGAGCTCTTCGAAAAGCACGGCCAGGCCACCGCGGAGGACCTCGAGGCGCAGAAGCCCGGTCCCTTCTCGCTGGCCGGCCGGGTGGTGAGCATCCGCGACTTCGGCAAGGCCGCCTTCGTCGTCATTCAGGACCGCACCGGCACGGTTCAGGTGCACGTGAAGAAGGACGTCCTCGGTCCCAAGTTCGACGCCTACAAGCTCACCGACGTCGCGGACTTCGTCGCGGTCGAGGGCACGCTGTTCCGCTCCAAGACCAAGGAGCTCACGCTCGCGGCCACCGAGTACCGGCCTCTCTCCAAGTCGCTTCGCGCGCTGCCGGGCAAGTTCGCCAAGGGCGACGACGCGAAGGCCAAGGAGTGGGCCGAGAAGCAGGCCCTCTCCGACGTCGAGCAGCGCTACCGCCAGCGGTACGTCGACCTCCTGTCGAACCCGGGCGTGAAGGAGACCTTCCTCAAGCGCATCAAGCTGGTGCAGTTCATCCGCCACTTCCTCGACGGCCGCGGCTACGTCGAGGTGGAGACGCCGATGATGCACCCGCTTGTGTCCGGCGCGGCGGCGCGGCCCTTCTGCACGCACCACAACGCGCTCGACATCGACCTCTACATGCGCATCGCGCCCGAGCTGTACTTGAAGCGGCTCGTGGTGGGCGGCTTCGACCGCGTCTACGAGATCAACCGCAACTTCCGGAACGAGGGCATCTCGACCAAGCACAACCCCGAGTTCACGATGCTGGAGTTCTACGAGGCCTACGCCACGTACGAAGACCTGATGGACCTGACCGAGGAGATGCTCTCCGAGGCGGCCCTGGCGGTCACCGGCAGCAACATCGTGAAGTACGGCGAGCACACCCTGGACTTCAAGAAGGGCTGGCCGCGCATTCCGATGCTCGAGTCCATCCGCCAGAAGGTGAAGGACCTCTCGGACAAGGACTTCTCCGACCTGGACAAGCTGCGCGCGGTCGCCTCCCGCAAGGCCGACGACGCCGCGAAGGAAGCGGTCAAGACCATGAACCGCGGCGAGCTCATCGGCACGCTCTTCGAGCAGTACGTCGAGGACGAGCTGGTGCAGCCCACCTTCATCACCCAGTTCCCGGTCGAGGTGAGCCCACTGGCGCGCCGCAACGATCAGAACCCGGAGATCACCGACCGCTTCGAGCTGTTCTGCGTGGGCCGCGAGATCGCCAACGCCTTCAGCGAGCTCAACGATCCCGTCGACCAGGCCCAGCGCTTCAAGGCCCAGCTCGAGGCCAAGGCCCGCGGCCAGCAGGAGACGATGGACTACGACGCCGACTACATCCGCGCCCTCGAGCACGGCCTGCCGCCCACCGCCGGTGAGGGCATCGGAATCGATCGCCTGGCCATGTTGTTCACCGACGCTCAGTCGATTCGCGACGTCATCCTCTTCCCCTTGCTCAAGCCCCAGAAGTGACCCGAACTCGCCTCACCTGGGCTGGCGCGATCCTCGCCCTCGGAGGACTGGTGGAGTTCGCCGTCGCGCTCGCGGGCCCGGGCGTGATCGATCAGGCCGCCCTCGAGCTCGGCTCGGTGGCCATCGGCTTCGGCCCCTTCGTCGAGCTCGTCTCGGCCATCGCCTCGGTGCTCGGCTTCGACTCCCTGGTCGGCGCCTTGCGCTACCGGGTGCCGGCCAGCTCGCTGCACGGGCTCTCGGTGCACCTCACCGCCGGCACGCTCTTGTGGCTCGCCGGCTGGGCGGCGCTCGCCTTTGGGCTTCGGAGCGACGTCCAGGTCGCGGCGCCCAAGTCCGACGCCGTGGGCCGCGCCCTGCACCCCAAGCTCGGAAACTACCGGGACTTCCACTGGGGCACGCTGGCCGCCTACGGCTTCGGCATCTTCCTCGCCGAGGCCGGCTTCATCGTCATGTACCTGCTCCTGGTCGGGAAGGGCTCGACCTCCGGCGCCGCGGTGGAGGGCGGGCTCTCGCCGGTGTGGGCGTTCGTGTGGGCCTTCTTCCTCTCGATGGCGATGGCCGGCGCCGGCGGGTTCCTCGGCGCGGCCAACTCGCGGCGGCTGTCCACGCCCGAGGCCACGATGGCCATCCTCTACTTCGGGACGCCCATCCCCACGCTGCTCACGCTGATGCACTTCTTCCCCGCGGGGATGCTGCGCATCGCGGTCCCCTTGCGGGAGATCGCTTACCTCTCGTCGATGCTCGGCGAGAACCGGCCCGAGCTCGGCTACTGGCTCGTCACCGCGGGCCTCACCCTCGCGCTCTTCCTCGGCATCAACTTCGGCTTCGTCGCCACCTCCTCGGGGCGCCTCGACCTGCGTGCGTCGTACGAGCTCTTCGTCGCCTCGCGGCACGTGTCGGTGTTCCGCTGGAAGCTCTTGGTCGGCGTCTTCCTGGTGCTGATCTTCGGCATCGTCCCGCCCCTCATCGCCTGGGCCATCGTCTCCGCGGCGGAGGCGGCGGTGGAGCGCACCCGCATCCGGCTCCTCGGGCTCCAGGACCCCTTGCTCGCCGCCGAGGCCATCAACGATCTCAAGGTTCGCGGCCAGACCCCCACCGCGATGATGACCTCGCTCGCCGTGGGCGGCGTCGGCGTCGGCGTGATGGCGCTGATCATCGTCCTGTCGGTGATGAGCGGCTTCGAGGCCGACCTGCAGAAGAAGATCCTCGGCACCAACAGCCACGGCGTGGTCATGAAGTACACGCCCGACATGCCCGAGTTCGAGGACACTCTCGCGAAGGTCAACTCGGTGAGGGGCATCATCGGGGCGACGCCGTTCATCCTCAACGAGGTGATGGTCTCCAGCGAGGGCAACATCTCGGGCGCGATGATCAAGGGCATCGACCCCAAGACCGTCGGCAGCGTCACTGACCTGGCCGAGTACCTGCGGCTGGGCGCCGGCTCCCTCGACTGGCTCGACGACCCCTCGAAGATTCAGGCCCGCCGCCTGGCGCCGCTCGGAGGCGCCGCGCTCGACGAGCAGGGGCGCGGCGGCAACACGAGCCGCGCCGAGGCCGTCGACGGCGGGGAAGGGGAGGCACCGCCGCCCAAGCCCAAGGGCTTCGTCTCCGACGTGGAGCGCGATCCGCTCATCGACATGCCCTCGCAGGCCGCCGAGGCCGAGCCCGTGCTGCCCGGCATCGTCGTGGGCCGCGAGCTCGCCGCGACCCTCAAGGTGGTGGTGGGCGATCGCCTGAACGTCATCTCGCCCCTGGGCGGTGAGCTCGGGCCGCAGGGGCCGATGCCGAAGAGCCGCCCGTTCCGCGTGGCCGGCATCTTCTACTCGGGCATGTTCGAGTACGACTCCAAGTTCGTCTACATCAACCTCAAAGACGCCCAGACCTTCTTCAACGTGAAGGGCGCCAGCGGCATCGAGGTGAAGGTCGACGACATCGACAACGCCCGCAGCATCCTCCACGCCGTCTACGAGAAGCTCGACGGCTACCCCTACCGGGTGAAGGACTGGGGTGAGATGAACCGCAACCTCTTCTCCGCGCTGAGGCTCGAGAAGCTGGTGATGGGCATCATCCTCTCGATGATCGTCATCGTCGCCGCCGGCCTCATCGTCGCCACGGTGATCATGCTGGTGCTCGAGAAGCGCAAGGAGATCGCGGTGCTCAAGGCCCTCGGCGTGCCCGACGGCGGCATCGTGAAGATCTTCCTCATGGAGGGCCTGCAGATCGGCGTCGCCGGTGGCGTCCTGGGCCTGGTGGCCGGCCTCGCCTGGTGCATCTTCATCGAGAGGGTCGGCATCAAGCTCGACCCGCAGGTCTATTACATCCCCGCGCTCCCGGTGCGCATCGAGCCCTTCCAGACCGCGCTCGCGGTGGTCATCGCCGTGCTGGTCACCTTCCTCGCCAGCATCTACCCGGCGCTCAAGGCCTCGGAGGTCGAGCCCGTCGACGGGCTCAAGTCGGAGTGACCATGGGCACGCCCTTCCTCGAGATCACCGACGTCCACAAGTCGTACTTCTTGAACAAGAAGCGCATCGACGTGCTTCGCGGCGTGAGCGTGGCCATCGAGCAGGGCGAGCTCGTCTCGCTCATCGGCGCCTCCGGCTCGGGCAAGAGCACCTTCCTCCACGTGGTCGGCACGCTCGACGTCCCCGCCACCGGGAAGATGACCTTCAAGGGAAAGAGCGTCTTCGACCTGAACGACGCCGGGGTCGCCGAGTTCAGAAACCGCTCCATCGGCTTCGTCTTCCAGTCGCACTACCTCTTGCCCGAGTTCACCGCGATGGAGAACGTGGCGATGCCGGCGCTCATCCTCCGGGAAGACCGGAAGGCCTCGCTGGTCCGCGCGCGTGAGCTCCTGGAGCGGGTGGGCCTCGGTCACCGCGCCGATCACAAGCCCGGCGAGCTCTCCGGCGGCGAGTCGCAGCGGGTGGCGCTGGCGCGGGCGCTCATCCTCAAGCCCGACCTGTTGCTCGCCGACGAGCCCACCGGAAACCTCGACCCCGCCACCGGCGAGGGCATCCACCAACTCCTACGTGAGGTGAACAAAGACCTCGGCATCACCGCCGTGGTCGTCACCCACAACGAGGCGTTGGCCCAGTCCATGCCTCGACGGCTCCGGCTCCGCGACGGACACATCGTCTCCGCGGAGGCTTGACGTTTCCGTCGCCGCGCTGCGCAGCGGTTGCGCGAGCCTGCGAAAAATCCCCGGGCCATCCTTCGCAATGACGTCGCGTTTCCGCTCGTACCGGTCTGACCTTTCCCCTATGGTGCCCCACCTTTCCTGGCCGTGAGCGCGCGACGTCTCCATCCGCCCTTCCTTGGGCTCTGTGCACTCCTCGTCGCGCTGCCGGCCGCCGCGCAGCTCGGTGGCGCCGCCGATGCGCCCGTCGCCGACGAGTCGGGTCAGAGCGAGCGCATCACCGAGGTGCGCGTCGAAGGGAACCGGCGCGTCGAGCAGGCCGCGGTCGCGCGGGCGCTGCGCCAGAAGGTCGGCCAGAAGTTCGACCCGTCCCGCACCGCCGAAGACCTCCGCGCCCTCTGGGCTCTCAAGTACTTCAGCGACGTGCAGCTGCTCGTGCAGCGCACCCCCCAGGGCATCGCCTACGTCGTCCGCGTCGAGGAGAAGCCCGCCGTTCGCCAGGTGGTGCTCTCGGGCAACGATGAGCTGTCCAAGGACGACTTCAAGGACGTCATCGACATCAAGCCCTACTCGATCCTCGACCAGTCCGCGGTGAAGCGGAACGTGAAGAAGGTCCAGGACAAGTACATCGAGAAGGGCTTCTTCCTCGCCGAGGTCACCTCTCGAATCGACAAGACCGACAACCCGCAGGAGATCGACGTCGTCTTCGTCATCAACGAGCACGCCAAGGTGATGGTGAAGGAGATCAACTTCGTCGGCGTCTCGAAGGTCGATCCCGACGCGCTCAAGACGGTGATGGCCACCCGCGAGGGCGGCTACCTGTCGCTGCTCACCTCCGAGGGTACCTACCGCGAGGAGCTCTTCCAGCGCGACCTGCAGGTGATTCACGCCGCCTACCTCGATCGCGGCTTCATCGCCGCGCGGGTCGACAAGCCCATCGTCACGCTCTCGCCGGACAAGCGCTTCATCTCCATCACCATCAAGGTCGAGGAGGGGGAGCCCTACCGCATCGGCAAGCTCGACATCACCGGCGATCTCCTCGGGGACAAGCAGCTCATTCGCGCGCGCATGGCCTCGAAGGAGGGCGAGTACTTCAACCGCTCGCTCATCGCCCGCGACATTCAGACCATCACCGACCTCTACTACGACGCGGGCTACGCCTACGCGAACATCAATCCCGTCACGGCGGTGAACGCCGACGCGAAGACCATCGACCTGTCCTTCGACGTGCAGAAGGGCTCCCAGGTCTTCATCGAGCGCATCGAGATCTCCGGCAACACCAAGACGCGCGACAAGGTGATCCGCCGGCAGCTGCGCATCTTCGAGGGCGAGCTCTTCTCGGGCACGGGCCTCAGGCGCTCGCGCGAGAAGGTGACCGCGCTCGGCTACTTCGAGGGCGTCGACATCACCCACAAGCCGGGCAGCGACGGCGAGCACGTCGTGGTGTCGGTCGAGGTGAAGGAAAAGTCCACCGGCACCTTCCAGGTCGGCATGGGCTTCTCCAACGTCGAGAGCTTCATCTTCACCGCGCAGATCGCCCAGCAGAACTTCCTCGGCTGGGGCGTGGCGGGTTCGGCGAACGCGCAGATCTCCGGCCTCCGCAGCTTCTTCCAGCTCAGCTACTTCGACCCGTACTTCCTGGACACCAAGCTCTTGTTCAGCGTCGACATGTACAAGACGCAGCTCGACTACTTCGGGTTCATCCGCGACTCGTACGGCGCCACCACCAGCCTGGGCTACTACCTGATCCCCGACGAGATGCACGTGAGCGGCGGGTACACCTACGAGCACGTCACGGTCGAGCCAGGCACCAGCACCGTCAACACGGTGTCGCTGTACGGCCAGTTCCAGTCGGGAGCCACCAGCGCTCTCAAGGTGGCGTGGACGTGGGACAAGCGCGACAACCGCCTGTTCCCCAGCAACGGCTTCTTGAGCTTCGCCTCGTTCGAGACCTCGCCGAGCTGGCTCGGGGGCAGCTTCCTCTTCAACCGCTACACCGCCTACCAGCGCTTCTACCGGCCGCTTCCGTTCCTCGGCATGGTGTTCAAGGTGAACGGGCAGGTGGGCGTGATCCAGCAGCACGATCCGGCCAATCACCCGCTGCCGGCGTCGGAGTTCTATTTCTTGGGCGGCATCAGCACGCTGCGTGGCTACGCGCTGCGCACCGTCACGCCGACGACGCTGGTGGGCACGCTCACCTCGCCCGACGCCACGGTGCGCACCTTCCCGACGGGCGGCGACAAGCAGTTCATCTTCAACATGGAGCTCGAGTTCCCGCTCATCGAGAAGGTCGGCATTCGCGGCGTGCTCTTCTACGACGCGGGCAACGCCTTCGGGCCCAACGAGTTCCTGTTCCAGGACGTCGAGAACCCGAAGCTCCTGTTCGGGCTCTTCCACTCGGTCGGCTTTGGCTTCCGCTGGTTCTCGCCCATCGGCCCCCTGCGCTTCGAGTGGGGCATTCCGCTCGTCCGGCGGCCGATCGATCAGGCCATCGGGTTCGAGTTCAACATCGGCAACTCGTTCTGATCAGCCGTGGTGCAGCATCGCCACGACGACCGTGAACCCGGCGACGGCGAGCACCAGGCCCAGGGTGGCGAGCAC
>JBBIOE010000110.1:0-24208 GCA_037443525.1 Archangiaceae bacterium | reverse complement strand
GCGCCGCCGCGGCCACCAGGGGCGCCGCCTCGCGCTCGCCGTGCTCGAAGGTGGGCAGGGTCACCGACAGGGTCGCCAGGCCGATGACGTCGCCCAGGCCCTCGCGGCCGCCCAGGGCGCCGAGCTGCAGCCAGGTGCCCTTCGACGCGATGACCTCTCGGGCCCGCGCCGTCTCCGCTTGGGCCAGCGACCTCGCGCGCTCCACCTTGGGGGCGCGCTCCGCCGCCTCCAGGCTCTGGGCCAGGAAGGGCTCCGAGGGGCGGGCGAGCTCGGGCAACCCCTCCACCACCGCCGCCGGCTGCGACGCGTCGCGGCCGAGGCCGCGATTCAAGCTGACGCCGCGCTCGAAGACCTCGCCCTCCGCCGAGAGCTCGGCGAGGTGCGCCTCCGCCACCCAGGCCCGCATCGCCGCGGAGTCGGCCCGGGTGAGCGCGCCCTTCTCCGCCGCGCGCTCGATGCGCTTGCCCAGCTCGGTGGCGACCTCGCGCTCGAGCCGCGCCTCGCGCAAGACGCCCTGCGCCGTCCACACCTCGAGCCAGGCGCTCGCGACCGCGAGCCGCACCGCGTGGGTCTCCACCCGGACGTCGTTCTCGTCGTGCTGCCGCTCGCGCAGCAGCGCCTCGCGCCGCGCCTCGCCGAAGCCGGAGACGTTGAACGGCTGGGAGACCGAGGCGAGGACCTCGACCCCCGCGCCGGTCTTGTTCGCGCGCACGCCGGGCTGGACGCCGACGCTCGGGTTCGCCCCCAGCGTCCCCACCTGCCGCTCGAGCGTGGCGCGCTGGGTCACGGCCGTACGGGCTGCGTCCACGCGCGGGGCCTGTTGGGCGAGCGACATGGCCTCGTCGAAGGAGACCGGCGCCGCCGCGAGCAGTACTGCCAGCATCGTGCTCATGGCCGGGCAAGGTACCGGCGCCAGGGGGGCCCTGCATGAGATGTCGATGAGAAGTTTCTCAGGAGCCTACGTGGGGCCGGCGGCGTCGACGATGCGCTTGGCGAGGCCGTACGGGAAGCCGCCTCGCAGCAGCGCGGCGAGGTCCTTCTGGCGGAAGTCGGCGCGCTTCGAGGCGGCGCGGTACGGTCCGAGCCGCTTCTTCCTCGCCGCCGTCCACGCGGCCTCGGTGTCGTCGCCTCCCCCGAGGAGCTCGGCCAGAAGCGGCGCCGGCACGCCCTTGAGCCGCAGCGTCTGCCGAATCGCGCGCGTGCTCTTGCCGGAGCGGCGCAAGGCCGAGGCCTTGGCCGTCGCGACGCGAGTGTCGTCGAGGTAGCCCGCCCGGGTCAGCCGCGCGACGACCGCGTCGAGCCAGGCGCTGACCTGCTCGGCCGGCGGCGGCTCGGCCTGGGCCACGCGCCGAATCTTCCGCTGCATCACCCGCCGCAGCTGCGCCTCAGTGGCCGAGTAGCGCCGCAGATAGAAGAGCGCGGAGTTGAAGAGAGACTTCTCGGTGACCCGACGCATGCAGGGAGGGGTCTAGCACCGAGGGGTGACGCCGGCGCTCACCGCAGCGAGACCAGCGCCTCGGTCTCCTGCCCCTCGACGATGCTGCGGTAGAGCCCGCTCAGCGTCACCCCGCTCTGCCTGAGCGCGAGCAGCGTGACCACGTCCACCGGCAGGCACGCCCTCGCGCCATCGGGCGAGACGAGCGCCGGGTTGACGCTGCCGTCCTCGGACACGCTCATCCACCGCCACGGCGACGCGCGCACCACCTGAGCGCCCCACGCGAACGCCAGCGACGCCACCTGCCTCGCCTGCTTCGACGGCTCCTGCTGCTGCTTCAAGAACAAGAGCACCCGCTCGAGGCCGGCGACGATCTGCTCCGGCGCCTCGGGCACGGGCTTGAGCCACTGCGGCAGCGCCAAGGCCACCGCGCGCTCGAGCTGCGCCAGGTGGTCGGTGGAGAGCGGCGTGCAGGTGAAGGTCGGCACGGCGGCCGAGCCTGCGGGGCGAGCGCGCCCGGCGCAACCAAAGAAGTGGCGCCCTCGCGTGAGGCCCGCCGCTATGCTGCGCCGGCCGTGACGCCGTCGAACGAGAGCGCAGCGAAGAACGAACGCCTCGACGCCCTCGCCCCCGCCCTGCTCGCGCTCGCCGCGCTGGCCCTCACCGCGCCGGTGCTCGGCCACGGGCTCACCAACTGGGACGACGATCGCCTCATCAGCCACAGCCCCTACGCCACCCAAGGCCTCGCCGGCATTCCCCTCGCCTTCCTCACCGCGCTCGACGACACCTGGTACCCGCTCACCCAGAGCGTGTACTGCGTGCTGCACGCGGCCTTCGGCGACGCGCCCTGGCCGTACCACGCGGTGCAGTGGCTCCTCTTCGCACTGGCCGCGGCGCTGATCCCCCTCGCGCTGGAGACCTTCGGCGTGCCCCGCCGGGTGGGCCTCGTCGCGGCGCTGCCCTGGCTCGCCCACCCGATGCGCGTGGAGACCGTCGCCTGGGCCGCGGACCTGAAGGACACGCTGTCCCTGGTGCTGGTGCTCGCGGCCTTCACGGCCGTCGGGCGCGGGCGCAGGCGCCTGGCCGCGCTCGCGTGGACGGGCGCGCTGCTCGCGAAGACGACCATCTTCCCGCTGGCGCTGCTCTTCGTCGCGCTGGAGCTTCGGCCCGCGGTGGCGCGCGGGTCCTGGGCCCGAACGGCCGCGCGCCTCCTGCCGTGGCTCGTGCCCGCGCTCGCCTGCACCTTGGTGACGGCGTGGTTTCACCTGGCGGCCCCCGGCGCCGCGACCCGAACGCTCCCCGGCGGAACGCTGCTCGGCTCGCTGCCCACGGCGCTGTGGCTCCCGTGGAGCTATGCCGGCAGGACGCTCGTCCCCGCGCCGTCGCAGGCCGTCTACGCCTTCACGCCGCTCGCCTTGGGCGACCCTCGCACCTGGCTCGCCCTCGCCCTCTGGCTGGCGCTCGCGACCTTCGCCCTCTGGCCCGGCCCGAGGCGCTTCGAAAGAATCGTCGCCGCGCTGGGCTTCGCGGCGCCCTTCGCCCCGGTGACCGGGCTCGTGCCGCTCGCGTTCCTCGTCGCCGATCGCTTCGCGCTGGTGCCGTCGCTGGCGCTCTTCGTCGCGCTGGCCGTGCTCCTAGAGCGCGCGGCGGCGCGGCGCTTCGGCGCCTTCTCCTGGCCCCGGCGGTTCGGGCCCGTGACGCTGTCGCTCCTCGCCGCCGCCGTCCTGGCGGTCCCCGGACACCGGCGACTCGTGGAGTGGAAGGACGGCATCTCGCTGTGGGAGGCCGACCGCGACCGCGCGCCGGGGCTCTCGGTGGTACGCCGCAACCTCGCCGCGGCCTACGGCGCCGCGGGGCGGTGGGGCGACGCCATCCCCGAGCTGGAGGCGCTGCGCCGGCTGGAGCCGAACGAGCTCGCGCCGCTGTCGGCGCTGGTCTTCGCCCAACTCGCGAAGCACGGCGCGCCCCCGGAGCGGGTGGAGCTCGCCCGGAAGACGATGGAGGCCGGCGGGAAGGACCCGACCACGCTGCGCCAGCTCGCCGACGCGCTGTTGGTGCAGGAGGGGCCGAGCGCCGCCGCCGCGATCTCCGACGCGCTGCTCGGGTGGGCGCCGGGCGCGAAGAGCGAGTCCCTGGCCGCGCGCGTCCAGCTCGCCCTCGGCAACTTCCCCCGCGCGCTCACCCACGCCCGCGCCGCGCTCACCTTCGACCCGACCGACGAGTGGCCCCGCGTGCAGGAGACCCTCGGGCTCATCGGCATGGCCCGCTTCGACGAGGCGCTCCGGGCGAGCGAGGCGCCGGCGAGGGATCCGCGAGTGCAGGCGATGCTGGAGAAGGCGCGAGCCTACGCGCGCGGCGACCACCGTTCACCCTAAAGCGACGTCCGAGGGTGCCGAACGCCGCTCGGCTCCCTGCGTCCGACTTCTTCGGCCCCGCGCCCTTCACCACTGCCGTCGAGCCCTCCACGCGGGCGACGTCGTCGAGTCGGTTCTCCGGCCGCGAGAAGCCGTGCCCCTCGTCGGGGGAGACGACGTAGGTCATCGGCACGCCGCGCTTCTCCAGAACCAGGAACAGCATCTGCTCCGACGCGGCGGCCTTCACCGCTTCGGGTCTTCCGGACCTTGTGAAAACGGGGTGAGAGCGCTGGTACACTCCGCGCCCTTGGTTCGCCTCGGGAGTCCGCGTGTCTCGTCCACTCGAAGTCCTCCGCCGGTCCGCTGGCCTCGTGGCCTGGCTGGCCCTCGGGGCGCTCTGCTCTACGGGGTGTTTCCCCTTTCCGGCCGGCACCCCCGACGCAGGCCCCGACGCCTCGGTGGCCGGCGGGTGCGGGGCCGCTCTCGCGGGCTTCACCCGCTGCACCGGTGCCTTGCTCCAGCGCTGCGACGGCGCGACGTGGGGGCTGAAGCAGGACTGCGCTCCGAGCACCTGCGAGGTGCTCTCCGACAGCGAGGCGCGCTGCGCGTCGAGCGCCTGCTCGCCCTTCGGCGCCCTGCGGTGCAGCACCACGACCCTCCAGCAGTGCGAAGGAGCGGCGTGGAAGGACGTCAACGACTGCGCGCCCCAGGCGTGCGTCGCCACCAGCGCGACGACGGCCAGCTGCCAGGGCGCTTCGCCCTGCACCCGCTCCGGTACCTACAAGGTGTGCAGCGGCGCCGCGGTCGTCGACTGCTCCGGCACCACCGAGGCCACCCGCATCGACTGCGCCAACGTCACCGGCTCCCTCCCGACCAACGGCACCTGCTACGACTTCGGCGGCACCGTGG
The DNA here is from genome assembly GCA_037443525.1 of Archangiaceae bacterium. Classification (GTDB taxonomy): domain Bacteria; phylum Myxococcota; class Myxococcia; order Myxococcales; family Myxococcaceae; genus JBBIOE01. The sequence goes on along the minus strand of JBBIOE010000110.1, from coordinate 19,510 downwards.
GTCCCACCTGTGTCTTGCCGCAGGGCTCGCAGTGCCTGTTCATGGACTCGCTCGGCAACTCACTCTACATGGCCTGCGGGAGGAACGGCCTGCCGGCGGCCGACATGGGCTGCGACTACGACGATGGCTGCACCGTGGGCTTGAGCGGCTGCACCCCCAGCTCCTTTAGGCGCTCCTGTCCCAACTCCACCCGGCTGATCGTGGCCTGCACCTCGTTCGGGAGCCTCAACCAGCCCCTCTCCATGAACTGCACCTCGAGTTCCTGGGGCTCCGGCGTCTGCCAGAACGGAATCTGCGTCACCTCGACGCGCGACGCGGGCTGCGCGGCAGGCCTGGTCGCGTGCCAGCCGCCGCTCACCTGCGTGGCGGAGACATGCCGGTGACCCCGGTGTTGATCGGCGGCAGCGGCACGAAGGCGGAGTACAACCGGACCTCGTTGTTCTCGAAGGCGACGCCGTTCTCGAGCCGCGAGACGTCGAAGCCGTCGACGCTCACCGCGGCGCCAATCGGGTTGTACGAGATCTGACCGTCGCTGAGGTCGGCGCCCGCGTCTTCGAACACCTGGATGCCGACGGAGGCGTTGTGCTCCAAGAGGAAGCGCTCGAGCCGCACTCGCGAGGAGCCTCCCGAGACCACGCCGGCGCCGCCGCGCGCGGTGCACCTCTCTGCCGGGCACTCGCTCTCGAGCGTCTCGCGCACCGTCACCTCCGAGCCCGTCACGGTGGCGTCGAGGTAGGCCATCAGCCCAATCTCGTGGCAGCGCTCGAACAGCGCGCGGCGCAGGGTGACCGTGCCGCCCTGCTGCACCTGCAGCGCCTCTCCCATCTGCCCGTTGGCCTCGCCGTGAGTGTCGCGAACGGTGACGTCCTCGAGGTCGGCGGTGGAGCCCGGGCTCGCGACGAAGATGCCGCTGGCGTGGTTGTCCTGGGAGAGCAGGCGCCGAACCGACGCCCTCGCGCCCAAGGCGAGGCTCAGGCCCGAGCCGAGGTCGCCCTGGCTGGAGACCTTGGTGGAGCGCACCGCGACGTCCGTCAACTCCAGCTGGGTGGTCGCGTCCTGGGCGGCGACGCCGAAGGTGGCGCTTCTCTCGACGACGACGCGGGTGGCGGAGAGCTTCGCTCCGCCGGCCACCGCCAGGCCGATTCCGTCCGCCCCGTCACTCTCCTGCGGGAGCGTGTCGTACACCCGCGCGTCTTCGAGCTGCACCACCGAGCCCGGGTGGTCCAGTCGCAGGCCCTCCGTCCGGTTTCCCTCGAGGCTCAGCCGCGCTCCACGGAACAGCGCGCCATGGGTGCACTCGACGCCCACGCCCCACTGCAGCGAGGCCGAGGGCAAGGTGTCGCGGACCACGAGGTCCTCGGCGTCCACGAAGCTCGGGGAGAATGACGCGCACAGCCCCGCCACCGCGTTGCGCTCGAGGAAAGCGCCCCTGAGGGTGAGCCGCGAACCATTGGCCACGCCGATGGCGCACGCGGCCTCGGGGGTGTCTGGCCGGGCGAGGGTGTTCCGCGCCACCACGTGCCGCACCGTCGCCTGGGCCCCGTCCTGGCTCCAGAGCGCGGACTCATGGTTCCTCTCGAGCGCGAGGCGATCGGCGTCGAGCTGCGCGCCCGAGTCCAGGTACACGCCGCGACCCAAGGCTCCGTCCATCTGGCGCGGGCGGGTGTCGCTGACGACGACGTCGGTCCATCGCAGGCTCGAGCCGCTGCCGAGCACCGACGCGCCCGCGCCGCGGTTTCCCTCCAACGCCACCCAGGAGAGGTCGGCCTGGGCGCCGCCGGTGAGCTCGAGCCCCTGGCCCAGGTCGCCGGTCGCCGCCTCGGGCTGGGTGTCGCGGATGACCAGCCGCGAGCCGGTGATCGTGACGGCGCCCACCGCCAGCACGCCCGTCGCGGTCGTCCCGTCGACGAGAACGTCTCTGAGCTCGACCGACGCGCCCGGGGTGCTCATCCCCACGCCCTTGGTGGGGCCGCTCAGGGTGAGGTTGCGGAGCGTCACCCCCGGGCCCCGCACGTCGGCGGCCACCAGGTCGAGGTCAGAGGCGGGGGTGATGTGCGACTGGGCGACACAGGCGCCCCAGAGCGTCACGCCGGCCGGGACCTTGACTGCCTCGGCGAAGGTGCCCTTGGCCAGGGCGACGATGGTCCCGGCGCTCGCGGAGCTCAGCGCCTTCGCCAGTGAGCTGTAGGGAGACGCCTGGGTGCCGGAGCCCGGCGCGGGCGCGCCCGGCTTGGCGTAGACCACGCGCACGCCCGCGGGCAGGCCTTCGGGCCACGGGCCGGCCGGGCACGCGGTGCCGATGCGCACGCAGCCCGGCTCACCGGGGAAGTGGGCTTGGTCGGCGGCGCAGGTCTGCCGGCCTCCGGCGGGCCAGGGATCGCAGGTGGTCGCCCAGTCGGGGCTCGGCCCGGCGACCTCTCGCCAACCCGGCGGGCACGGCGTCAGCCGCGGAAGCGTGGGGGCCGCGGGCGCGACGGGCGGCGCCGGGGTGACGCGGGCGCCGACGCCGGAGTCGAGCCCTTCGCTCCTGGGAAGGAAGCAGCCTTGCGTCAAGAGCGCCGCCAGGAGCAGCGCTCGCGTCCAGGGTGTCGCGCGCATGTCGTGAGCCGCGAGTGTCCCACCGCGCCCCCCCTTCGTCGAGGCGTGGCAGGCGCCGCCGTTCACGGCCCCTTCGTCGCCTCGAGAGGAGCGAGTCCTTGGCCGCGCGCGTCCAGCTCGCCCTCGGCATGGCCCGCCTCGACGAGGCGCTCCGGGCGAGCGCGGCGCCGGCGACGACCGTTCACCCGGAGAGAAACGGCGACTCCGTTCAGCCCGAGAGGAGTCGGGGGCCGGCGAGTCTCGCGAATCCGATCGGCTCAGCCGAGGTCCTCGACGTCGCTCGGACTGAACGGTGCCTGGTTCCGCATTTCGGTCGAGCCTGTAAGCGGCGTCGAAGGGCGCCGAACGCCGCGCGGCTCCCCGCGTCCTACTTCTTCGGCCCCGCGGTCTTCACCACCGCCGTCGAGCCCTCCACCCGGCCCTCCTTGGGCAGGGGCTCGGCCTTCCCGCCCAGGCACCGGGCGAGGAACCCCTCCACGCGGGCGACGTAGTCGAGGCGGTTCTCCGGCCGCGAGAAGCCGTGCCCCTCGTCGGGGTAGACGACGTAGGTCATCGGCACGCCGCGCTTCTCCAGCGCCTGGAACATCTGCTCCGACTCCGAAGCCTTCACCCGCGGGTCATTGGCTCCCTGCGCGATGAACAAGGGCGCCTTCACCGCTTCGGCGGCGAACACCGGCGAGGCCTGGGTGAGCAGCTCCCGATCGGCGGGATCGTTCGGGTCCCCCACCCGCTGGTACATCTCCGCCTTGTAGGCCTCGAAGTACGGCGGCACCGTGGCCAGCAGCGTGAAGAGGTTCGACGGCCCGAAGGCGTCGACGCCGCAGCGGTAGTGCTCTGGTGTGAAGGCGAGCCCCGCCAGCGTCGCGTAGCCGCCGTAGCTCTGCCCCATGATGGCGACCTTCGCCGGGTCGGCGAGGTTCGCGTCGCGCGCCCAGGTCACGGCCAGGGAGAGATCGTCCTGCATCGCGCGGCCCCACTCGCGGTTTCCGGCGGAGAGGAAGCGCTTCCCCGAGCCGGTCGAGCCCCGGTAGTTCACCTGCAGCACCGCGTAGCCGCGGTTGGCGAGGAGCTGCACCACCGGGTTGAAGCCGAAGCTGTCCTTCCACCACGGGCCGCCGTGCACCAGCAGCACCAGCGGGCGCTTGCTCTCCGGCCCCACCGGCACCGTGAGGAAGCCCTGCATGGTGAACCCGTCCTTCACCGGTATCGAGACCGGCGTCGACGGCGCGAGCGGCAGGCCCTCGAGCTTGGGCAGGGCCGAGAAGAGCGGCGTCAGCTTCCTGGCGCGGCGCTCCCAGAGCACCCAGCGCGGCGCCACGACGTCGGTCGAGACCGAGACCACCCAGGTCTGGTCGGCCCGGTCCATCGAGGTGACGGTGAAGTTGCCGGTGCCGAGCTGCGCCTTCAGGGCGTTCAAGTCGCCGGTGACGGTGTAGTCGAGCGAGGTCCACTCCGGCTTGCCGTCGACCTCGAAGCGCGCGGCGAGCACGCTGTGCTTCACCGGGTGGACCCACACGTCGCTCACGTCGACGGTCGCGTTCTGCGCCATCACGCGCTCGGTGCCGGTCTTGACGCTCTTCTCCACCAGCCGCGCGGTGTCCGAGGCCACGGTGGTGGCGAGGAAGAGGGTCTTGGTGTCGAGGGAGAAGTCGTAGGGCTCGACGTGCTCCTCCAGGCCGACGGTGATGAGCGGCCGCCAGGGCCCGTTCTTCGCGTCGCGCACGCGCACCTCGGTGCCGCCCTCTTTGGTGGTGGCGACCGCCCCGCGCACGGTGAGCGACGCGTCGGCGAGCCAGCCGGTGACGTCGCCGGGGTTCTGCGTGTCGAGCTCCACCGCGCCGGTCTTGAGCGAGACGCGGTACACGTCGAAGAGCTTCCGGTCGCGCACGTTCAAGGTGACGAGGAGCTGATCCGCCACGCGCGCGCTGGTGGGCAACAGCCCCGCGCGGATGCCGAGCCACGGCGTCAGGTCGCGGGTGTTCTTGCCCAGAAGGTCCACGCTCCACAGGTGGAAGTTCTCGTCGCCGTCGAAGTCCTGCAGGTAGAGCAGCGTGGTCGAGTCCTCGGCCCAGGTGATGGAGCGCAGGCCCCGCTTGGGCTCGCTCGTCACCGGCGCGTCGTCGCTCTGCCCCACGGTGCGCACCCACGCCTGGAGGACGTTCTTCTCGTCGGGCGCCAGCCAGGCGAGGCGCTTGCCGTCGGGCGAGAGCTTGGGCGAGGCCTTCTCCGGGTTCCCGAGCAAGGCCGCGCGGGGGATGAGCGGCACCGGCCCCACCCACGCGACGCCCGCGTCCTTCACTCCGGCGTCGCGCGCGCCCGCGTCGAGCGGGGGCGGCTGGGCGCCGGAGCGTCCGGGCGCCAGGAGCAGGACCACGGCGAGACCGGCCCAGCACTCTGCTGCCGCGCGGCGGCGGAAGGACGTCGTGAGCATGGGCCGTTGCTTCTACTCCGCAACGCGGCGCCGGCCAGCCCAGTTCGAGCGCGGACGCGCCGCTTTGGTGCCTCGTACGCGAAGGCTTTGCGCGGCGTCGCGACCGCTGGGACCGCCGCGACGGGCCCGGCGTGACTCGCATCAGCCGCCTTGGGCTTCACCGCCCGGGTGCGAGGGGCGCGCGACGAGGACCCCGCGCTCGGACGTACGCGATCCGCGAGTGCCGCATGGGCGAAGCGCACCGGGGAAGCGTCCTCGACCGAGCGGCCCGCGCCCGGGGAGCCCGCCCCTTGGCGCCGCGCGGCACGCCCCGCGCAGGGGTCCTTTGGCATGACGACGCTGAGACGACTCGCGTTCTCTCCCCCGACGACACGTAGCGTGGCACTGCTCGCGAGCCTCCTCGGCGCCGCGGCCTTCGCCGCCAAGCTCCCCGCCGACGCGCCCGAGCGCCCACCCGCCGTCGACGTCACGCCCTCCGAGCCCGCGCCCACCGACGCCGCCCCCGCCGCCGACGCCGCACCGGCCTCGCCCGTGGCCCCCATCGCCGAGCCCATCCACGGCGCCTTCGTGGGCGACGAGTGGCGCTACCCGAACCACAACATCCTGGTGCGCTGGCTCACCGACATCGTGGCCATCCCCACCGGCTTCGTGACCTGGTCTCCTCAGGACGCGGCCACCTTCGCCCTGATCTCCGGCGGCACGCTGGCCCTGATGATCGGAGAGACGCCCGGCGACGTCTACGTGCAGCGCTGGGCCCACGAGACGTTCGGCCTGCGGCAGACGCGCTTCACCTTCTGGTACCCGGCGACCGACGTGGTCATCTGGAGCGTCCTCGGCGCCACCGGCCTGGGGCTGTACGCCTACGGGTGGATGTTCGACGGCGACGACTACATGGAGGCCATCTCCATCATCGTCGAGGCCTTCTCGGTGGCGCAGGTCTTCCACGTCTTGCCCAAGCTGCTCATCGGCCGCGAAGGCCCGATGGACGGCAACGGCAACGCCATCGTCTACGGCCCCACCCACTCCATCTCGCTCTACCCCGCCGGCACGCCCTCGGGCCACGCGGCGTCGCTCTACGCGGTGATGGGGGCGATCTCGATGTACACCGACAACGGGTGGCTCCTCGCCGGGATGCACGCCTTCGGCGCCTTCTTCTGCACGATGATGCTCATCGACGACTACCACTTCCTCTCCGACATCTTGTGGGGCGCGTCGATGGGCTACGCGGTGGGCCAGTGGACGGTGCGCCACCGCTCGAAGCACTGGCACGACACCACGCCCGGCTACCCGGTGCGCATCGTGCCGATGGTCGACCTGAAGAACGGCGCGGCGGCCCTCGCGCTCGGCTTCGCCTTCTGAGCGGCGAATGCCTACAGTCCGGCGATGACCTCCACCGAGCTCCTGCCGCACCTCGAGCGCTACTTCGCGTCGGAGAAGCTCGAGAGCGCGGTCTTCTTCGGCGCCGGCGTGCTCGCGGTGGTCGTCGCGGTGCGGCTGTTCTTCAGCGAGCTCGACTCGAGGGCGCTGATGTACCCGCTCTGCGCCGTCGGCCTCATTCAGCTCGCGGTGGGGGCGTCGGTCGGCCTGCGCACCGACGGGCAGGTCGCGGCCCTGAAGGCGCAGCTGGGGTCGGCGCCCCATGAGCTCCAGCAGGCCGAGACAGCGCGCATGACCAAGGTGCTGCGCGGCTTCGAGCTCTACAAACGGGTGGAGATTCTGCTCTTCACCGCCGGCCTGTTCCTGGCGCTGTTCCTGCGGCGCAGCGACGCCTGGTACTGGGTGGGCACCGGCCTCGTCGCGCAGAGCGCCTTCATGCTGGTGGCCGACCTCTTCGCCGAGCGGCGCGCCGAGGCCTACCTCGCGCAGCTGGCGTTGCTGTCCAGCTGAGCGGCGTTTGGCCACTCGCCGTCCACCGCCGTCCAGGCTGAGCCTGACCGACGTCGAGGGCCCGCCGGACCCGCGGTCGTGGGGGTCCCTCACTCGGGACGAACGGCGTTGGTGAGAATGTGACGCCCACCCTGTCCGGAGAGGCCGAGAAATTTGCGAGCCGTCGCTCCGGTTGAGAAGGTCGCCCCGTGCGTCGCCTCGTCGCCTTCGGAGTGCTCATCGTCCTGCTCGCCTCGACCGCGTTCGCGGAGGCGAGCCCCTCCCGCGCCGACGCCGGACCGCCGAGCTCACGGGCCTCGTGGAATGATCAGGCGCGCTTCCTCGCCGGGCTCCCGGTGTCGGAGGGCTCGCCGCTCGCGCCGCTCACGGAAACACCGGCGTGGAAGGCGCACGCCGCGGCCCTGGACGCCGGCTTCGCCACCCTGGCCGAGCACCGCCTCGGGAAGATGGACGCCTGGGCCCAGACCGAGCTCCTGCCACACCTGGTGAGGAACGCGCCGCTCGTCTACCTCTTCGGCGGCCCGGACTTCATCAGCGCCGACGTGCTCTACCCCGACGCGCCGATCTACGTGCTCGCCGGGCTGGAGAAGGTGGGCGGCGTGCCCCCTCTCGAGGCGCTGCCCGAGAAGGAGCTCGAGCAGGGCCTCACCAACCTGCGCGCCACCCTCAAGACGACCATCAACCTCTCCTACTTCGTCACCTCGGTGATGGGGCCGGACATGAAGAAGACGCGGCTGCGCGGCGTGCTGCCGGTTCTGCTCCTCTTCCTCGCCCGGCACCAAGACACGGTGGTGAGCGTGGAGCACGTGGCGCTGGACAAGGCCGGCGTCCTCTCGGTGGTGGCGCCGTCAGCCGTTCCGCCCACAGGCGTGCCCGGGCTGCGCATCCGCTTCCAGCGCCTGGGGCAGGGCCCGGTGCGCGAGCTCGACTACTTCAGCAACGACGTGCACAACGACGCCCTGCCGCTCGCGCCCGGCCTCTTCCCCTTCCTCTCGAAGCTGGGCACGGTGAACGCCTTCCTCAAGGCGGCGTCCTTCATCCTCCACGACCGGCACTTCTCGGTGGCGCGCGAGTACCTGCTCCAGCACGCGGCCACGGTGCTGCAGGACGACAGCGGCCTGCCCTACCGCTTCCTCTCCCCGAAGAAGTGGGACCTCACCTTCTTCGGCGAGTACACGCCCAACAAGAAGGTCTTCGAGGACCACTTCCAGACCGACCTGAAGGCGGCCTGGGACAAGGCGCCGGTGAAGCCCCTGCCCTTCGCCACCGGCTATCCGCACCAGCGCGGCTCGAACCTCGAGCTCGCCGTCCAGCGCCCGCCAGCGACGGACGCCGGCACCGCGCCGTGAACGAAGCGAAGCCGAGTACGCTCCGCCGCGAATGCAGCCCGCCCCTCCCGAAGGCACCGTCGAGCGCTGGGCCTGGGACTACGTCCGCGCCGAGACGCTCGCGTCGAAGCTCGCCCCGCCTCCGCCTCCCGCGGCCTGGGACCCGGCGCCTCGCCGCTGGATCCTCGACGCGCCCGGCCGCCCTCCCGAGCTGGCGCGGCGGATGGAGAAGAAGAAGGCGCCTCGCCCCGGCGCGCTCGGCAACCCGGCGAAGCGGGCCGAGCTGCTCCACACCTTCCTCCACCACGAGCTGCAGGCCGCCGAGCTGATGGCCTGGGCGTTGCTCGCCTTCCCCGACACGCCACCGGCTTTCAAGAGGGGGCTCGTCTTCATCTGCGGCGACGAGCTGCGGCACATGGGGCTCTACCGGGAACACCTCGAGGCCCTCGGGCACCCCTTCGGCTCACACCCGGTGAACGACTGGTTCTGGAGTCACGTGCCCCGCGCGGCGGCGACGCCGGCGCACTTCGTGGCGGGCCTGGGCATCGGCTTCGAGGGCGGCAACCTGGACCACGGCGCCCGCTTCGTCGGGCTCCTCTCGGCCGCTGGTGACGAGCGCGCCGCGCAGATCCAGGCGCAGATCGTCGAGGAGGAGATCGCCCACGCGGCCTTCGCCCTGCACTGGTTCCGGGTCTTCACCGGCGACGTGGACTTCGAGAGGTGGCGGGCCCACCTGCCCACGCCGCTGAGCCCCCGCATGACGAAGGGCGCGACGCTCAACCTCGAGGCGCGACGGCGCGCCGGCTACCCGGAGCCATTCCTTCTGGCCCTGGCCGCCTGGGAGCGCGGCGCGTGAGCGGCGACGCCCCGCCGGTCTGGGTGCTGAACCTCGACGCCGACGACGAGCTCGCGCACCGGGGCGCCCACTCCCCTAAGGCGGCGACGGTGGAGCGCATCGTGGCGCTCGCCCCCGTCCTGCGGGCGCTGGCCCCGGAGCGGCTGTGGCCGGACCCGACGGGTGGCGGCTTCGCGGGGCGGCCGGGCCGGGCGTGGTGCCCGACGCGCTGGGCCCTCGAGCGCATGGAGCTCGCCGGCGTCCGCCCCCCGCGCGCGCCCACGCAGGACGTGCTCCGCCGGGTGAACCATCGCCGCTTCGCCCACGAGCTCGGACAGGCGCTGCCCGGCGCGGCCTTCGTGTCGGACGCGCGAGAGCTGGCGGAGGTCCTCGGCGCCCACGGAACGCTGGAGCGCGCCTCCGAGCAAGGGGCCTGGCTCCTCAAGCGCCCGTTCGGCTACGCGGGCCGCGGCCGCCGGAAGGTGGGCCCGACGCCGGCGGCGGACGACGCCGCGTGGATCGACGCCTCGCACCGTGCCGATGGGCTGATGGTGGAGCCCCTGGTGACGAGGCTCCTCGACTGCGCGCTGCACGGGTACGTGACGGAGGACGGCCGCTGCGCGCTGGGTGAGCTCACGGTGCAGGACGTGGACGCGACGGGCGCCTGGGTCGAGAGCCGGCGCGCGCCGCCGGGCACGCTCAGCGCCGCCGAGTGGCAGACGATGGTCGCCGAAGCGCGGCGCACCGCCGAGGCGCTTCACCAGGCCGGGTACCTCGGCCCCTTCGGCCTCGACGCCTTCCGCTGGCGCGCGCCCGACGGAGCAGAGCACTTCCAGCCGCGCTGCGAGCTGAACGCGCGGTACTCGATGGGCTGGAGAGTCGGCATGGGAGGCTTCCAGCCTCCGGAGGGAGCGCCGTGACGTCGCTGGGGATCTCCCTCGCCGCTCGGTGCGGCACGCAGCTGAACCCCCGCGACTCGATGGGCCGGCGCGTGGGCATGGGTGACTACCAGCCTCGGGAGGGAGCGCCGTGACGTCGCTGGGGATCTCCCTCGCCGCTCGGTTCGGCACGCAGCTGAACTCCCGCGACTCGATGGGTTGGCGCGTGGGCATGGGTGACTACCAGCCTCGGGAGGGAGCGCCGTGACGTCGGCGTGGATCGATCTGACCGGCCCGCGGGCCGAAGCCCTCGCCGCTCGCCACGGCACGCAGCTGAACTCCCGCGACTCGATGGGCTGGCGCGTGGGCATGGGTGACTACCAGCCTCGGGAGGGAGCGCAGTGACGTCGGCGTGGATCGAGCTGACCGGCCCGCGGGCCGAAGCCCTCGCCGGACGCCACGGCACGCCCTTCTACGTCTACGACCTCGACGTGCTGCGCGCGCGGGCGCGCCGCCTCCGCGCCGCGTTTCCCTCAGTGACGCTCTTGTACGCGGTGAAGGCGAACCCCCACCCGCGGGTCCTGGAGCGCCTGAAGGGCGAAGTGGACGGGCTCGACGTCGCCTCTGACGGAGAGCTGGCACAGGCCCTCCGCGCGGGCTGGCCGCCCGGGGTCCTCAGCTTCGCGGGGCCGGGGAAGACGGGCGCGGAGCTGGAGCGGGCCGTGGGCGCCGGCGTGGTGGTGAGCGTCGAGTCGCCGCGCGAGCTGGAGGCCGTGGCGGTGCTCGCCCGGACCCAGGGACGGCGGGCGACGATCCGGCTCCGGGTGAACGCGGCGACCCGCGCGAAGGCCTACCGGGTGCCGATGATGGGCGGCCCCAGCCCCTTCGGCATCGACGAGGAGGACCTCGCCCCGGCCGCCGCGCGCGTGGCGGAGCTCGCGGAGGTGCTCGCCTTCGACGGCCTCCACGTTCACCCGGGCGCCCAGTGCACCAGCGTCGGGGGCTTCTCCGCGGCGCTCTCGGCGTCGCTCGATCTGGTGGAGCGGCTCCACCGCGAGCACGGGCTCACCGCCCGGCGCCTCGACCTCGGCGGTGGGCTCGGAGTGCTCGAGCCAGGCGTCGAGCTCGACGTCGAGGCCGCGGGGCGGCGGCTTTGCGCGGCGCTGGAGAAGTTCCACGCCTCCACCGGCCTGCGCGTCGAGGCCGTGCTGGAGCCGGGGCGCTGGCTGGTGGGGCCGGCCGGGCTCTACGTGGCGCGGGTCGTCTCGGAGAAGGTGTCCCGCGGCGTGCACTTCACCGTGCTCGACGGCGGGCTCAACCACCACCTGGCCGCGACCGGGCAGCTCTTCGGTGCCGACGCCCCGCGGCTGCCGCTCTTGAACCTCAGCCGCGAGGGGCCGCTGGTGACGCGCACCATCGTGGGGCCGCTGTGTACGCCGCTCGACACGCTCGGCACCGGCGTCACCATCGCCGAGCCCCGGGTGGGCGATCTGATCGCCGTGCTCGGCTCGGGCGCGTACGGCCCGACCTTCAGTCCGCTCGGCTTCCTGAGCCACCGGCCGCCCGCCGAGCTCGTCCTGCCTGAGGACGGCGACGGCGGGCAGGTGCCCTGAGCGCGCCTACTTCTTCACCAGCTCGACGCGGCGGTTCTTCGCCCGGCCGTCCTCGCTGCGGTTGTCGGCCACCGGCTTCTTGTCACCGAAGCCGTTGGTGGACAGCCGCGCCGCCGCCACGCCCTTGCCAGCGAGCCAGGCCTTCACCTTCTCAGCCCGCTTCTTCGACAAAGCCTCGTTGGCCTTCGCGTTGCCCACGTTGTCGGTGTGCCCCTCGACCGAGAGCTTCAGGTCCGCGTTCTGGGTGAGCAGGGTGGCGATCTCCGCGAGCAGAGGCTCCGACTCCGGCTTGATGGTGTCCTTCCCGGTGTCGAACGTGATGCCGTAGAGCGCGATGAAGCCGTTCTTGTTGAGCGCGTCCAGCATCTCCGAGGCGCTGACCTCGACCTTCTGCGCCATCGCCGCCACCTCGATGATGTTGAAGGTGAAGTTGGTGGAGCCGTTGTAGATGTCGATGCTCAGCCACCGCTCCGACTTGCCCAGCGGCATCGAGTAGGTGACGACCCCCCCGTTGTCGTCGATCTGCCTGTAGACGAGCTTGCCGCCGTGCTTCTTGAAGGCGGCTTCGTAGTTCCTCACCACCTCGAGGGCGCTCGGCTGCTTGGCCCCCTCCTTGAGTCCGTAGGAGATCGTCCAGTACCGGCCCTCCTTGGAGACGGTCTTGTCTGGCCCCACGGGGAACTCGTGGCTGTTGAAGTCGTTGGCCGTCCCCTCGGTGATGACGAAGCCCGGGAAGCGCGGCACGTCGGGGTGATCCTTCACGCCCTCGGCGTCTTCGGGCTCAGCGGCGAAGGCCGCGGGCACAGCGAGGAGAAGCGAAGCGAACAGCAGCGCGCGACGGTGCATGGATTCCCTCCCAGGAAGCACCCTGGGTAGCACCGAACGTCGACGCTGGCCACGAAGTAGGCCGACTTCGGGCTCAGCTCGCGCGGCGCTGCGGGCGAGGGCCGAGCAGCGCGCCCATCAACTCGCTGAAGCGCAGCTCGCCTTCCAGCGTCGCGTGCAAGTCGACGCGCACCTCGACCCGATCGCCTCTGCGCGAGAACGCCAGCCACTGGCCGCGGCTCGCCGGGGGCGCCAGGGAGAAGGGCAGCGCCACGTCGCCGGTCTCGAGCTCCACCACGGTGGTGCGAGCGCCGGCCGCGCAGATCCGCCGCCGCACCGTACGCGCGCCCGCGAAGAGCGCCTCCACGTCGATGCCCGCCTCCTCCAGCGCGTCCACGGAAACCGTCATCTTTCCGGGAGGATGCATTCTGGAGTGCGGGAAGGGGCGGTGCATTCCCCCGCATTGTCGCGTACGGCGTCGGACAGTTGCGCGCGGTGCGTCATGCACCGTTGAGTTCCGCTTCTTTTCCTTCTAGGTGGCGCCCATGGCCTCGACCGACAAGCTTCCCCTGCGCTCGCAGGATTTCTCCGAGTGGTACATCCAGCTCGTTCAGCGCGCGCAGCTCGCCGACTACTCCGACGTGAAGGGCTGCATGGTGATCCGCCCCAATGGCTACGCCATCTGGGAGCACATGCAGCGCGGGCTCGACGCGATGTTCAAGGACACCGGGCACGTCAACGCCTACTTCCCGATGCTCATCCCTGAGGAGTACCTCCAGCGCGAGAAGGAGCACGTGAAGGGCTTCAACCCGCAGCTCGCGGTGGTCGCCATCGCCGGCGGCAAGCCGCTCCCGGAGGGCGAGCGCTACGTCGTGCGCCCCACCTCGGAGACCATCATCAACCGCTCCTTCGCCAAGTGGATTCAGAGCTACCGCGACCTGCCGATGCTCTTGAACCAGTGGGCGAACGTGATGCGCTGGGAGATGCGCACCCGGCTCTTCCTCCGCACCACCGAGTTCCTCTGGCAGGAGGGCCACACCTGCCACGAGACGGAAGCCGACGCCGAGGCCGAGACGCGCAAGATGCTCGAGGTCTACCGGGTCTTCGCCGAGGAGTGGATGGCGATGCCGGTGCTCTGCGGCCAGAAGACCGAGAGCGAGAAGTTCGCCGGCGCCGACCGCACCTACTCCATCGAGGCGATGATGCAGGACAAGAAGGCCCTGCAGGCCGGCACCTCGCACATGCTCGGCCAGAACTTCGCCAAGGCCTTCGAGACCCGCTTCCTCGGCCGCGACGGGCAGCAGCACTTCGTGTGGCAGACCTCGTGGGGCGTGTCGACGCGGCTCATCGGCGCGCTGATCATGACCCACTCCGACGATCAGGGCCTGGTGGTGCCGCCGAAGCTCGCGGCCACGCAGGTGGCGATCATCGTCATCGGCAAGACGCCGGAGGAGCGCGGGCCGGTGAAGGCCGCCGCCGACGCCCTGGCCAAGGAGCTCAAGGCGCGCGGCGTGCGCGCGATGGTGGACGACGACGACTCCAAGAGCCCGGGCTTCAAGTACAACGAGTACGAGCTCAAGGGCGTGTGCCTGCGCGTGGAGCTGGGCCCGAAGGATCTCGCCAAGCAGCAGTGCGTGATGGTGCGCCGCGACCAGTCGAGTGACCGCTCGAAGAAAGCCTTCGTGGCCATGGCCGACGCGGCCAAGACCGCCGAGTCGATGCTCGAGCAGATGCAGAAGGACCTCTTCCAGAAGGCCAAGGCCTTCCGCGACGAGCACACCTTCGAGGTGAACAGCTACGAGGAGATGAAGAAGCGGGCCGACGACGGCTTCCTCCTCGCGCACTGGGACGGCACTCCGGAGACCGAGGCGCGCATCAAGGAAGAGACCGGCCTCACCACGCGCAACCGCCCCTTCGACCTCAAGCAGGAGCCGGGGACTTGCCCGGTGACCGGCAAGCCGTCGGCGGGCCGCATCGTGTTCTCGAAGGCCTACTGAGCATCCGCCGTTCACCCTGAGCGAAGTCGAAGGGTGCTGCGCATGGACTCCACGATCCTCTACCTCGAGCCGGTCGGCGGCATCGCGGGGGACATGTTCCTCGCGGCGGCGCTGGACCTGGGCGTGCCGCTCGAAGCGCTGGAGGCGCCCTTGCGGACGCTCGGCGTGGCCGGGTGGACCTTCGCGCGGAGCACCCAGGTGCGGCACGCGCTGTCCGGCACGCACCTCGACGTGGTGGTGGAGAAGGCGGCGCACGAGCACCGCGCGCTCTCGGAGATCGAGAAGCTCATCGCCGCCTCGGGGCTCTCGGCGAAGGCGAAGGAGCGGGCCACGAAGGTCTTCCGCCTGCTCGGCAAGGCCGAAGCCAAGGTGCATGGCATACCGCTGGAGACGGTGCACTTCCACGAGGTGGGCGCGGTGGACTCCATCGTGGACATCTGCGGCGCGGCGGTGGCGCTGGAGCTGCTCGGCGATCCCGAGGTGTTCTGCGCTCCGCCACCGCTGGGGAGCGGCACCGCGCGCACGGCCCACGGGGTCATTCCGGTGCCGGTGCCGGCCACGCTCGAGCTCTTGAAAAACGTGCCGGTGCGCTTCGAGGGCCTGGGCGAGCTGACCACGCCCACCGGCGCGGCGCTGGTGCGCGCGTTCGCCACGGTGGGCCCGCCGCCGGAGCTGGTGGTGGAGAAGACCGGCTACGGCGTGGGCACCAAGGACTTCGCCGACCGCGCCAACGTCCTGCGCGCCTCGCTCGGCCGACGCGGCGCCGACGCCGCCTCGCGCCTGTGGGTGCTGGAGACGAACCTCGACGACTGCTCGCCGCAGCTCTTGGGGCTCGTCTTGGAGAAGGCGCTCGAGAAGGGCGCGCTCGACGCGTGGGTCCTGCCCGCGGTGATGAAGAAGAGCCGGCCGGGGCACCTGGTCGGCGTGCTCTGCGACGCCGAGCACCGGAGCGCGCTGGAGGCCCTGCTCTTCCGCGAGACGACGACGCTCGGCGTGCGCGCGACGAGCGTGGAGCGCACCGCCCTGGAGCGCCGCTTCGACCCGGTGACGACGCCCTTTGGCGAGGTGAAGGTGAAGGTCGGCTCGAAGGGCGGCGAGGTGCTCAACGCCCAAGCCGAGCTCGAGGACTGCCGGGCGCTGGCGGAGAAGGCGGACGTGCCGGTGAAGGACGTGCAGGCCGCGGCGATGGCGGCGTGGCGCGCGAGACGCTGAGGGGCACGAGTGCAGGCCCAGCTTCCGCGAATCCGGTCACTCGGGTCCAAGGAAAGACCGTGCAGACTCCCGCCGGCCTCATTCCGCTGACGTCGCTCGTCAGCCTCCAGGACTGAACCCGGTCGGGCGCGGGACGCGCTGAAGCCGAACGGTTACAGTTCGACCATGTCGACCGCTCGACGGCTGCACTACACCTACGCCGACTACCTCTCCATCGAGCGCGACAGCCCCGTTCGTCACGAGTACTGCGACGGCGAGATCTACGCGATGGCCGGTGGCACTCCGGAGCACGCTGCGCTGGCCGCGCAGATGTCGTTCCTCTTGAAGTCCCGCCTGCCTTCTGAATGCCGCCCGTTCTCGTCGGACCTTCGGGTCCGAATCTCCGCCTCCGATCTCACGACCTATCCCGACGTCAGCGTGGTGTGCGGCCCAGTGGAGCGCTCGAAGGAAGATCCCCTCGCCATCGTGAACCCCGCGCTGGTCGTCGAGGTGACGAGCCCCTCCACCGAGGACTACGACCGCGGCGAGAAGCTCAGCCACTACAAGCAGCTCCCCTCCCTCCGCTCGGTCCTCATCGTCTCCCATCGCGAGCCGCGCCTGACCCTCTGGACGCGGGAGACCGGCGAGTGGAACGCGAGGGAGTTCCGCGGCGACGAGCGCTGCGGGCTCGCCGAGTGGAAGCTCGAGCTCACGCCCGCCGAGGTCTTCTCCGCCCTCAGCGGGCTGTAGGCGCGCGGCGCGGTAGCCGCTGGGCGGGCCGCGTGCGAGGGTGGCGCCATGTCGAAGAAGAGCCCCAGCGCCGCCACTCCCCCCGAAGGCTCCATCGAGCGGATGCACCAGGTCTTGTTCGGCCGCTTTCACGGCCGACGGTTCGAGGAGCGGCGCCTGCGCCTCGTGACGTCCACCCCGTCGACGGGCGCGGCCTCGGGCGACTTCGTCATCGACCCGCAGCAGCCGGGGCTGGGCATCATCACCCTGCACCCCGCGACGCCGCCCGACGCGCTGTCCCTGTTCTGCGCGCTCTGCCACGGGCTCGGCGACGCCCAGTCGTGGATGGAAGGGACGCGCTCGGCGCGCGACTCGTTGCGCCCGGGCGACAAGCAGCGCCTCCTCGCCGACGAGCACCGCGCCTGGAAGCAGGGCTACGCGCTCGCCAAGGAGGTCGGGTTCCAGGACGAGGCGGGCTACCGCGCCGAAGCCGAGCGCGCGCTCCAGTTGGTGGGCACCACGCTCAATCTGCCGCCCGGGCCACTCTCGCTCACCTGAGCGGCGATCGGCGCCGAGCTACCAGGCGGCCATCGGCCCGAGGTCGTGCACCTTGGTGAACCCCGCGTCCTTGAGCACCTTCACCGCGATCGCGCTGCGCCGGCCGCTGTGACAGTAGACGACGACGTCGACGTTCTTCTTGTCCTTCAGCTCGTCGAGTCGCTGCGGCAGCGCCTCGTGGGGGATGTTGAGGGCGCCCTCGACGTGGCCGCCCGAGAACTCGGCGGGGGTACGCACGTCGAGCAGCACCGCGCCCGCTTTCACCAGCCCGTGGGCCTGCTCGCCGGTGATGTCGCCCTTGCCCGTGCCCATGAAGAGGAAGGCCCCCAGGGCGAGCGCGACGGCGTACAGCAGGTTGCGGGTGGCGGTCTTCTTCATCGGCGCTCCTCGGTGCGGGATCTGCAGAGCCAGCGGGCCCGCGCGAGGATTCACCGGGCTTCGTCTGACGGTGCGACGGCCGCGACGCCCACCTCCCGCCACACGGGCGGCTCCTCGAACCCCGGCCGGCCGTCCAGCACCTCGTACGGCCGGAACAGGCCCTTGTACTTGAGCGAGGCACAGCCCTCGACGCGGTAGCCCAGGTACACGTGCTGGCAGCCCAGCTCGCGCGCCAGCTCCACCGACATCATCACGTTCCCCACCCCGGGCGAGAGCCTGGCGATGTCGGTGTCGTAGAAGAAGTAGGCCGCCGAGACGCAGTTGGGCGTCACGTCGAGCAGGCCGATCGCCACCAGCCGATCTCCGTCGTACCAGGCGAGCTCCTTGCCGGTGGTGGAGGGGAAGGCGAACTGGGTCGCGTACTCCTCCTCGGTGAGCGCGGTGGGCTCCCAGCCGCGCGCGTCCTCCCGGGTGTGGTGCCAGCGCTCGTGCAGGGCCAGCCGCGCGGCGTCGATGCGCGGGCGCCCCAGCTCGGCGGTGAAGCGCTTGGCCCGCCGGAGCGCCCGGTGCTGGCTGGGCGTCGGCGCGAAGCGGTGCACGTCGAGACGAATCGAGTCGCAGGCGGTGCAGGGCGAGCACGCCGGCCGGAAGTAGGCGGGGCCGAAGCGGCGCCACCCGCGAATGAGCATCTCCTCCAGCTCCGGCGGGCTCACGTCCACCATCAGCCGGTACTCCAGCGAGGCCTGCCGATCGGCCAGATACGAGCAGGTGCGCGGCTCCTCGATGAACTGTCGCACCAGACGTCCCGGCGGCTTCTTCACGTTCACCAGCCTGCCCCTCCCGCTGCACCGCGCCCACTGAACGGGCCTTCAGCCGCAATCGACGGCTCACGCGCGACGTTTCTTTCGCAGTAGAAGAATGCCCGAGGAGCGTGCGCCATGGTGGAGCCCATCTGGGAAACCAAGCTGAGAGCCTTCATGAAGAAGGCGGGGGAAGACTTCAAGCGCGCTGGTAACGACATCAAGGACGAGGCCCAGCGGTTGTACCAGGAGGTCAACGATCCTGAGACGCAGGCCAGGCTCCGAGAGCGCCTCAAGGAGGTCGGCTCCTGGGCCAAGCAGACCGGCGACGAGCTGGCGGTGCTGCTGGACCAGGGGGTGAAGAAGGCCGAGGTCGTCATCACCAAGGCCTCCGACAAGGTGAAGGACTTCGCCACCCAGCCTCCGCCCGCAGGCCCCACGCCCGAGAAGCCCCCGCCGGCCAGGTCCGAGCCGGCGCCGGAGGCACCGAGGAAGGCGGCCAAGAAGACCGTCGGCCGATCGGGGAAGAAGCCGGCGGCGAAGAAGAAGAGCCCGGCCAAGAAGCCGCTCGGCAAGGCTGGCGCGCGCGGCGGGTCGGAGCCGGACAAGACCGACATCTGACGGCCAACCCGGCGTGGCCAAAGGCCTTTTCGCCGAGTCTTCCTGCCCGTCAAGCGCCGAAGCCTTCGCTCGGCCATCGGGCCCAATTGAACCGAAGACTTGGGTTTTTCAGTGTGGTTGACTCCTCCGCCGTGCGTACGCCAGACGACAAGGGCAAGTTCAACACCGGGATCGGGCAGGACGTGATCGAGGCCGCGCTGAAGAGCGTGGCCAAGCACACGGGCGATGCCGCGCCCGCCCCTGCTCCCACCGAGGCCCCCCCGGCGGCCGCCGCCGCGCCGGAGGCCTCTGCCCCGGCCGCGCCCGCCTCGACCGATCCGAAAGACAAGGAGATCGAGGACCTCAAGATGCAGCTCGAGTTCAGCATGGCCAAGGGCCGCGAGCTGAACGGGAAGATCCGGGAGGAGCACGACAAGATGCTCCGCGCCGTCGCCGACCTGGAGAACTTCAAGAAGCGGGCACAGAAAGAGAAGGAAGAGGTCCAGCGGTTCGGCGTCGAGAAGCTGCTCAAGGACTTCCTCCCCGTCATCGACAACGTCGACCGCGCGCTGGAGCACGCCAAGTCGCCCGGCGACTACGACAGCCTCCGGAAGGGGGTGGAGATGATCCGCCGCCTCTTCGAGGACACGCTCGGCAAGCACCAGATCAAGAGCTTCTCGGCGAAGGGCAAGCCCTTCGACCCGAACTTCCACGAGGCCATGTCGGCCGCGGAGACGACCGAGATGCCGCCCAACCACGTCTTCGCCGACGTGCTGCGCGGCTTCACCTTGAACGACCGCCTCGTGCGGCCGGCTCTGGTGATCGTCTCGCGCACGCCAGCGGCACCGGCCACGGCGCCCAC
>JBBIOE010000109.1:0-24210 GCA_037443525.1 Archangiaceae bacterium | reverse complement strand
ATCTTCGGTTCACCCCCACGCGCGTGGGGACCTCACCAGCGAACTACGGCAGGTTGCGCCGATTCTACACTCGGAAGTCCCCCAGTGTTTTTCCCGCTTGCGGTCGATTTCGTGCCGCACCACTGTACGGCCCATCGGAGGGAACCATGGACAGGAAGAGCCGAAAGGAAGCGCTCACGAAGGTCGCTCCCGCGCCCTCAGCGAAGCCAATTGCCGTGACCACTCTCATTGACCCGGCACTCAAGCGCCGTTGGCTCGAGGCCAGCAAGGCGATCACCGACGTGACGCACGAGGAGGCTCGGGACTTCGACCGCAAATGGGAGGCCGTCGCCGACATCGTGTTCGCTGACCCGCCGCTCTACCTCGCTGGCGGCTTCTCCACCGACCGCGACTTCTTCGAGAAGTTCCTCCACGTGGATCGCTCGACGGGCCTTCGCAAGGCGCGCGTCGCCCGCTTCGCCTCCCCCCAGGACATCGAGCACTTCGGCGATACCAAGATCGACGCTCTCCTCGACTTCCTCGAAGCCAAAGCTGGCGGTCCGCTCTCCGGCCATCTCCCGATCGCGATCGACCGCGTCCGCATACCCGTCCTCGTGAACGGCAAACAGCAGACGGTGACCATCACCACTGCCACCCGCGAGCAGATTCGCGGCGCGACACGGGGGCTGCAGACGAAGTCGACCTCCCACGCGAAGGCTTCACCTCGGGGCAGCGCGCTTCAGCAGGCGATCGCCGACGCAGGTCTCCGGCAAATCACGCTGGGAATCCATCGCGGGACCTTCGACCTGCGCGGTATTCCCTGGGACGCTGCCTCGAAGCTCGGGACTGCCTTGGCGCGCGTGAAGCTGCCAGCTCCCGACTCCACGAAGTCTTGAAGCCATCCGTGGGCGCCGGCGCGCACGAACGTGCGCCGGCGCTCATCCCGGCCCGCCAGACACCTTCCTCGCGACGAGCTGCAGGCCATCGAAGTCCACCAGCTCCCGATCCGTCGCGCCGGCGAAGCGGAGCGTGTACCCCTGCTCGTTCGGCGCGCTGTTGATCATCCACGCGCCGGGCATGCGCTCGCCAGAGCCCTTCTTGGCCTCCAGCGACTCCTGCACGCGCCCCCAGAGTAGCTCCCGGACCCGTGCGTTGAGCGTGCCGACGAACACTCCGGTGTGGACCTCCAGCAACCACCGCGAGAGCTCTCCCCGCAGCCCAGGCTTGATTCGCTCCAGGATGAAGAGGGTCACGAGGGCTCCTCCTCCGGCGCATGGTTCTGCCCGCCCGGCACCGCGCCCTCGGGCGTCCACAGGCGGCTGTCGCCCGGCGCGTCTGCCGAGTGATCGTACAGCCGGGCGACCTCGGGCCTCATCCCGAACACGCGCTGAATGTCCGGAAGGATGCGCTCCAGCAGGCGCGTTGCCCGGAACCGATCGCGGCACGCGAGCCTCACGCGGCGCTCCGCGTTCTCGGCGCCGTTCGCCACGACATCGAAGGCCACCGGCACCGACACGTCGCACTTGTAGAGATCGGCGATGTCGTACACGAACGAGAGCGCCTTCCCGGTGTGTATGAAGCCGACCGCCGGGCTGAACCCCGTCGAGACGATCGCGGCGTGGCACAGGCCGTAGAGGCACGAGTTCGCGGCCGAGATCGCCCGGTTGATCGGATCAGCCGCCCCCCAGCTGTCGGGCCGGTAGAGGCGGCCGGCCCACTTCACGCCGAAGAGCTTGCTGAAGCCGGCGTAGGCGTCGCGGACGCGCACGCCCTCGCGGCCCCGGAGCTGCTCGAGCGTCAGGTCGTCGGGCACGGGCTCCGAGAACCGAATCCGGTACATGCGCTTCACCACCTCGAGGTGCTGCACCGGGTTCGCCCACAGCTCGATCTGCTTCAGCATGTTCCCGGAGCGCCGCGAGTCGCCGAGGCCTGCCGCGTAGCACCGAATACCCGCCTCGCCGGTCCACACCACGCTGGTCCCGTTCGAGGCGAGGAGCTCCATCGCCGCCGACGTGACCCGGGTCCCGGGCCCGAGCATCAGGCACGAGAGCGCGGCGCAGGGGACCGCGACGTTCGCCCGCTCGTTGCACAGGAGCAGCGCGTTCTCCTCGCGCTCGACGATAGTCTTGTCGACGTAGAGGAACGACCAGCTCTCCCCGAAGCGGGGCAGCATCTGCAGCTGGGTCTTCCGTGCCATGGGTCACCCCGGAGCGATGGACAGGAGGCCGAAGCCGAAGGCCTTGCCGGAGCCGATGCCGAAGGACACCGCTTCGCGGAACAGGGCCGCGTCCGTCACCTGGAGCCGGCCATCGAAGAGCGCCGAGCCGAAGGTCATGGTCCGATGCCCCTCCGGGGCTTCGAGTCGGTAGCCGGTGGCACGGCCTTCCGAGACGTCGATGAGCTCGGCCACGCCGCGCCCCGCTTGTGCCGCGTCGAGAATCCGGAACCCGTGCTGTAGTCCCTTTCGGTCGAGCCACGCCCGCCGCTCGGCCTCCGAGGTGAGGACCACCCGTCGCCCGTTCCGCCGCCGGCCATCGGGTCCCGACTTGGTGTCGACCTTCTTGGTCGGGTTCGCGCGAAGCCGGAAGCGCAGCACCTGTCCCGCGGAGAGTCCCGAGAGGTCCACGGCCTTCACTGCCGGGTTCTCCGAGACACCGTCGAGCTCCGCCGGAGCGAGCCACCCGTCTCGGGCGAAGCCGTTCAAGTCCGGCTTCTCCGTCGACTGAATCAGCAAGAGGAGCGAGCCCTCGCGAGTCCTGTCCAGCCGGAAAAGCACTCCGAAGGCGCGCCGAGGCGCGTCGGAAGGAGCGCCGGAGGGGAACGCGGCCAGCACATGCTGATGGAGGGCGTTCACGTCGGACTGCGCTCGGCGGACGGAGGGCGATCGGACGTCAAGGGCGAGGCGGGAGAGCCACATCAGACGGACTCCATGGCGAGGGGAGGAATCGACTTCATCGAGACGGTCCGCAGCGCGAAGCGGCGATCGTCGGAGCGAAACGAGAGGGGCTGGTCGCGGCGGGCGTACTGGCCGGCCGGGTCCTCGACGACCAGGCGCAGGGACGCGGTCCTGGCTTCGGGGTCGCGCGCGGCGGCGGACACCGCCGCTTCGGGCCCATCGTCGACGACGCCGGCGAACACAGGCCGCGACGGCACATAGGAGCGGCGTCCGAGCGCGAGCGGCCAGTGCGGCGACTGCACCGCCGCCTGGAGGCGCTGAATGAGTTCGAGATCGTCACCGCCCAGTCCGACGAGGAAGCTGGCTCCGGCGAGGTACCACCGGTCGGAGAGGGCCGTGTCACCGGCCCCCCCGCTCGCCTTGAAGACGCCGTAGGCCTCGCCGGCGAACGTGCCACCGCCGGCCGTCTGGAAGTCCCGCTGAAGCACGCCCTGGCGGTCGACCCTCACCGCCATGCGCAGCTTCGCCACGCGCTGGACCGCTTCATCGTCGTCGCGAGGCGCGCCGAGCGCCGCGCAGCAGAGCCCAACGACGCCGCTTTTCGTCGGCTCTAGGGCGCTGTCGCGATCGCCGAAGCGGCTGGCGTGGCCCCAGGACTGCATCGGCCCCTCCAGTCGCAAGAGGAGGGTCTTCACGGCGCCGCCACCCAGGCCTTCGCGTCCTGGTCGATCGCGGACAACAGCGCCTCGAGGGACGCCGCCTCCTGCGCTTGGCTGGGGACGGAGAGCCCTTTGCCGACGCGCGCCACGCGGAACGTCGTGTGCGGGGCGCCGTAGGTCGCCAGGAGATCGCCCAGATGCTTGGAGAGCGCTTCCGCGGAGCGCGACATCAGGTCTTCGCTCTCGCCTGTCCCCGCGCGCACCGGCTGCCCGAACGCGTTGGCCAGGGACAGCGGCGCCCCGGACGCGCGGCTGGCGGTGAGGATGTACTGCGGAGGCGTGAAGGCCGCGGAGCCGTTCTGGCGAGCGCTGGGAATCGCCCGAACCGAGGCTTCGAGCCACGTGCGCGCCACCTTCAAGGCCGCTGCCTTCTCGTCGTGCGACAGCTTCGCGTCACGCTCCGGTTTCCCGGCGAGCGTGCGCGCGAGCTGGGCCAGATCGAGCACCGAATACCGATAGAAGCAGGCGGCGTTGAACTGCACCGTGCCCATCATGTCCGCGCCGGTCGTGTCGCGCGGCTTGAGGTCGTCGACAGCGGTGTAGAAGTCGAACTCGGTCGCCACGCGGTGGGTGCTGATGGCGTGGGCGACCTGGCAGGCCGCGTCGACGTTGTGATCGGGCTTGTCGGCGATCATCCGACCGAAGAGCGCCAGCTCCGGCGTCTGGGCGGCGTCGAACAGCAAGGTGGCGACCTTCTCCTGCAGCTCTTTACCCAGGGCGTCCCCGGCGTCTTCCTTGGCCTTCTTCTTATCCTTGCTCTTGACCTTCTTCGTCTTGTCACCGCCGTCCGTGCTCGCCTCGCCCTGCGGCGCAGCGTCCGCCAGCGCCGACCAGTTGTCGGCCACGAGCTTCGCCAGGTTCGTCAGGTTCCGGCGCGGGAGAAACAGGAGGTACTGCAGCTTGGCGTCCTCGCCGTCGCGTTTGATCGTGAACCCGGCCGAGTTGAGGACCATCTCGACGAGGGCGCTGCACTTGGCGCGATCCGACTGCCCGTGGCTCGACACCAGCAGGTCGACCACCGCGTCGACCACGCGCTTGGTGCGCAGCGCACGCTCGTCATCGGTCAAGCGGCCTTCGCGGTGGAAGTCCTCGCGGACCGCCCGCTTCAGGCTCTGGCTGGAGATGCGGGCTCGGCGCACGCCGCCGAACTCGCAGTCCTTGGGGGAGTTGGTGTCGTCACGGTTGAGGCACGAGGGGGGGAAGCTCTGCAGGAGGTGGAGCTCGATCTTCATGGCGGTCCTTTCGGGGTCAGATTTCGTTGGTGGTGGAGGGGACTTCGGGTTCGGCCTCTGCGCGTCCCGCCCAGTAGTCGCGCGCCCACTGGCGCTGGACCCAGCCGTCCGGGTGCGACCACTGCAGGACGTGGCGGAGCAGCGTCCGCCAGGCGATCGGCACGTCCTCGCCACGCGCGAGGGACACTGCGTGTCTGAGGTGGTGGGGGAGGTCCTCGGCGCTCGCCGAGAGCAGGGCGACGAAGCGCTGCTCGAGGGACGCCGAGTCCTTGCGCAGGGCCACGTCGCGCAGCGTGGCGCCGAAGGAGCGCTTCGCGTCCTCGCCCGCGGAAGGGTGGAGGGCGAAGAGCCCGGCGACGAGGTAGGCGGCGCGCTCGTCTCGGCCGCTCGTCCCGTGCGGAACGAACGGGGCGACGATGGGCGCGGCGCGGGCGAACGACGCGGCCTCGTCGTCGAGCGACCGTCTGAGCGCGGACAGCGCGCCCCGGTCGTCGTCCGACGCCAATGCCTCGAGGCGATCGAACAACGCGTCACTGCGGATGCTGCTCATGGCTGATGACCTCCTGCTTGGGGAAGAGTGTGGAGAGGCTCCTGGCGAGCTGCGCTTCTCCGACGGCGACTGCCTTCAGGCCGCGGGCCGAGGTGCCCAGCTTGACCGCGGCGCGCCGGAACCCGTGGCGGGCCGCCGAGCGAATTGCGGCGATCCACTCGCTCGCGGCCTCGTCGGGCGACTCAGCCACGCCGAGCAGGAACGCAGGGAACGCAACGCCGAGCGACGACCAGTAGGCTTCGCTCGCGCCGGTCGACTCGACGATCGGCCGTACGTCTTCCTTCCGTGGCTGCCTCGCGCCTTCTGCGTCGCTTCCGAACGCGATGGAGAGCTCCGCGGTCTTGTAGACGGCGCCGTAGAGCTTCTTCCCCAACTCCTCGGCCCGCTCGAGTGCTCCGCGCAACGCGTCGATCGGCTCGGGGGCTCCGTCGAGCAGAGTCACCGGCAGGGGGATGCTCTCGACGCGTCCCAGCTCGACCTTCGCCTGGTCCGTCGAGAAGCCAAAGACGCTGACCGCGACCCGCTGGTGGCGCGGAACGACGCGCTCGCGACCGAGGGTGGCGAGTTGCTCGACGCACGCCGGGCGCCGGCCGTCTGCGCCATCGCCGCGGAAGAGAGGCAGGCTGTCTCGCCAGAGGGCCCGAGCCGGGTCGATTCGAAGGTCGAGCATTCCGGCAGTCTGGGACGACCGCTGCGCCATGAAGGGGTCGCGATGACCCTCGGGGCGGACGCACCGATTCGCCTCGCCCGATGGGAGCACGCCGCGGACGAAGAGACCGGCCGGATCGGCCGAGACGAGGCGATACGCGCGCGGCCGCCAGGTCATCAGATCGAGATGGCCCCGAGGCGGGCGCTCCTCGACGTCGGAGGGCCTGGTCTCCCAGCTGGGCACGTCGCCGGCCGTCGCGGGGACAGGCGTGCTGCGCGTCCAGACGAGGAGATTGAGCGCGAGCGTCTCGAAGAGCGTGGTCCCCGTGAGCAGGAAGGTCGCTCCCCGCGCCAGCGGGCCGTCGACCGCGTTCTTCGCGGCCCCTGCGATTCGTCCACCCAGCGCCAGGACCTGGGCGCCGATCAGCCTTCTGGCCGCCACGTCGGCTCCCACGGCCTGGAACCCGTCGTCGAGCGAGTGGTCGAAGAGCGTCGGGTTGTTGCCCTTCGCGCGGTCGGCGAACAACCGGGAGACCGGCGCCTCTTCGCCCGTCGCCGCCGGGGCTTGAAAGAACGGGTACTTGGGATGCCAGAGATCGAATCGGTCGCGCCACCTCTCGAGGTAGGCGTCGACCCGGGCGGTATCGAAGCGCCGGGTGTTCCAGATCGAGGCCCACTCAGCACGACTCCTCGGGCCCTCATAGGCGCGGTGAAGGATCGCCAGCAGCATTCGATACACGCCCGCCATGACGTCCGGAGACTCGAGCTCAAGGCGCTCCAGCTCGTGAGCCTGAGCGAAGAGCTCGCGGAGCGACGTCAGCGTCACGTTGCCTCCGCGACGCACCGCCGGCAGCCACGGGCGATCGATGAGGTTGAAGCTGGGTGTCTGACTCATGCCGTTGACCCTCCATCGGATGTCTCGATGACGAAGCCCTGTTCCTCGTCGTAGCGGACGGGTGTGGCGCCCACGGTCGCGCGGCCCGCGGTCAGCACGAGCGCCCGGTGCCTGCGGAGGAAGCTCGAGCGCTTCCACGTGTCGGGCACGGGCGGAAGCGCGCCGAGAAGCTTCCGGTTCGAGAGCGACAGCGCAGACCTGGCCAGCGCGCGCGCCTCCACGAGTGACGGTTCCCGAGAGAGGTCGATTGCGGCGTCGTGCCCAGGCACGAAGAGCTGCCCGCCGCGAGCCTCGAGGAGGACGACGGAGACCGAGGGATCGCCGAGGCGCGTCTCTGCGCGCAGCGCCCGATGCACGGAGGGATCGTCTTCATCGTCGAGCGAGAAGTCGAAGCTCGCCAGTGGATCGTCCGGCGCGCCCGGTGGCTCCAACAGCCGTCCCTCGGCCGTGCTCGTATCGAGCGCGAGGTCGGCTTCGAGCCTCCGCGCCGCTTCCTCGACGCGGGCGCGGAGCTCGGGCGAGGCTGCCAGCTCGGGCCGGCCGTCGTACACGAGCTCGACGAGTCGCTCGATGTCCGAAGGTAGCTCGATCGCGCCCCTGGCATGGAGCGCGAGCCATGACCGAAGCAGCACCGCCTCGTCGTAGACGTAGGAGTGAGGCTCCAGCGCAGGGCCCTTAGGCTGGTCCTCGCCCTCGAGCCGAAGGACGCCCAACACAGGCGAGCGGATGCCGGCAGGGCGCGAGCGCTCGTGTCGCCACACCCGGCCGGTGCGCTGCAGGAGGAGGTCCACTGGCGCGAGGTCCGTCGCCATGACGTCGAAGTCGATGTCCAAGCTCTGCTCAAGCACCTGCGTGCCGACGACGAGCGCCGCCCGCGGGCGAGCGACGTCCGCGCCGGGCTTCCCCAGCATTGAGAGAAGCCGGGCCTCGAGGCGCGCGCGATCCGCCGGGGTGAACTTCGAGTGGACGAGCAGAACCGCGAGATCGGCCGGGAGCCGGCCGTCCTGCTTCGCGTCGCGGGCGAGTCGAAACGCTTCCTGCGCGCGGCGCACCGTGCTGCAGATCCAGCCGGCGCAGCCGCCGCCTCTGACGCGGCTCGTGAGCCACTCGAGCGCCGCCTGGGCGTCGCCGCCAACCCACTCGACTTCGATGGACTTCGGCGAGCCGGCGATCAGCGGAACGCTTTCCACGGCGCTCCCCGTCGCGGAGAGGACACGAGGGTAGGGCGGCGGAGGCGCCTGGGTCTCGGCGCCCCAGGCCGCCAGGAGCTCTCTGCGTCGTGACGCGGGCAACGTGGCGCTCAGCACCACCACCGACGCCCCGAGCCTCCGAAGCCATGCCACCAGGCGGTCCAGGAGGCGAGAGGTGTACGCGTCGTAAGCGTGGACCTCGTCGAGGACGACCGTCTTCCCCGACAGGCCGAAGAGCCGCACGAAGAAGTGTCTCGTCCGCATGACTCCGAGGAGCGCTTGGTCGATGGTGCCCACCGAGAAGGTCGACAAGAAGCCGCGCTTGCTCTTGGTGAACCACTCGCCGGCGACGGCGTGGCCCACCGGGTCCTCTCCAATCGAGCTCAGCCGTGGGGCCGGCGGAGCGAGCGCCGCTCCGCCGTGGAGCAGTTGGAGCGTGTACCGGCCGGGGTAGGACGTCTCGAGGAAGCGCGCAACGCGGCGGTGCATCTGGTTGGCGGTCGCCATGGTGGGGAGCGCGACGTACAGGCCCTCGTGGCCGAGCCGCCGGCCCAGCTCATGGGCGAGCCACAGCGCGGCCTCCGTCTTCCCCTCGCCCATCGGGGCTTCGACGATGGCGAAGACCTGGGCCTCGGCGCGAGCCGCGATGCGAATCGCCTCCTCCTGGAGGGGGCGGGGTGCAAAGCCGAACAGCTCCGAGAAGGTTCGCGGCTCGCCTGGGCTCCAGCGCTGCCACGAGGTAAGCGACAGCACGTCTCGCGCTCGCCCTCGGGTCCGTTCGAGATACTCGCCGAGGTTCGTGACCGGCCCCGATGCGTAGCCGAACACCTCGGCCATCGAGCCAAGCCAATCGGCCGCGGAGGTCAGCCCAGCCAACCACAGGCCGAGGTCGGGGATCGCGCTCGTGGTCAGCGGTACGGCCGCGCCCGCTCCGAGCGTGTCGAAGACGGCCGCCGCCAGCTCGCCGCGGAGCTCGGCCCATCGCCCGACTCCCGCCGCGCTCTGCGAACGCTCGACCTGGGAGTCGCTTGGGAACTCACCGTGGTGTGCGCCAACCCATCGGGCCGCCTGAATGGCGAAACCCCAGGGAACGCCGTGGCCTTCGAGGACGATGGCCAGCTCCCCTGCGGTGAGATGTCCATGGGGCACGTCCGCGCCGAACTTGGGAAAGGGCAGCCCCGCTTCGATGAGCCGCTGCTTGCCCGGCGGCCACTTCGCCTGAAAAGCCGGTGTCGCCTTGCCGAGGTCGTGAAGTGCCACGAGCGCGACCACGAGGCGCCGGAAGTCGTGCTCCGTGAGTTCGAGTTGCGCCGCGAACGCTCGAACGACCGCGGCGGACACATGCCCGTCCAGGAGGGCCTCTGCCACCGCCCCGACGTCGAGCATGTGGCAGATGAGCGGGTGCCAGGCGCCCGAGTCCGCGGCGCGGTCCGTCTTCCCCCACAGTGCCCACGTCGCTGCCTGCACGGTTCAACCTCCCTGGGCGCGTGTTGTACGTGGTCGATGTGACACCTGTGGTCGCAGGTCGCCGGGAATCTTTCGGGGCGCGAGGACCTCCACGTCTTCGCCATACCCGCGGATCCACTGCGTGAGCGCCGGCGTCAGC
Organism: Archangiaceae bacterium; assembly: GCA_037443525.1. Lineage (GTDB taxonomy): Bacteria > Myxococcota > Myxococcia > Myxococcales > Myxococcaceae > JBBIOE01. Next base: position 14,495 of record JBBIOE010000109.1, on the reverse strand, counting down.
GGCACCTCGAAGGACACGTCCAGGGCGCCGTCGCTCCGCCACTGGCTCCGCTGCGTGGGGTGCCAGCGCTGCTCGGCCACGATTCTCGCCGCGCCCCCGGTGAAGCGAAGCCGCACCTGGACTGGTGGGCCGTCCCACAGCCCGAACGCGCCGTGAATGAAGCGCATGGGGGCGACTTCGGGTCGTTCGGCGAAGCCGTCCAGAGTCAGCGCGGCGTCACCGATGCGGTCGAGCAGGAAGAGCCGGGGTGCCCTCCGCGTGCGCGAGTACCCGATGACGTAGAATGCGCCGCCGTGCATGTGCAGGTGGTGCGGCTCGACCAGATGCACCGCGGGTGCCGCGTCGCCGAGCTTCCGGTACGTCAGCCGCACGACCTTCCGCGAGGCCGTCGCCTCCAAGAGCTTCTCCAGCACCGGTCCCCTCGACTCGTAGGAGTGGGCGGGACCGGAGCCGGCAGTCACCCGGGGGGCGAGCGCGTCGACCCTTTGGCGCAGCGGCAAAGGGAGCGTCGTGCGCAGCTTCTCGGCCAGCGAGGCAGCGCCCTTTGCGAACGGTGTCCCCTCCATCATCACGAGCAGGCTCCGCGCCGCGACGAGCGCCATGGCCTCGGTCGAGCTCACCGTGATCGAGAGACGGCGCCGGTAGCCCTCGTCCAGTCGCCAGCGAGCGCGGCGGCCCTGCGCTTCGGTGTAGAGCGGCATGCCGACCCGCTGAAGCACCTCCAAGTCGCGGTAGACCGTCCGAGACGTGGTGCCCAGTTCCTCGGCCGCCTTGGGGACCGACAGCTGCCGCCGTTCATCGAGGTACATCCACAGCTTCAACTGTCGTGCGAGACCGTCACCCCGAGCCATGCGGGCGATGTGGCCACCCCGAGTCCGCTTCGTCCAGGGAAAACTCCCGCGGTGCTCACCGTGAGCGCCGGCGCACACTTCGGAGCGCCGGCGCGCAGCCGCGGTCGGCAGGGGACGCCGAAGTTCGGCAGTCCACGACTCCGCTTCAGGGCGAACTGCGCGTCAGAAGAAGTGGCTGCCCTTCACCCGGTGGTTCAGCTCGTGCGCCGCGATGAGGCCGGCCAGCGAGTCGGCGCCGAGGCGGCCGTCGATGGGCATGCGGGGCAGGACCGCGTGCGGCGCGCGCTCCGCCGGGGCGTAGGCGCAAGCCTGGGTCGTCCACAGCACCACCTCGCCCAGCTCCCGCAGCAGCGCCACGTGCCGGTGATCGAAGTGCACCCCCGGCGTGCCGAAGGGGAACGCGAAGTGGCGCGTGGGCCCGAAGAGCCGCTCGAAGTGCGCCGTCGAGCGCCGGTACTCTTCGCGGGCGACCTCGAGCGCGAGCGCGGTGGCCGGCGCGTGGACGTTGGTGTGATTGCCGAGCGTGACGTTGGGCACGTGCGAGAGCTCTGTGAGCTCCTCGAGGCTCGCCAGCCGGTACTCGGCGGCGTCGCCCAGCTCGAGCAGCTCGGGCCGCTCATTCTCCGCGTCCAACGCAAAGGGTGCGTCGAGCTGGTGCATGACCCGCTCGCGCGGCACGCCCCGCTCGAGGGCGCGCTCCGCCAGATCCCACCGGAAGCCGGCCCGCCGCTCGAGCTTCTCCGGGCAGACGAAGATCAGGAACTCCACGCCGGGGAAGTCTCGCGCCCGCGACGCGACGTAGCGGACCGCGTCGTCGTAGCCGTCGTCGAAGGTGAGCGAGAGCCACCCCTGGTGCGGCCCGCGGCGCGTCGACAACAGCAGGCCCATCAGCGCGTCCAGCGTGGCCGGGCTCGCGAACAGCTCCGGGTGCGTCGCGTGCATGGGCGTCTTCTCGGCGACGCGATGGAGGCACAGCGCCAGACGTCGCCCGGTGAGCGCGTAGCCCAGCGCCAGACCGAGCAGCGGCGCCGGCGCCAGCTCTCCGAAGCGCGCCGCCATCGACGCCAGCGTCAGCCGCGGCGGCTCGGGCGACGGTTGCGGCGTCCGGATTGCATCCTCGAGGGGCATGTCAGCTCCACGCCTGCGGTTCGGGAAGTTGCCGGTCGACGTGATGAGCTTCGGCGAGGCGCTCGACGCGGTGGAGCGGCTGGTCGAGGCGGGCCAGGGCGGCTCGGTCTTCACGCCCAACGTCGATCACGTCGTCACCGCCGAGCGCAACGAGGCCTTCGCCGCGGCCTACGCCCGGGTGAGCCTCTCCTTCGCCGACGGCATGCCGCTGGTGTGGGCCTCGCGCGCGCTGGGTGAGCCCTTGCCCGGCCGCGTCGCCGGCTCCGACCTGGTGCCCCCCTTGCTTCAGCGCGCCGGCCAGCGCGGCTGGCGCTGCTACTTCCTCGGCGCGCGCCCCGGCGTCGCCCAGAAGGCCGCGGGCATCGCCAAGGAGCGCTGGGCCACCAACGTGGTCGGCGTCTCCGCGCCCATGGTGAACCCCGATGACGGCCGGCAGCTCGACGCCATCGCCGCCGAGATCGCCGCCAAAGGCCCCCACCTCGTCTTCCTGGCCTTCGGGGCCCCGAAGCAGGAGCTGGTCATCGATCGCATCGCCGAGCGCTTGAGGCCCGCCGTCGCGCTGGGCATCGGCGCCAGCCTCGACTTCATCGCCGGCACCGCGCGGCGCGCGCCTGAGGTGCTGCGGAAGGCCGGCCTGGAGTGGCTCTACCGCTTCGCCCAGGAGCCCGGGCGCCTGTGGAAGCGCTACCTCGTCGACGATCCCTCCTTCGCGTGGATCGTGCTGCGCGAGGCCGGAGCGGCGCTCTCCAAGAAGGGGCCCGGCGCCGGGCCCTTCCGCTGAGCCGGCCGCTGTTGGCCGAAGCGTCACCGGGCGTACCTCGACGCCAACAGGTCGGTGCAGGTGAGGAAGGTGGTTCGCTGCAGGTCGGCGATTCGCGCCAGGGTGCGCTTGCCGTCGTGGGGCATGGACGCCTCCATGCCGGCCCGCTTGCCGCGCTCCCTGACGAAGTCGGCCGAGCGGCGGGCGAAGTACACGCCCAGGTTCACGCCCCGGTAGAGGCGCTCGGCGGCGGGGGTCCAGCCGCCCTTGTTGAAGAAGACCTTGCGCAGCGCGTCTCCCTGCGGCGACTCGAAGTCCTGCGACACCGCCTTCTTGCCGAAGCCGAACCACGGCCTGGGTACGCCGCGCTCCTCCAGCAGGCGCCGGGGAATCGGCCGGTCGTACTCGGTGCCCAAGGTCCACGGCTGCATCTCGCGGCTGGTGCTCACCTTGTGCACCTCGGCGGCGCTGCGCGCGAAGACGTAAGGCAGGCTGCACTCCACCACCCCGTGGGCGAGCCTCGCCTCGATGAGCGACGCGCCGCTGGGGGCGCCTCGGGCGAGCCGGCCGGCGAGGGGCACCTCCGCGGCGTGCCGGCTCCAGAGCCGGTCGCCGTGGTGGCCGACGAAGAGCAGGGTGGGCCCGGGCTGCCGGTCGGCGTCGGCGAGCATCGAGTGGAAGATGAGCTCCGGGGAGAGCTGCGCCGAGGCCCAGCACCAGGCCTCCAGATCGGCCGGCAGCGAGGAGAGCGTCGCGTCGAGGTGCCGGGGCCGCGCGCCCAGGCGCTCGGCGATGGGGCCGCCGTCGTCGTTGAGCACGTCGGCGTCCATCCACTTGCGCAGCACCCCGGGGATGCGGGTGTTCGAGGTGGGCGCCGACCAGGTGTCGGGCGAAGGGATCACCCGGGTCACCAGCGCCGTCACCGCGGCGGAGTCGTAGCCGCGCGAGGCGGTGGTGGCGGCCCGCAGGGAGAGCTGCCGCCCCGCGTCGGTGGCGTTGGCCCACAGCGCCTTCACCACCTCGTCCACCTGCGAGACGTAGTCCTGGTAGCCCGAGAAGCGCCGCGGCTTGTCGCGGAAGAAGAAGCTCAAGCTGCCGTCGGTGCCGAACTTGAGCGACTCGAAGACCACCTGGCTCACGTTGGGCAGGAGCGCGTGCTTGATGGGAATGTCCCGCCGGTAGTGGAAGAGGCCCTCGCAGACCGACTCGCCCCAGGCGCGGTGATCCTCGTCGGGGGCGAAGCGCGCCCCCAGCCGGCCGAGCAGCACCACCAGCGAGTTGGACAGGTGCCAGCGATCGCCGTGCTTCACGTAGACGCAGCGGTCGGTGCCGGTGTTCGAGCTCACCAGGTGGAGGCCGTCGTCCTCCAGCCGCAGGCCCGAGCCGGCCAAGAGCTCGCTGGTGTGGAAGTCGCCCGCGGCGAAGTCGCCGCTCCACACACCCGCCACCACCCAGCGCGGCGAGCCGTCGCGATCGACCTCCACCTGCGGGCCGACCTCGACCTCGCAGGCCGAAGCCGACGGCAGCCAGGTGGCGTACCAGGCGAGCTTGGGGAGCAGCGGATCGCGCGTGACGCTGAAGCCTCGGTTCATGGGCGGACCTCGATGTGGGTGGACGTGGCGATGAAGCGGGAAGGGTCGAGCGCCTTCTGGAGACGGGCCGGCACTCCCGCCACCACGCAGAAGGGCGCCACGTCGCTGGTGACCACCGCCCCGGTGGCCACCACCGAGCCCCGCCCGATGGTGACTCCGGGCAGCACGCACGCCTTGGCGCCGATCCACACGTCGGCCTCGAGCACCACCGGCCGCGGCGGCGGTGTCCGGGTGCGCTCGTAGAGATCGTGGAAGTCGGAGTCGACGATCATCACGTAGGGCCCGATGCGGCAGCGATCGCCGATGACGATGTGCCCCAGGCAGCCGACGGAGGCGCCGTAGTTGATGGACACCCCCTCGCCGATCTCCAGCCGCGCGCCGCGCCCGGTGGCGAGCTCGACCGGCACCAGCACGCTGCGGAGAATGGTGTGCGACCCAATCTGCATGAAGCCCTGGTTGTCGATGCGCGGCCAGCCGATGGTGCGCACGCCCTCGCCCAGTTCGTCGACCGCCCGCAGCGCCAGCGGCGCGCGGGCCAGGGCGGCCGCGTACTCCACCGCCTTCTTCGCGCGCAGCCAGGCCGGCACCCCCCTCGTCGCGTCGCGCTCCCATCGGGCGCGGGCTCGCTCCAATGCGCTCTTCATGACCCCACCTCGTGTACCCCGGCGTCCCGCTCCCGCTTCGGCAGCACCCGCGCCGGCACGCCGACCGCCACGCCGTCGTCGGGCACGTCGCACAGCACCACCGCGTTGGCGCCGATGCGCGCGCGGGCGCCGACGCGAATCGGCCCAAGGATGCGCGCCCCGGCGCCGATCCACACGTCGTCCGCGATGGTCGGGTAGCCGTCGTCCTTCGCGGTGCCGACGGTGTTGCCGCCGTAGAAGCGCACGCGCTTGCCAATCTTCGCGTCGCCCCCGATGACCACGCCGACCGGGTGGACGAAGTAGACCCCCTCGCCCAGGCGCACGCCGTTGCCGATCTCGACCCCGGCGTAGATCTGCTGGGTCATGCGCAGCACCGTGTTCACCAGCGGAATCCCGAGGCGGCGCGCCGCCTCGCGGGCCCGTTGCATCACCAGCAGGCGGTAGCTGTCGGTGAAGAACACCGTCCAGGCGAGCTCGCTGAGGCTCGAGCCCACCCGGGCCGCCACCCGCAGCTCGAGGGCGTCACGAACGAGCCGGCGCAGCATGGCCGTTCCCCTTGGTCTCGTGGCGGCGCAGCGCGAGATGGTGCCACAGGCCACGGAGGAGGCTCGGCACCGAACCGGCCTCGGCGTGCACGCCGCGGAAGTACTCCATGGTGTACGCCACCGCCGTGCCCGCGTAGGTCGCCCGCTCGAGCCCCACGCGGTCGGCCGCGCGGACGGTGGCGAGCAGCGCTCGGGAGAGCGGCCGGGTGGCGCGCGGCGCGAGGGCGGCGGCCGCGATCAGCGGCTTCGCGGGCGCCTTCATCTTGAAGAAGTAGCGCCACGGATCGGCCTGCGCCATCGACGGGTGCTTGTGGCCGATGCGCGAGTCGAACACGCCGTAGAGGAAGGCGCGCTTGAGCCACACCACCTCGCTGGTGTGATCGGACCCGTGCCGCGTGGTGGCGTCGGGCGCGAAGCGCAAGTCCACGCCGCTCTCTTCGAGCCTCAGGCCCAGCTCCGCGTCCTCCGAGCGTCCGAAGGCCGGGTCGAAGCCGCCCACCTCCAGGTAGTCCTCCCGGCGGAAGGAGACGTTGCCGGTGTAGAGCGAGCTGCCCTGCAGCGAGACCTTTCCCCGCTCGAGCTCCTTCGCCATGGCGTTGAGGCGGTACGCGTACCAGCGCTCGAAGTAGGGCATCGACGCGACGTCGGGGTCCGGCTCGATGCGCCCGATCACCGCGCGGCGCGTGCCCGGCGGGTGCGCGGCCACGTGCGCGGCGAGGAAGTGCGGCGGCACCTGCATGTCGTCGTCGGTCACCACCACCAACCCGCCTTTGGCCTCGACGATGCCGTGGTGCCGCGCGGCGGCGGCGCCGGCGTTGGCCTGGGTGATGACGTGCAGGGCGTAGGGCACCTTCAGGTGCGCGAGGCGATCGCCCACCGGCGGCGCGGAGCCGTCGTCGACCACCACCACCTCGAAGCGACTGGGCGGAAGCGTCTGCTGGCCGAGCTGCACCAGCAGCCGCTCGAGGAGCTCGGGGCGATTGTAGGTCGCGACGACGACGCTCACGTCCACGCTCATGCATCACCTCGCCATGCGGTGGCTCGCGGCGCTGGCTGCGAGGGACAGGGTGAGGCAGCGGGCCGGGTTGCCCACCGCCAGGGAGTCGGGCGGCACGTTCTGGGTCACCACGCTGCCGGCGGAGATCACCGAGCGATCGCCGATGGTGACGCCCGGCTCGAGGATCGCTCCGTGCGCCAGCCACACGTCGTCGCCGACGACGATCGGCGCGGTGGTGCCCTGGGCGCGATCGGCCACCCGCACCATCGAGGCCACCATGCACCGCTGCCCCAGCCGCACCACCTCGTGGGCCTCGATCGACGCGCCGTAGTTGAAGACCGAGCCGGCGCCGATCTGCAAGAGCCCTCCGCGGTGGCAGATGAGCTCGGTGGGGATCATGCCACCGGCGAAGCTCACGCTGTCGTCCAGCGTGATGCGGCCCTTGGCCACCACCCGCACCGTGCCCAGCGCCGTGACGCGGCGGCCGAGCTGGCACTCGCGGAACAACAGCCGCGCCCGCACCCACCCCAGCGCGCGCTCGGCCGCCTCGACGGGGTCATCGAAGATCAGCGCCTGCAGATGCTGGGCTCGGGAGATCATGCGCTCACTCCATGGCCTTCGCCGACGACTCCTTGGGACGAACCACCGACAGCGGCGGCCCGCGAAGCACGCTGGAGGGCCGCACCACCGAGCCCTGCCGCACGTGCGCGCCGGGCAGCACCAGCACGTGCCGCCCGAGCTCGACCTCGGGGTCGATCACGATCGGCACCGAGCCGGGCAGCCGGTGGCGCTCCCCGCGCAAGGGGTGAAAGTGGTTGTCGATGATCTTGCAGAAGCCGCCCACGCGGCAGCGCTCGCCAATGGTCACCGAGTGCCGCGCCTCGATGGAGGTGCCGCCCTCGAGGGTGACGTCGTCGCCGATGTGGATCTCGCCCCCGGGCAGCGCGTGCAGCTCGATGGGCGCCCCGCGGCCGTCGAGCATCACCCGGTCGCCCAGGAAGACCGAGCCGCCCCCGTGAATCCACACCAGGCCGCCGACCCAGACGTCGTGGCCCACCTCGGCCGCGCGCCGGAGCAGGAAGCGGGTGCGCAGGTGCCTCGCCCGGTCGAGCAGGGCCAGGCTCTCGAAGAACAGGTTCACGACGCCCTCGCCGCCGCCCGCCCCACGCTCTTCTTGTCCACGAAGGCCGCGATGCGGTCGATGGAGGACAGGTTCTCGGGGGTCGTCTCGCCGTCGTCGACCTGAATGCCGAACTCGCGCTCGATGAAGCCGATGATCTCCAGCATGCCGGTGGAGTCGACGATGCCGCTGGTGATGAGGTGGGTGTCGCCGGAGAGGGCGTCCGCCTCGCTGACGTAGAAGTTCTCGACGATGAAGCGCTTCAACCGGTGTTGCACGTCCATGTGGCCTCCAGATCAGGTGAGCCCCGACTTCTTGATCTTCCCGGTGTCGGTGGTCGGAAGCTCGGGTACGAACACGACCGTGCGCGGCACCATGAAGCTCTCCAGGCGCCGCTGGCAGGCCTTGATGACCTCGCGCTCCTGCACCGTGGCGCCCTGCTCCAGCACCACGTAGGCCTTCACCGCCTGCCCCAGCACCTCGTCGGGCACGCCGATGACCGCCGCCTCCTTCACCCCGGGCACGTCGACGATGACGTTCTCCACCTCCTTCGGCGCCACCTTCTCGCCGCGGCACTTGATGATGTCGTCCATGCGGCCGACGAAGGTGAGGTAGCCGTCTTCGTCGAGGCGGCAGAGGTCGCCGGTGTAGAGCACCACCTCGCCCGGCAGGGGCCCGGCCTTCAGCTTCTTCCTGGTCTCCTCGGGCCGCTCCCAGTAGCCGCGCATCACCGTCGCGCCGCGAATCACCAGCTGGCCGACCTGGTTCGGGCCGAGCCGCTTGTCGTTCTCGTCGACCAGCCACAGCTCGGTGTTGGGAATGGCGATGCCGACGCTGGTGGGCTTCTTGTCCAGATCCTGCGGCGGCAGGTACGTGCACCGCTTGCACTCGGTCAGCCCGTACATCGAGTAGATGCGCGCCTTGGGGAAGGTCGCCTTCAGGTGCTCGATGTGCTTCACGTGCAGCGCCGCGGCGGTGTTGGTGACCGCGCGCACCAGCGCGAACGCTTGGGGGTCGAGCGACTTCATCTCCGCCATGCGCGCGAAGAGCGTCGGCACGCCGGGGAAGACGGTGACCTTCTCCTCGATGACGCGGGCGATGACCTGGGCCGGGAAGGCGAAGTCGCGCTCCAGCACCAGCCGCGCGCCCACCTTGGTGGCCATGATCAGCTGGTAGAGCCCGTAGTCGAAGGCCAGCGGCAGGACGCCGAGGATCACGTCCCGGCCCTCGAGCTCGAGGTAGGTCGAGATCGAGGTCGCCGCGGTGAGCATGTTGCGGTGGGTGAGCATCACCGCCTTGGGCTCGCCGGTGCTCCCCGAGGTGTAGATGAGGCTCGCCAGATCGATGTCCAGGTTCTTCCTCGGCGGCGCGCTGGTCCTCGTCTCCCCCGCCTCCAGGTCGGGCAGGGTGACCAGGCCGGGCAGCTCGGTGTCGCTCATCGGCAACGGGTCGTCGCCCGCCGCCACCACCAGCTTCACCGACGGCGCGCGCGGCACCGCCTCCAGCACCACCCGCCACAGGCCCCGGGCGGCGATCAGCGCGGTCGCCCGGCAGTCGTTGAGCAGGAAGGCGAGCTTGTCGCCCCGGGTGAGCGGGTTCACCATCGACACCACCGCGTTCGCCTTGAGCACCCCCCAGAAGGCGATGGCCGCCTCGGGCGAGTTCTCGGCGAAGACCATCACCCGGTCGCCGCGCTGCACGCCCCGCCGCAAGAGCCCGTTGGCCAGCGCGTTGGAGCGCGCCTCGAGCTCGCCGTAGGTGAGCCGCTTGCCTTGGCAGGTGAGCGCCTCGGCCGACGGCTTCTTCTGGGCGGTCTCGATGAGGAAGTCGTGGAGCTGGGGAACGGCGTTCACGTGGCACCTCCGGGCGGGACCCGATCGACGCGGGTCTTGAAGACGACCGCGCGCCCGGGACGTGGCGGCCGTTCGATGAAGTCCTTGTGCAACAGCTGGGTCGACAGCACGCCGACCAGCGCCATGTTGTCGGTGTTGGAGAAGGGCGTCTGGGGGTCGTGCGCGCGGCACTTGGCCCACAGCTTCTCCACCGAGCGCGGGTCGAAGAGGCCGGAGGCCTTCACCGCCTCCTCCGAGAGCACCTCCGCCACCCAGCCCGGCGCGTCCTTCGAGGTGAAGGCGCTGGCGTCGGGCGCCCGGTACGGCTGCTTGGGGCGGCGGGCCACCGCGTCGGGCAACAGCCCCTCGGCCGCGCGCTTGAGCACGTGCTTCTCGTCGAGGCCGTGGAGCTTGAAGTCGGTGGGGAGCGAGTTGGCCAGCGCCACCACGTTGGCGTCGAGGAAGGGGAAGCGCCCCTCCACCGAGTTGGCCATCAGCATGCGGTCGCCCTGCGACGAGAGCAGGTAGCCCGACAAGAGCGTGCGCTGCTCGAGGTACTGGTCCTGCGCCAGGCTCGTCCACCGGGCGAAGTCCTTGGGCAGCCCCTCCAAGAGCCGCGCCACCACGTCCTTCCGGGAGAGCTCGGCCCGAAGATCGGGGTTGAAGAGCCGCTGCACCGAGGTGGTGGAGTCCCAGCGGGGGCGGTGCGCGAAGCCCGGCGCGCGAAAGCCCTCGAGGCCCCGGCCGAAGAACTCCCGCGCCAGGGCGCGCTGCGAGACGGGCGAGCGGGCGAGCCAGGGGTAGAGGCGCTCGAGCAGCCTTGGCCTCAGCGGCGAGTTGGGCCGCCGCCCCCAGAAGCGCCGCACCTTGCCCTCGCGAAACAGATCGTACCCCGCGAACATCTCGTCGGCGCCCTCGCCGGTGAGCACCACCTTCACTCCGGCCGAGCGCACCAGGCGCGAGAGAAGGAAGAGCGGGCTCGGCGCCGTGCGCAGCAGCGGCCGCTCGGCGTGGAACACCACCTCGGGGAAGATGGCCGCGATGTCCTGGCGGCGCACCACCAGCTCCTGGTGGTCGCTCCCGATGCGCTCCACCACCGAGCGCTGGTAGGCGGTCTCGTCGTACTCCGCGTCCTCGAAGCGCAGCGAGAAGGTCTTGAAGCTCTCACCCTTCACCTGGCGCCCGAGCGACGCCACCAGCGAGCTGTCGAGGCCGCCGGAGAGGTAGCTCCCCACCGGCACGTCGGAGCGCAGCATGCGCAGCGAGACCGCCTCCAAGAGGGCCTGGCGCACCCGAAGGACGGCCTCCTCCAGCGTGCCCTGGAAGGCCTCCTCGGGGCTGGTGGGAAAGGTGGGCCGCCAGAAGCAGCGCTCGGCGTCGCCGTCCGGGCCCACGGCGCGCACGTGCCCCGGCTCGAGCTCGGTGATGCCCTTGAAGATCGACTGCGGCGGCACCACCGTCCAGAAGGTGAAGGTCTCGGCCAGCCCGACCGGGTCGAGCTCGCGCGGAATCGAGGGGAAGGCGGCGAAGAGCGCCTTCACCTCGCTGGCGAAGCACAGCCGCCCGCCGTGCTCGCAGAGGTAGAGCGGCCGCACCCCCAAGGGGTCGCGCGCCAGCACCAGCCGCTTCTTCACAGAGTCCCACAGCGCCACCGCGAACTGCCCGTTGAAGCGCTCGAAGGCCGCGTCACCCCACGACTCGAAGGCGTGGACGATCACCTCGGTGTCGCTGCGCGTCTTGAAGACGTGCCCCAGCCCGACCAGCTCCTCGCGCAGCTCGACGTGGTTGAAGATCTCCCCGTTGAAGACCACCCACAGGGTGCCGTCTTCGTTGGAGAGCGGCTGCTGGCCGGCGGCGAGATCGATGATCGACAGCCGCGCGTGCCCGAGCGCCACCCGCTCGTCGCGGTAGTAGCCGAACTCGTCAGGCCCGCGGTGCTCGAGCGCCGAGACCATCGCGGTGAGGGGCTCGAGCGGCGGCGGGGGGCGCCCGGCGCCCAGCTCGAGGAAGCCGGCGATACCGCACACGTCAGGCCTCCAGCGGCGGTGACATCAGGGTGGGCGGCGCGTGGAGGTAGCGGGTGCTGCGGCGCTTGTGCTCGAGGTCCGAGTACACCCGCTCGACCTGCGGCGTGGATAGCTCCAGGGCGGTCGCCACCTCGCTGGCCGGCACGTGGTGATCGAGCCCCCAGAGGCACAGGTCCATGCGATCCCAGGGGAGCGCGAAGTAGAACTCCTCCTGCGTCTGGGCGAGCGAGTAGGTGTCGGTGGTGGGCGGCCGGGAGCGGATCTCCAGCGGCACCCCGAGGTGCTTCGCCAGCGCGTACACCTGCGTCTTGTACAGATGCGCGATGGGCTTGATGTCGGCCGCGCCGTCGCCGTTCTTCACGAAGAAGCCCTGGTCGTACTCGAGGCGGTTCGGCGTGCCGGCCACCGCGTACTGCAGGCGATCGGCGTGGTAGTACTCGATCATCTTCCGAGTGCGCTGCTTGAAGTTGGTCGCGGCGACGATCTGCAGGTAAGCGGAGACCGGCGGCCGCGCCGTCTGCCGGTTGCCCCTCGGGTCCTCCACCGTGAGCTGGGAGATGTTGAGGCGCTCGCCCTCGAGAATGGACGGCAGCGACAGCTTGCACTTCCAGCCCGGGCCGTAGTCCGGGAAGACCTCGCGAACGGCCTCGGTCTGGCGGCGGTAGCAGCCCACCGCCTCCAGCGTGGGGCCGATGTCCTCCACCAGCGGCTCGAGCTTCAGCGACTCGGCGACCAGGCGGCCCAGCCGCAGCGCGTCCCCCGACGCGTCCTGCTCGGGCATGAGCAGCCCGAGCACCCGCCGCGCACCCAACGCGCGTACGCACAGCGTGGCGACCACCGAGCTGTCGACGCCTCCCGACAGCCCCACCACCACACCTCGACGGCGCAGGCCGCCCATGACTTCGGCGCGAATCGCCTCCTCGAGACGAGTCGACTCCGCCACCGGATCGATGTTGAGCACGTCGCGGCCGAACATGGTGCCGCCTCCCTGTGGTTCCCTGGTTCTCGGCGTTTCGACGCGGGCATTGCGAAATGCGCGCCGCCCCGAACTTTCCGCCTCAACTGCTCGGCCTCACTCGAAAGGCAGGGCGCCAGCCCGCGAGGTCACGCCCGCCCACGAAAAAAGTGCGGAAAGCGCGTTCGCGGCGCGCACGGCACGCCGGACGTCAACGACGGGGCGGAGTGGACCCCGTGCGTATGGCGTACGCGATGCAACTCGACGGGGCGATGTGGCGCGGCGGCGAATCGGGTCGGTGCGGCCCGCGATCAGCGGTCCGGCCACCCGTTCCACGGCAGGGGCGGGTCGTCGACGTCGAGCGCCTTCAGGAACGAGACCAGCGAGGCGAGCTCACTCGGGCTCAGGCTCGCCTTGGTGAGCCTTGGATCGGTGCTCGCGCTCTCGAAGTGGAAGACGACCGCGGCCTCCAGCGTGCCCAGCGTGCCGTTGTGGCCGTACGGGGCGGTGCGGCTCACGTTGCGCAAGGTGGGCGTAAGGTAGGCGCCCTCGTCGGCGGCGGTGGGCGCGGGCGGCGCGGCGCCCTTCGGGCCGTCGTGGAAGGCGCCAGCGGCGGTGAAGGGCGAGCGCGAGAGCAGCTCGAGGGCGTCGGCCCGGGCTCGCTCCACCGGGCGCCCGCTCGCCGGGGGCAGCGCCAGCACGTGGAAGGCGTCGTCGGACAGCGTGGGCCCCAGGTGGCAGGCGTCGCAGCCGGCGCGGAAGTAGACGTCGAGCCCCGCCTTCTCGTCGGCGGTGAGGGCGGCGGCGTCGCCGTCGAGGAAGCGATCGAAGCGGCCCGGTCCGTGGGCGAGGCGGCGCAGGTACGCCTCGAGGCTCTTGCCGACGTTGGCGGCAATCTCGTTCACCGCGCGCTGATCGGCCTCGCTCAGCCCGTCGAAGGCGGGGTCGCCGGGCTTGCCGCGCGCGGGGAAGCGCGTGGCGTCGTCGAGCGGAGGCAGGGCGCCGAAGATCGCCTCGTAGTCGCTCCGCCAGGTGCCGAAGACGCGGTGCGCGAGCTCGAGGCGGGAGAAGCCCATCTCGCGCGGGTTCTCGAAGGCGAGCAGCGGCTGCGACCACAGGGAGTCGGCCTTGCCGTCCCAGGTCTGCCAGCGGTGCCAGGCGGCGCCGAAGAGCGAGGGGCTGTTGCGCTCCACCTGCACCAGCCCGGTCGACGAGGCCTTGGCGTCGTGGAAGGCGTTCTCCGGCTTGTGGCAGGTCGCGCAGCGCACCTGCTGATTCGAGGAGAGGCGCGCGTCGAAGAAGAGGGTCTTCCCGAGCTGCGCGGCGGCGAGGTCGTCGCCGTGCGCGTTGCCTTGGGCCTCGGGCAGCGCGGCCGGCAGGCGCATCTTGACCAGGGAAGCGCAGCGGTCGGGGCTCGCGCCGGGGAGGGCAGGGCAGTCGAAGGTCGAAGACGGGGTGGGCGGCGCGCACGCACCGAGCGCGAGCACCGCCAGCACAGGCGAAGCGATCCCTCGGAGCACGGAGGTGGCCATGGAAGCGTTCACTCGAAGACTCGTCATCGGGGCATGCCTCTCGGGACTCGTGGTGGGGTGGGCGTGTACGAAGCCGGGGGCGCCGATGGCGGTGCCGGCGGACTCGGGCATGGTCGCCGACACGGATGCGGGCGTCGAGGTAGCCATCAGTCCTGAGCCGCCCGTTCAGACCGGAAGCCAGCCCGGACAGGTGGTCGACGTTCCGGGCAGTGGAGGAGGCGGCGGCGCGGTGGGGACCGGTGGCAGCGGCGGCGCGGGCGTCGGGGGAGCGGGCGTGGGCGGCAACGGCGCCGGTGGCTCAGGCGTCGGCGGTGCCGGCGTGGGTGGCAACGGCGTGGGTGGCAACGGCGTCGGCGGCATGGCCGGCTGGAACCACGGCTGGAAGATGCTCGCCGGCCCGGCGCTCGACGTCGAGAAGCTCGAGATCACCGCGTGCGCGTTCGGGATCGCACAGGCGGCCGTCGAGGACGCGTGGAGCTACGCCCAGCAGCGCCGCCAGTTCGGCAAGGCGA
>JBBIOE010000108.1:0-24252 GCA_037443525.1 Archangiaceae bacterium | reverse complement strand
TGCTCTTCCGATCTCGTGGCGGCGAGCGCTCCGCCGGAGCCGGTGAAGGTGCCGCCGGTGGTGGCGAGCACCCCTCCGGTGGCGAGCGCTCCGCCGGTGACCAGCCCGCCGCCCCCGCCCCCGGCCGAGCCCGCCCGGCGCCGCTCGGTGGCGGTGTTCGACGTCGACGTGACCATCCCCAACGAGAAGCTCGACAACGCGGCCTTCAGCGAGATGCTGGCGAGCGCCGTCGACAGCCTCAACGCCTTCAGGGTGGTCTCCTCGAAGGAGATCGCCACCATGGTGGGCATCGAGCGCCAGAAGCAGGTGCTCGGCTGCTCCGACGACACCAGCTGCATGGCGGAGCTGGCCAGCGCCCTGGGGACGGACTTCGTGATGGTGGCGAGCGTGGGCCGCGTCGGCGACAACTACCTGGTGTCGGTGAAGATGATCGACGGCCGGCACAACCGGGTGGCGGCGCGCGCCTCGGTGCAGGCGAAGTCGGCGAACGGCCTGCTCGAGGGCATCTGGCGGGCGGCGCACCAGACGCTCGACGCCTACGGCGCGACCCTGCCGGCGCCCGAGGCGGCGCAGTGGGCCGCGCGCCCGAAGCCGTCGCCGCCCTCGACCATCGTCACCGCGGACGAGACCCCCTCGCACTTCGGCGTCACCCTGGGCGCGTCGAGCGGCTACCAGCCGCTCTCGGTGGAGGGCAAGCGCGGCACGGTGGGTGGAGAGGTGGACCTCACCTGGCGCCGCGGCCGCCTCGACGTCGCCGGCGGCGTGGTCATCGCGCCCAGCCCGGGCGCGCGGGTGATGGCGGCGTGGGCGGTTCTCGACGGGCGCTTCCGCCTCGACGCGGGTGGGCGGGCCACCGTCTTCCCCGGCCTCGGGCGCTACGGCGGCGGTCCGACGGTGGGCCTCGAGCTCGGCCTCACCAGCGTCTTCGCCCTCCAGGCGCGGGGCACCCTCGAGCTCTACCCGGCGCAGGGCACGGTCATCGTGGCCCTGCTCGGCGCGGCCGGCGTGGCGGCGCGGTTCTGAAGGCCAGCAGCGTCGACGCTCCCCGGCGCAGGGCCCGGTCATCGTGGCCCTGCTCGGCGCGGCCGGCGTGGCGGCGCGGTTCTAAAGGCCAGCAGCGTCGACGCTCCCCGGCGCAGGGCCCGGTCATCGTGGCCCTGCTCGGCGCGGCCGGCGTGACGGCGCCGTTCTAAAGGCCAGCAGCGTCGACGCTCCCTCCGGCGCAGGGGCCGATCATCGTGGCCCTGCTCGGCGCGACCGGCGTGGCGGCGCCGTTCTAAATGCCAGCAGCGTCGACACTCCTTCCGGCGCGGGGGCCGATTATCGTGGCGCTGCTCGGCGCGGCCGGCGTAGCGGCGCCGTTCTAAAGGCCAGCAGCGTCGACGCTCCCTCCGGCGCAGGGGCCGATCATCGTGGCCCTGCTCGGCGCGGTTCTCGAGGGCGGCGGCGAGGACCCGTCCCCCAAGCGGCGCGCCCGACGGTCGTTGGGCGCGGTCCGAGGCGAGCCTCAGCGCCAGGCGTGAGCCGGCTCGGGACTTCCGTCGCCGGCGCTCACGCCGACGAAGAGCCGGGCGCCTCGGCCGCCGGCTCGACGAGGCTCGGCTCGACCAGCTGCACCTCGCGCCAGCGCCCGGACCGGAAGCGCGCGGCGAGCACCACCGCCAAGACGCCGAGGTAGGCCACCAGGCAGGCCGCGGCGCCCACCTCTCCACCGCCTTGGTACCGCACCAGCCACACCGAGCCCGGCACGAAGAGGCCCCAGGCCACCGCGAGGCGCGCCACCAGGGGAAAGAGGGTGTCGCCGGCCGCGCGCAGGCACTCCGCCAGGGTGTTCACCGTCGCGTCGAAGAGCTGCCAGGCCGCCGAGACCATCAACATGCGCGCGCCCAGCTCGACGAACTCGCGGGCCGAGGGGCCGCTGGCGAAGGCGCCGAGGAGGAGCGCGGGCCAGGCGAGGTAGAGGAGCCCCACCGCGCCCTGCCACCCCGCCGCCGCCCAGAGCGTCATCTTCACCAGCCGCGGCACGTCGTCCTTCCGCTCCGCGCCGATGGCCTGGCCGACCAGCACCGCGCCCGCGCTGGCCAGCCCGAAGGCCGGCATGAAGGACGCGGCGTTGAGCTGAATGACGGTGTTCCACGCCGCCAGTTGCACGGTGCCCAAGCCGGCCACCACCACGTTGACGAAGAAGACCCAGGCCAGGAACTCGAAGAACCAGTTGAGGCCGCTGGGCAGCCCGAAGCGAAGCAGGCGCACCAGCTCGCGGCTTCTGAGGGGCGTCTTCTCGACCTCGCGCCCGTCGACCAGGAAGTAGGCGAAGAGCCCGGCGAAGGCGACGGCGGTGGCGATGGACGAGGCGAGCGCCGAGCCGGTCACCCCGAGCGCGGGAATCGGCCCGAGCCCGTCGATGAGCACCACGTTCAAGGCGACGTTGAGCGTCATCGCGACCAGGTTCGCCACCATCGCCGGCACGGTGCGCGACAGCCCGCCGAAGTACGCGCCCAAAGCCTCGATGCCGATGGCCGCGCCGCCGGAGACGAGCCGCACCGTGAGGTACGCGCTCATCGCCGCGCGCACCGGCGCCTCGTAGGGGAAGAGCGCCAGCGCCGGGCCGATCGCGCCGAGCGACGCCAGGGCCAGCACCTCGGTGGCGAGCGCGAGGACCAGCCCGTACCAGCCGTAGCGCCGCGCGCTGGCCAGGTCCTTCTTGCCGAAGTACTGCGCCGCGAAGCTCTGCACGATGAAGGTGAGCCCCATCGGCAAGATGAGGATGGTGAAGGCGTTGGTGGCGCCGGTGGCGGTGGCGGCGATGGCCTCGGGCCCGAGCTTGCCCACCAGCAGCACGTCGGACATGCCGATGACGGTCTGGCTGGCGCGGGAGAGGAAGATGGGCACCGCCAAGCGCAAGAGGTCGCGCGCGCTCGGAGGCCGGTAGGTCGACGACTCGCTTTGGGGCATGGCGGGGGCGCGACGTCCGGCGACGGCCGGGCTGACCGCGGAACCATAGCCCCAAGCCATCGCTACCGGGTCGCCGAGACGTCCTTGAGCTTCTCGGGGAACTGCTTGCCGATGGCCTCGCCCAGGGTGTCGGCCAGCGCGAGGGCGCCGGTGCGCAGGACCTGCCAGGTGCGGGCCTCGTCGGCGTAGGCCTTCTGCATCAGCTGCAGGTCCTGGTCGCCGTGGTGGCCGACCTGGGTGAGGAGCATCGGGCGCACCGCGTCCATCTTCAGGTTCGGGTTCACGTCGGCGAAGAAGGCGGCGATGGCGTCGGCGTTCCGGTTGAGCGCCTTGAGCGCGGCCTCCTGGGCCGGCTGGTCCTCGCGCTTCACCGCCCTGGCGTGCGCCCGGATGCCGCTCCACTGGCCGTTGAGCAGCATGAAGAGCTTCTCCCCCGCCGCCTTCCCGTAGAAGGGCTCGAGGCTGCGCGCCATCTCGAGGAGGTTGGTGACGACCTCCTGCTCGGCTTCGGTGGCGGCGGCCGACTCGCCCCGCACCGTCGCCCGCGCGGCCTCGCGCACCCAGAACAGGTGCTCGCCCCACTGCTGGCGCATCGCGGACTGGAGCGCCGCCACCTGGTGCGCCGGGGAGAGCTCGGCGTGGGCCACCGACGCGACGCACGTCACCAACACGGCGAGTCGGAGCGAGCGCATGAGAGCCTCCAGGGCCACGAGAGCGACGGCGCACAGCCCGGTGCAAGAACCGGAGCCACCCGAGGCGCGCGCCACCGCCCCTGCGCCCTCGCCCCAGGGCGAAAGCCGTGCGTTCCAGCCGCATTGATCACCGCCAGGCGCGCGGCGAGCGACCGAGGGCCCACGTGCGTGGAGCGCGGGGCCTGCTACCGTCCGAAGCGTCCGGGAGGGACAGGCCATGGCGGAAGGCGCAGAGCAGGTGATTCGGCAGCACGTGCTGTGGAGCGTCGGCGCGGGCCTGGTCCCCGTACCGGTCCTCGACTTCCTCGCGGTGACGGCGATTCAGGTCGACCTCATCCGCCAGCTCTGCACGCTCCACGGGGTGAGCTACCAGGAGGCCACCGGGAAGATGTGGGTGGGGGCGCTCACCGGCGGGGCGGTGGCGCGCCTGGGCGCCTCGGCCCTCAAGGCCATTCCCGGCTTCGGGTTCCTCCTCGGCGGGGTGTCGATGTCCATCGCCTCCGGGGCGTCCACCTGGGCGGTGGGCCGGGTGGTGCACACGCACCTCGAGGCCGGCGGCACCCTCACCGACTTGAACGTCGAGGCGGCGCGCCGGCAGTACCAGGCCGAGTACCGCCGGGGCGAGGAGGTGGCGAAGGAGGCGACCCAGAAGAAGGACGCCGCCGCCGTCTTCGAGAAGCTGGAGAAGCTCGGCGAGCTCAAGGCCAAGGGCGTCATCACCGACGCCGAGTTCGAGGCGAAGAAGACGGAGCTGCTCGGCCAGGTGTGACGGTCGCGCCGCTACTGGTTGGCGCGGCCCGGCGTCGGCGTGGGGGTGAAGGCGAAATCGGTGGCGTTGGAGTTCGTGTCCTGGCCGTTGGGCAGGCGGGCCAGCGAGCCGGCGTCGGCGTTGCTGTCGGCGAGCGAAGCGGTGCTGCCCGCGCCCTCGGTGAGCGGAATGAGCCCCGTGCCCGCGTCCCAGCTCGTGGCGCCCTCGTAGGAGAGTGAGTCGAGGAGCGTGGTGCCCTGCACCAGGGCCACGCCGTCGGGGGCGCCGTTCTGGATGTTGTCCTGGGGGTTGGCGAGGGAAGCGCTGCGGACGCCGCCGGGCAGCGTGGCGATGACGGAGGAGCTGCCCACCACGAAGTACTCGCCCGAGGCCAGGGTCCCGTAGCTGTCCAGCGGCACGCGCGCGTACTCGTTGCCGTTGCTGCCGTTGACGAAGACGAGCGAGACGCCGGTGAGGCTCGCCGCCGAGCTGCCGGTGTTGAGGAGCTCGACGAACTCGTCGGTGTCGCTGAGGGGCTGGTCGTAGTCGATCTCGTTGATCACCAGGCCGGTGCCGCCGACGAAGCCGCCGGTGCCGGAGCTTCCGCCGGTTCCGCCGCCGGTGGCGCCGCCGCCCGAGCCGCCGCCGGTGGCCCCTCCGCCCGTCCCGCCGTCGGCCTTCACGCACGAGCCCGCCACGCAGGTGGTGCCGCCAGAGCAGCTCACGCACACCGCGCCGTTGACGCCGCAGGTGGTGTCGGACGGGAAGGCCTTGCAGGTGTCGTCGGCCGCGCAGCAGCCGTTGCAGTTCGAGGGCAGACACTTCTTCGGCGAAGGTCCGCAGCTCAAGCTCGCCGCCATCAGCCCCACCACGAACCCCAGACCCACGAAATGCCAGCGCATCGATGACTCCTTGGCGCCTCGGATTTCGGGCGCCAGCGCCGCGTAGTGAACTCGGAGCCCGGCCGCAATGGCCTCGGGACCCGGCCGTACCTTTCGCGTGCGCTCGAACGACATGCCCAAGTGGTTGAAGGTGCTCCTGGCGGTGGTGGCGGTGGTGGTGCTCGGCCCGCCGGCCCTGGCCCTGCTCGCCTGGGCGCTGGCGCTCACCTTCGCCCTGGGCGTGATGGCCCTCAAGGTGGCGGTGGTGGTGGCGCTGGTGATGGGCGCCATCGCTCTGTTCCGGGCCCTCTTCGGGGGCCCAAGGCAGCCAGCCCTCGCGCCGCCGCCGCGCGCGCCCTCCCTCGACGACCTCGAGGCCCGCCTGGCCGCCGAGGAGCGCGCCAAGCGCGAGGCCCTGGACCGCGAGCTCGCGGCCGCGATGCAGAGCGCGCGCTGAACGTACGAAGGTCCAGGCGCCGGCGGCTGGGTCGCCCGACGCAGCTCTTGCTCGACCGCGACCCGCGGCCCCCAGCGTCGCTCGGCGGAGCGCTTCTTGCTGCGCCGCGGCGCATGCCGAACACCTCACCCACGCCCCAGTCGACCGTGCTCCTCGTGGACGACGAGCCCTCGGTGCTGGAGACCGCCGCGGCCATCGTCTGCGACGAATTCCGCGTGATGGCCGAGCGGAGCTCGAGCGGCGCCCTGCTGCGCCTTCGTGAAGGACGCGTCGACGTCTTGTGCGCCGACTCGAAGCTTGCGGGCATGGACGCTTTGGAGCTCATTCACCGGGCCACGGAGCTGCACCCGCACCTGGTTTCGGTGCTGGTGACGCGCTCCGGAGACCTGCTCCTGAGCGACGCGCGGAAGAAGAGCGCGCACGCCTTGGTGCTCATCAAGCCCTACGCGCCCGCCAAGCTGCTCGAGACCCTCAAGCAGGCGGAGCACTTCGCGCAGGTGAACCGGCTCATGGCCGGAGCGCGGGCGGTGAAGGCCCGGCCGCTGCGGCGCTGAGGCGCTCGCCGGCGCCGCTGTCGCTCGTCAGTTCGCGCGTCTTCGTGTTAGGGCGCCCTACGGCGGTCCTTTGCTTGTGGGGTCCTCGATGAAGCCATCGTCGTGTTGGGTCCACGCCGCCGTCGCGGCGCTCGTCGTCTCGTCCTGCACCCGCGACGTCACCATTCCCCCGCAGCCGAGCTCGGAGAGCTTCATCTCCGGCCGCGTGGTGCAGGCGGTGCCGGGCACCGACCAGAGCCAGACCCTCGCCGGCGCCTCGGTGACGGTCCTGGGCACGGACCTCCACGTGGTCACCGACGCTCTGGGCGGCTTCACCGTGGGCCCCCTTCCCGAGGGAAGCTTCCAGCTCTACGTCGCGGCGCGCGGGGAGAACGACCTGCTGCGCCAGCGCCTGGTCTCCGGCGTCGGCACCACCCGGGGCGCCACCCGCTCGGTGGGCGACGTCTCGGTGCAGGAGAACGCCCAGCTCGGCGGCCGCGCCCTCGTCGACGGGAAGGAGCGAGGCAACGCGGGCGTGCTGGTCTTCGTGCCCGGCACCGACTTCATCACCAACAGCGGCGACCCGGGCACCTGGACCCTCAGGAACCTGCCCGCCGGCACCGTGCGCGTGTCGGCCTTCCGCACCGGCTTCATGCCCGCCACCACCAGCGACCTCGAGCTGCAGGGCGGCGTGGTGACCAGCGCCGCCGACCTCCTCCTCTTCCCCGAGGCGATGTCCGCCTCGCCGGGCGCGCTCTCCGGCTCGGTGGTGGTGATGGGCGCGGCCGACTTCTCCGGGGTGAAGGTGAGGGCGGTCTCCGTCACCTCGCAAGCGAGCGCCGCCGAGACGACCACCGACGCCGCCGGCGTCTTCCGCCTCTCCGCGCTGCCCGCCGACCTCTACACCCTGGTGGCCTCGCACGACGGCTACCCCGACGTGCGCGTGCCCAACCTGGCCATCGGCGCCGGAGTGGAGGTGGCGCTGGCGAGCCCGCTGGTCTTCTCCAGGCTCTCCGAGACCAACACCCCATTCGACGGCGGCCTGGGCATCGCCCAGGTGGTGGAGGACGCGGGCGCTCCTCCGGTGGACGCCGGAGCGCCCGACGCCGGGGCCTTCGACGGCGGCTTCGTGGGCGAGTGCCTCACCGAGGCGGAGTGCGCCTCGGGCAAGCTGTGCGTGAACCACTTCTGCGTCGGCTGCGACGCCACCACCCCGTGCAAGACGGGCTCGTCGTGCGTGAACGGCCTGTGCCGGAAGGACTGCGCCACCAACGCCGGTTGCCCCGCCGGCCAGGTGTGCCAGGGCGGTGCGTGCGGCGCCTGCACCACGAGCGCTCAGTGCCAGGACCCCTCGCTCATCTGCGACGCCTCCGGCGCCTGCACCCACTGCCAGAACCGCTCCCAGTGCCCGGCGGGGAAGGCCTGCCTGCCGCAGGGCTGCGGCGACTGCGCCACCGACTCGGAGTGCGGCCCCAACAGCATCTGCGAGCTGGGCGTCTGCCTCACCGGCAGCTGCCACACCAACCTGGGCTGCCCCGCCACCCAGGCCTGCCTGAGCCACGTCTGCACCACCTGCGGCCAGGACGGCGACTGCCGCCTGGGCCAGCTGTGCCTCGCCGGCGCCTGCGTGCAGGGCGACTGCCGCCAGCCCGCCGATTGCGGCGCCGGCCAGGTGTGCCTCAACAACCTCTGCGGCCCCTGCGGCCGCGACTCCGACTGCGCCTCGGGGAGCATCTGCGTGCCCACCGGCGCCGGCCTGCGCTGCCAGCCTGGCGTCTGCCACACCCTCGCCGACTGCTCCGGGGCCAACGCCGGCAAGGTGTGCGACTCCACCAACCAGTGCGTGCCCTGCGCCCGCACCTCGGACTGCGCCGACGCCACCAAGGTGTGCGACGCCGCCACCTTGCGCTGCGTCACCGGCAACTGCAGCACCGCCGCCGACTGCGCGTCCCTGGGACTCTCGGGCCAGGTGTGCGTGTCCAACACGTGCACGCCCTGCTCTCAGGACGCCCAGTGCGCCACCGGGCAGCTGTGCCTCTCCGGCCGCTGCAAGACGGCCAACTGCAAGGACAACTCCTGGTGCTCGGGCGGCTCGCAGATCTGCGAGCTCTCCGCCACCAACCCGGCCGCGGCCCAGTACACCTGCCGACCCTGCTCGCCCATCGCCACCATCAACAGCGCCGACTGCGGCGGCGCCAACCGGGTCTGCGACGCCGCCGGCAGCTGCCACCTGGGCACCTGCTTCTCCCAGGCTCAGTGCACCAACGGGCTCGCCTGCCTCAACTACTCCTGCACCAGCTGCACCACCGACGCCCAGTGCGGCGGCAACGGGCTGTTGTGCGTGTCGAACAAGTGCGTCAGCGCCACCTGCCACGGCGCCTTGCCCGACCCCAACGCCGACTGCTCCGCCACTCAGGTGTGCGTGAACAACCTCTGCGTGGGCAACTGCCGCACCAACGCCGACTGCGCCGGCAGCACCGCCAACCCCGGCTCCAACTACTGCGACCAGGCCACCCACAGCTGCTCGGCCTGCACCAACATCACCCAGTGCGGCGGCCTCGCCAGCGGGAAGGTGTGCGCGGGCGGGGCCTGCGTCAGCGGCAGCTGCACCCTCTTCGGCGCCACCCCCAACGACGCGCCCTGCGCGGCGGGCTTCACCTGCGTCGCCAACCAGTGCGCGCAGGTGGGGCCGATGCCCCTGTCCTCCGCGCCCTACACCGAGGCCTACCCGGTGAGCACCGGCGCGACGCCGACCATGGTGGCGGGCCAGAGCCAGCTCTACCTGTCGGCCAACAACTCCACCCAGGGCTCCTTCAGCCTGGCCTTGGACGCCAGCCGCCAGAAGGTGTGGCGGGTGTCCGACTCCATCGGCGGCGGCCGGCCCTACGGCCCCCCCAACGGCGGCCTGGTGCTGCCGGCGCCCGGCTTCCCCGGCGGTGAGCTCTTCGTCTCGGTCACCGGCACCAACGGCAACAACGTGGTGGCCCACCGCGCCGACACCGGGGCGGTGGTGTGGACGATGCCCGGCTCCACCCAGAACAGCGCGGTGTCGATGGTGGGCGGAGTGCCGCAGTTCGTCCGCACCGACAACTTCGGCGGGGGCCTGAAGATCGTCTGGGCCGACGGCTCCAAGCAGCGGGACATCGCCCTCGGGCCCTGCGGCGGCAACATGGGCGCGGTGGTGGGCGGCACCCAGTGGGTGTACGCCGTCTGCGGCAACGGCGTGTACGGGGTCGACCCCATCAACGACGTCATCGCCTGGTCGTACCCCATCACCCTCTCGGTCACCTACGCCATGGTCTGGCGGCCGCCCGGGCTCACCGGCCCCTTGGCGGGAGACTTGCTCGTCACCACCTCCACCGTCGGCAGCGCCCCCCTGCTCGCGCTGTTCATCCCCGACGTGTCGAGCGGCGTGCCCACGCCCACCGCGAAGCTCCACCTCCCCACCTTCGGCGGGCTCTACGGACCGCCCTTCATCGACGCCCAGGGCGCAGGCCACTTCCTGGTCGGCGGAGTGAACAAGCTCACCAAGCTATCGCTGCTCGACGGCTCGACCCTGGCCACGGTGACGCTGCCGTTGCCCGCCCAGCTGTTCACCCTCACCCAGGCCGGCGACGGTACCCTGGTGGCGACGTACCCCATCGGCTCGAACCTCTGGGGCCTGGCGGGGATGACCGTCACCAACGGCGTTCCCGGCGCCGCCGCCCTCAAGTGGCAGGTGGGCACCGCCACCACCGCGCTCTCCAACGCCTACCCGCTCTTCTCCGCCCTGCCGGCGGTGCTTCAGGACGGCGGCGTGTACGACGGCGGCGTGATGGACCTGGTGACGGCCACCAGCCTCGGCTCGCTGGTGCAGGTGGCGGGCTTGGGCCTGCCCGGTCCCTCGCTGGTCCCAAGGGCCCCGGCCTGGGGCGTGGGCGGAGACCTCGGCAACCGCATGTGCGCCCCCGCCTACCAGTGCCAGAGCACCGCCGACTGCGGCGCCACCCAGCAGTGCGTGCTGGGCCGCTGCATCGGCAGCTGCCGGTCGGCCGCCGACTGCTCCGCGGGCCAGGGCTGCTCGCTGGCGACCTGCGCACCGTGCGCGGTGGACCTCTCCTGCCGCGCGGGCGAGGTGTGCAACGCCGGCACCTGCTTCGCCTGCGACCGGGCCACCAACCCCAATTGCTGCTCCACCACCGCGGAGTGCGGCGCGGGCAAGGCCTGCGTGCAGGGCCTCTGCCGGGCCACCCCCACCCCCCTGGGCACTGGCAGCTGGCTCCAGCCCATCGGCACCGGCACCCTCAACGCCACCTCCTCCCAGGTGATGGGCACCGACGGCACCCTCTACGCCTTCGACTCCGCCAGCCCGCCGGCGGTTCACGCCTACGCCTCGGACGGCACGCCGCTGTGGACCTCCCCCGCCGCGCCGGGCGCCCTCTACCTCTCGAATTTGCCGATGGTGATGCGCGTGGGCACCCAGGACGTGCTCTTCGTCGACTCCAACGGCGGAAACACCTTCTACACGGCGGTGGTCAGCCCCCTGGCCTTCGGTGGGTGGAAGACGCTCAACACCTTCTCCCTCGTCGGCAGCACCTCGGTGCCGGCGATGGCCCAGGGCGTCTTCGACGTCCTTGGCGCCAAGAAGCCGGCGGTCTTCATGTCCTCCCAGGGCAAGCTGTGGGCGCTCGACGCGCAGGCGGCGGCCCTCGGCACCCCTGCCGTCTTCTGGCAGCAGCCCAACACCGGCTGCACCGAGCCCGCCACCCTCGGCGGCACCTGGATGATGGTGGGCAGCGACGGCACCGCCTACCACGTGTGCAGCGACGGCTCGGTGCAGGCCTGGCACCCCGACGGGCTGACCTCGCAGCCGGTGGGCGCCACCCGGCCCGGGAACCTGTTGTGGACCTCGACGCCCCCGGTGGCCTTCGTCCCCGGCGCGCGCCCCGCGATGGGCAAGGTGCCTTCCAGCACCACCGACGTGCTCTACCTGGGCCAGGCCAACGCCAACGCCAGCTCGGTGCTGCGCGTGTCGGCCGCGGGGGTCGCGTCGCGTACCGAGGTGGCCGCCTCGGGCTCCTGGGGCTTCCTCGTCGACGCGGCCGGAAACGCCCTGGCACTCTCCGGCCAGCTCAACAACATCGTGGCCCTCACCCCGGCCGGCACCGTGGCCGGGTTCTCCTCCAACACCTACTCGCTCAGCGGCGCCAACCACCTGCTCACCAGCGACGGGCTCCTGTGGTTCATCGACTCCAAGACCAACCCCGCCACGCTGGTGGGCCTGCAGCTGGCCTCTCTGGCCACGCCCACCCTGGCCTTCCGCGTCTCCGCGCCGGGCAATCTTCCCTGGGACTCCTTCGGCTCGCTCACCTTCCTCCCCCAGGCGCTCTCCACCACCGGCAGCCCGGTGCTCACGGTCGACGACAACCTCTCCGGGCTCGGCTACCCGACCAGCCGCATGCTGGTGGGCATGCCGGTGGCCTCGGGGTCGGCCACCCTCGCCCAGTGGGGCACCCAGGGCGGCGACGCGCAGCACCGGGCGAGCCTGAAGACCCAGTGAGCGGCCGAATGCGGCAGGATGGGGCGGTGGCGCCTTCCTGCGTCCGCGTCGTCTTCGCGCTGTCTCCCCTGTCCGCGCTGGGGCTGGTCGGCTGCCCGGCGCCGCCCAAGACCACGCCCCACGCCTCCTGCGCCGAGAGCGAGCGCGCCCTGAGCCGAAGGGACCGAGTCAGTCCGCGTCCTCGAGGATGCGGCTGGACAGCTCCAGCGTGCCGTCTCGAGCCGCGTCGATGATCTCCCTGGCCTCGGCCTCGCCGAAGCCGAGCAGCGCCGACAGCCGGGCGAGCAGCACCTTCTCCGGCTCCGACTGCACCCCGTCGGCGTGGGTGAGCACCGCGGCGTTGGCGAGCAGAATCTCCTTGTCCTCGGGCTCGAGCGTCACGAGCGGCGCGTCCTCCAGGGCCCGCTTCACCTTCGCGTAGGCGACCAGCTCGCGCTTCTCGGCCTCGGTGGCGCCGAAGCCCGAGCACATCGCGTCGAGCACGCTGGCCTCCGGCGCCTCGAAGTTCCCGTCCGCCCAGGCCACCGCCACCAACGCCTCGAGGATTCTCTTTTCGCCAGGAGTCATGGACGGTCGAGCGTAGCGCGGGCAAAAGCCGCTGCCATCAGGGCCAGGCCGCCTCGGGGACGCCGAGCTCGGGCGCCAGCAGGCTCCCCAGGTTGTTCACGTGCGCGTCGCGGGTGCCGAGCGTGACGCCGCCCAGCCAGTTCCACTCCACGAACTTCACCACCGACGAGTGCTCGAGCACCACGTGTGAGATGGCGCCCTTCCGCGCGAAGGGCCCGAGCGCCAAGAGCGGCACCCGCGTGCCGTAGACCTCCTGCCCTGCCGCCAGGCCGCCCGCCGAGAAGTACTCCGGGTCGTCGGTGGTCGCGGGCACGCGCGCGCCGCTCTGGAGCGTGCTCCAGTCGCCCCGGCGGCCGGCTCCCACCAACTCGGTCCTCGGCAGGAGCGTCCCGTCGGCGAGGCTGAGCGGCGGCGGGACGTGGTCCCAGAAGCCGCCGCCCTCGTCCCAGGTCACCAGGAGCAGCGTGTCGTCGGCGTGGGGCGAGCGAGTGACGGCGTCGACGATGGACTGCACGAAGACCTCGCCCGCGCTGATGGTGATGCCACCGCCCGGGTGCTCGGAGTCAAGCGCGTGAGGGCGCACCAGGCTCACCGCCGGCAGCGCGCCGTGCTCGGCCGCGTCGAAGAAGGCGCGCGCGTCGAGCACCCGCCCCCGGGTGCGCTCGTAGTACTCGAAGGGGTTGTCCGACGGGTCGTAGGGAACGTCGCCGCCCTCCACGCCCTCGGCGTAGACCTGCCAGGACACGCGCGCGGCGTCGAGGAAGTCGCCGAGCGTGAGGTCGACGTAGGTCCGCGTCGAGGGGAGGGCGCGGTTGTCCTCGAAGATGAAGGCCGCCCGCGCGAAGAACATGTCGTTGGCGCTCGAGGCGCCCACGATGGGGTGGAAGTAGCGGTCGGCCAGCGCGCCCGACTCGGCGAGCAGGTGGTAGGGCCGCAGCGGGAAGTCCCGGGACACCGCCTCGGGGCCGCGCTCCGCGAGCACCTTGGCGTAGTCGCCGCTGGGCGCGGCCGCCACCCGCACCGCCTCGCAGGGGTAGGCGTCCATGGAGAAGCCCCGCGCGGTCAGGTGCATGCTCGCCAGCACCGGCGCGGCGGGGTGGGCCGGGTCGCGCACGCCGTTCTCCGCGTCGTCGAGCACGCCGATGCCGCACTCGCCGGCGCGCTCGGGCGCCGCCTCGCAGCACGCGCGGCCGAAGGTGCAGGCGACGCCCGCGGGGCCGGTGCACCAGCGGCCGAAGTACGCGTCGAAGGTGTGATTCTCCTGCTCCACCACCACCAGGTGGCGGATGGCGGTGCGCGCCCCGACGAAGCTCCGCGGTACGAGCGCTCGCGCGGGGAGGGTGGTGGCCGGGCTCCGCTCGGGGCCACAGGCGGACGCCAGCACCACGGCCACCACCGCCACCGCTGGGCAGGCCCGACGCGTCCACGGCCCGTTCGTCATGCCGCGGGAGGGAGCAAGAGCCGCGCCTCAGCGGCGACGGCGTGCGCGGATCAGTCGGAGCGCGTCGGAGGGTGCCGATGGCCGCTCCTCCTGCGCCTCGAAACCGGCTCGGCAGCCCTCGACGAGCTCTCGGGCGACCGCGTTGGCCCCGGCTGGCGGAGGATCGGCGGCAAGAGGTCGAGGAATCGACCGAGCGTGGTTCGTGCCAGGTGACGCAGCGTCGGCGCGGAGATCGGCCTCGAAGACCTGTCCGACGGGGAAGGAGGCGGGAGGTCACCGTCCTCAGGTTCCGTCCAAAGAGACCGAGCAAGCCGCGCGCCGGTGGGTGCGCCCGACCGCGAAGGTGTCGCGCGTGTCCCGCGGGTGCGGCTCCGCGTCCGCCGGGTTGTCGACGGTCACGCCGCGCCACTCCGCGCCGCGGCGGCGCTGACGTGTAC
The DNA here is from genome assembly GCA_037443525.1 of Archangiaceae bacterium. GTDB lineage: Bacteria > Myxococcota > Myxococcia > Myxococcales > Myxococcaceae > JBBIOE01. The sequence goes on along the minus strand of JBBIOE010000108.1, from coordinate 10,002 downwards.
GTGGGGCACGCCGCACCCGAGACCTCACGGCGGTGCGCGACCTTGGCGCAGGGCGTTCGTGCTCCGCTCGAGAGAGTCCCGAGTCGAGACCGCTCCAGGCCGCGTGGACCGCGCCTCGCGACGGCGAGCGATGCGCGACGGAGCGGGATCAGCTCTGGCCACTCACCGTGGCCGACGCGCCGACGGTAGGGGGCCGATGCGAAGCTCCGCTCCGAGCCGCACCGCGCGACGACGGCGACGAGCGCCGAAGCGGGCACTGGCGCCCGAGCCCGCGCTCACTTCCCCGCGAGCACGTCGCGCACCTGGCCGTAGTTGGCCTCGTGAATCGCGCCCACCCGCACGCAGCGCAAGGCCCCGGTCGGGTCGACGAGCGCGTGAATCGGTATCGCCGCGCCGCGCTCGACGCCCAGGCCGTCGAGGAAGGGGCCCAGGTCCGCCTCGGAGCGCAGCCACGAGATGGCGCCCGGCAGCTTCTTTTCCCGCCAGGCCTTCAGGGCGCTCTCGGCGGAGTCGTCGTCGATGCTCACCAACTCCATCGTCACCGGCAGGCCCTCGCCCTCCAGCGCGTCGCGCCAGCGGGTGAGGACGCCCATCTCCTCCACGCAGGGCTGGCACCAGGTGGCCCACACGTTCACCCAGCGCCAGCCGGCGGCGGGCCTGCCCGGAGCGCCGAAGGGTCTCGTCGCCGGCGGCAGGTACGCCCGCGCCCCCTCGCCGGTGGCCGGGTAGCTCTTCTCGCAGAAGGCCGAGGCGGAAGGCGCGGCGCTCTTCTTCACCGCCGCGAAGCGCGACGGCGCCGGGCCGTCCTTCTTCTCGTCGCAGGCGGTGAGCAGGAGGACGGCCGCGAGGGCCGCGAACGGAAGACGGCACCCTTCGACTCCGCTCAGGGTGAACGGGAAGATCCGCATCGACCCGGTGAACGGTGCGAGCTCAGAGCGCACAGTCGATCCACGCCACGAAGGCGCTCCGGTTGATGTCCTGGGCGGTGCAGGCGGCGGTGCGCGAGCGGTTCCACCCGCAGAACTCGTCGCCCAGCTGCGCGTACTGCTCGCCCAGCCACAACAGGCCCACCTGGTTCTTCAGGTCCTCGTCCTTGAACTTCTCTCCCAGGTGCCCGAGCACGGCCTTGGCGCGGTCGCGGCTCAGGGTCTCGTTGAAGTCCGCCGCGCCGTCGGGGCTCGCGCGCGAGACGACGAAGAAGAAGCTCGCGCCCCGCTGATCGCTCCACGCCTTCTCCACCGCGGCGATCGCCTCCGGGTCGAGCTCCGCCTTGCCCAGGTCGAACTGGATGATCTCCGCCCGCTTGGAGAGCGGCTTGAAGAGCGCGTTGAAGTCGTCGCCGGAGAGCGCCGCCACCTTCTTCGCCTCCATCGGCTGGCAGCCGCGCCCGCCACCGCCGCCCTCGATGAGCCCGCACGCGCCCGCCACCCGGCGGATGATGGCCTTGAGAGTGGGCGTGCAATACGAGTCGTTCGACGCGCTCGCCACCGCCACGTCCTTGGTCGCGCTCGACGACTCTCTGAGCCGACGGCCGGCCGCGCCCGCCCACGCCGTCACCAGCACCACCGGCACCAGGAGGGCCACCATGAACGCCGTCACCGTCCGGGAAGCGCTGGTCATGGCGTGCCCTCCTTGGCCGCCCTGGGCGAAGCCTTCACCTTCTCCCGCGCCTTCTGCCCCGCCTTGGAGAGCATCTTGGAGAGCGTGAACTCCAGGCCCAGGTCGCTGTCCTCGTCGCACATGCGCGAGTTGCCCACGAAGAGCTGCGGGGTGAGCACCGGAATGGCGTTGGCCACCGCCCAGCGCAGGCTCTTGGTGAGCTTGTTCTTCACCAGCGCGCTTCCCAGGCAGCCCTTGACCGCGGGGAAGTTCGTCTCCAGCTTCTGCCGCAGGGCCGGCTCGTCCTTCGCCGCCAGCGCGCGCAGGGACTCCTGGTTCTTGAAGGCCCAGGCGAGCAGCTCGGTGGCGGCCTTCTCGTCCTTGGGGCCGGACCCGAGGCCCGCCGCGCACAACAAGGCCTCGCTCACCGCGCACGCGCCCGGGTGGAGCGCCTCAGTCACCATCCAGTTGCAGGTGTTGTCGAGGGGGAAGAGCACCGCCTTGAGCTCCAGGCGGCGCTTCAGGTCGCTCGCCGACAGCCGCTCGTCGAAGGCCTTGCACGCGGGGCAGAGCGGATCGAGCACCTCGATGGCCGGCTCCCCGCCCTTGCCCGACGGGAGCGGCAGCATCACCTGCGCCGGGTCGTCGCCGCTCACCAGGGTGCCGCAGCCTTGGAGCGCGGCCTTCGGATCTCCCGAGGGCGCGGTGGCGAGGTAGGTGAGCGTCAGCACCAGGACGAAGGCCACGCCCTCGGCGAACCAGCGCGCGAGGCGGCCGAAGTCCGGCGAGAGGTCGGGCGGGGCCGGGTTCTTCCGATGGGCCCAGGCCGCGCCGGCGAAGACCAGCGCGCTGGAGACGTAGATGCCGACGCACACCTTGCAGGTCGCGCCCACCTTGGCCACCGAGAGCACGCCGTAGAGGACGGACATGGCGACCGGCAGAGCGGTGGCGAGCCAGAGGAAGCCGGTCTCGGCGCGCGAGGCCCTCTGGTTCCACACCAAGAGCCAGGCGCGGTAGGCGAGGAAGGCGAAGGTGGCGAGCGCCCACAGGCTCACCGGCACCCCGCCCCAGAAGCTCTCGCGGAAGAACGAGCTGTAGGGGCTCAGCATCACCGCCTTGCAGCCGCTCTCCCCCAGCTCGCGGCCCGCGCCGGGGATGAAGGAGCAGTGGATGGCGTGCACCTGCCGATCGAGGTGCGCCATGAAGTCGCTGGTGCTGACTCCAGCGAAGATGGCGCCGACGAGCGCGCCCACGCCGGTGAGCACCAAGGGCCCGCGCTCGAACGCCGGGGGCGAAGGGGCCTCGAGCTGCCCGTCGTCGAGGCTCTTGCTCGGGTCGGCCGTTTCGAGGCCGGTCTCGTCGGGAGTCCGCATCCGCCCCTCGTAGCTCACGGGCGGGGGCGAGCGCACGCGGCGCGTCGCGCCGGAAGGGCAGGGCGCCAACGAAGCCGGCGACGTCGCCGGAGAACTGCCTTGTCACCTCCGAAGGCGGCTTCTATGCAGGCGGCGTGAAACACCTTCTCGAGCTCGCTGTGGCGGTAGGGGTGTTGTCGAGCTGCGGCGCGGGTCCACTTCTCGCGATTCGAAGCCGCGCGACCCAGGAGATGAGCTGTCCCGACGAGAAGCTGTCGGTGTCGAGTGCGGGCACCGCGAAGGCGGGGCCCTACTACGTCGAAGGCTGCGACCAGCTTCGGCGCTACGTCGTCGGCTGCAACATCTTCGACTTCTGCCCAGACCCCCAAGGCTTCGATGCCGGAAGTCTCGTGCGCCGTCAGGCGGCGTTCGATCTCCAATGCGACCGCGGCGCCGTGTCCATCGAGCACCTCAGTGCCGACACGTTCGGCGTTCGAGGGTGCGGCAAGCAGGCGAGCTACCTCTTGGTCTGCCGCGGCGAGTGCCGGCTCGTCCAGAACACGCAGAGCCAGTAGGGCCTACGACGACCGCCGAGCTCCAGAAGGGCGAAGCCATCGGAGCTGCGGGCAACAGGGGCGGCGAGGAATCCGGAGACCCTCGGGGTCCCCGCGCTTGCCGAATCGGATGGGAGCGCGGACTGTCGGTCCGTGTTTCATCTACTTTCGGCAAGTACGCACCTCGAGTGGCTCGTCGCCTCGCCACTCCATCCGAGAGGCACCACCCCATCGCGGCGCGTCAACCGAAGGCGACCAGCAGGCCCAACCGCGCCGAGGGGAGGAAGGCCTTGAGCATCACTCCGCTCACCGAGGACGAGGAGGCGGCGCCGGGGTTGAGCACCAGCGCCTGCTGGGAGAGGGCGACGTCGACGTAGGCGCCGCCGAGGTGCACGGTGAGCGCGACGTTCCGCGAGCCGAGCTCGAAGCCGACCTGCGCGTTGACGAACTTCACCGTCGCCCCGCGCACCACGTTGCGCACGGTCTGGTCGGGGATGAGGTCCGGCAGCCACTCGCCCAGGCCGCCCAGCACCGCGCCCGCGTCCACCCCGAAGAGCGGCCGCACGAAGGCCGTGGCGAAGGCCACCAGGGTGACGCCCGCCCGGCCGCCGTTGCCCACGCCGTTGTTCAGCCAGCCGGCCTCCAGGCGCAAGAAGCCCAGCGGCGACACCACGATCGAGGCGCCGATGCCGTCAGGCACGCCGGCCTCCAGGTGCAGGCCGAAGCGCGGCGGCTGCGCGGGCGGCGGCGCGGGGACCGCCTCTTCGGCTGGCAACGGCGGAGGCGCGAAGTCCGTGGGCGGCATGGGCGGGGGCGGAGGCAGCGGCTCGGGCGCTGGGGCCTGCGCGAGGACGACCGCCGAGCACAACAGCGCGACGAGGCACGCGGTGCGCGGGGCAGTCATGCCGTAGGGGAGAGCATCGGGCGTGCCTTACGGGTCGCCGCGCGAAGGCTTCGCCGCTTCGGGCCCGGGCGCGAAGGCTGCGGGCCCGCGCACCTCCGCCACACCCTGCCCGCCCCTTCCTCGATGCGCTAGCCTCGCGCCCTCTCCATGAGCGGCGGCATCGAAGACACCTACCGTCCCACGACGCCCAAGGCCGACGCCGGGCGGCCGGCGCGCCTGTGCCCCGCCTGCGCCAAGGAGCTCGACGAGGGCCCGAACTTCTGCCCCGCCTGCGGCGCCGACCTCCGCGGCGGCGGCCGCAACGACTCCCTCCCCCGCGAGATGCGCGACCTGCCCATCGACGGGCGCTACCGCATCATCGAGAAGCTGGGCGAGGGCGGCATGGGCGCCGTCTACAAGGTCGAGCACGTGCGCATGGGGAAGATCGCCGCCCTCAAGCTGATGCGCCCCGACTTCGCCAGCGACAAGGCCCTCACCGCCCGCTTCCTCCAGGAAGCAAGAGCCGTCGCCCGCCTCTCCCACCCCAACACGGTGCAGGTCTTCGACACCGGCGAGCTCGACGACGGCTCCCTCTACATCGCCATGGAGTACGTGCCCGGCAAGGACCTCGCCTGGCACTTGAAGGCCAACGGGCCGATGGCCGAGGAGAAGGCCGCCGGCATCGGCTTGCAGGTGCTCGCCTCGCTGGCCGAGGCCCACGAGGCCGGCGTGGTGCACCGCGACATCAAGCCCGCCAACATCATGCTCCTCCGGCGTCGCAAGACCGGCGACGACCAGGTGAAGCTGCTCGACTTCGGCATCGCCAAGCTCCAGGAGGCCGAGGGGCGCAAGTCCACCACCGGCGACTTCGTCGGCACCCCGGCCTACATGTCCCCGGAGCAGATTCGCGGCGAGCACATCGACGCGCGCTCCGACCTCTACTCGGTGGGCGCGCTCCTCTTCGAGCTCGTCACCGGCCGCCAGCTCTTCGTGGGCCCGACGCCGATGAGCGTCATCACCCAGCACGCCGAAGGCCCGGTGCCGCGCGTGGCCACGGTGCGCCCCGAGGCCCAGGTCAGCCCCGCCTTCGAGGCCGTGCTGCAGAAGGCCCTGTCCAAGAAGGTCGACGAGCGCTTCGGCGACGCCGAGGCGATGCGCGCCGCCCTGGAGGGCATCCGCAAGGAGCTGGGCGCCGCCCCCAACGACTTCACCCCCATGCCCCAGGAGCTCGCGGAGAAGATGCTCTCCCGCGAGGACTTCGACCGCTTCGAGACCCGCCTGCGCCTGCGCCGCGGCCTCGCGCCCTTCATCGCGCTCACCCTCCTCGCCGGGGGCGTGGCGCTGGCCTTCAAGGCCTTCCACACCGTGACCCAGGTCACCGTCTCCTCGCACGAGCTCGAGCCCAACGACGACCCGGGCCGGGCCACGCCCATCGCCCTGGCCACCGACGTCACCGGCGCCATCAACGCCCGCTCCGGCGGCGAGGCGGACCGCGACCTCTACACGCTCGAGCTCCCCAGGGACCAGAGCTACCGCGCCACCGTCACCGGCGTGCCCGACCTGAACGTCACCCTCGAGGTGCTCCAGCTGGAGAAGACCGCCGAGGGCGAGAAGCTCAAGCGAAGGCTCTTCCTCGACGACGTGGGCCTGGGCGGCGACGAGCGCGTCGACGGCCTCGCCCTCTTGGCTGGCCGGGCCTGGCTCCGCGTCGAGGAGAAGCCCTTCTGCACCGAGCCCAACCGCCCCCCGCGCGAGAAGAGCCTGGTGCCCTACACGCTGCGCCTCGAGCCGCTGGCGCCCTGCAGCTGCGAGACCGAGCCCAACGACACCGAGCTCACCGCCCAGCCCCTGCCCCTCACCCGCGCCCTCACCGGCTTCGCCGCCGCGCGCGTGCCCGAGCTCGACCGGCTCTCCGGCGTTCGCCCCGACGCGCCCTTCTCCGCCGCCGATTGGTTCCGCGTCGACGCGCCCGCTCAGGAGACCGTCACCGTGGCGGTGGTGCCGCCGGAGCGCGGGAGCCTGCTGGTCCTCGACGGCGCCGCCTGGGAGAGCTGGCGCCAGAAGAAGGCCGCCTCGCCCAGGAGCGTCCTGCCGCTGCCCGAGGCCGTGGTGGTGAAGGGCGCCCCGCGGCTGGTCGAGCTCAAGGCGCTCCCCGGCGTGCCGCGGCGCCTGAGGGTGCTCCCCGACGGCGACACCCTCGCCGGCGCCACCTACCAGCTCGCCGCCATGAGCAGCGGAGACAACGGCCTCGCCGGCCTCTTCGACCTGGCGCGCATGCTCTCGGAGCAGAACCGCCCCGAGGCGCGGCGGCAGCTGCTCGAGGCCGTGGAGAAGGAGCTGGCGTCGTCGCCCGAGCTGCCCCGCGTCAAGGAGGCGCTCAAGGGGCCGTGATTTCCGCGCCGCGCGGTCGCCAGGGCCAAAGCGGTGTGAAAAGGTCCGCCGCCGCCGTGTCACAGCCTTAAGGGGGGTACGTGAGCTTCGCGCGACAGGTGATGCTGGTGGCCGAGGCCGGCGCCGACGCGACGGCGCTGGCGGGCGCCCTCTCGGCACAGGACAAGGTGAACCTCGCGCGCGCGGCGACCCTCGAGGACGCCCTTCGCCTCGCCCGCACCACCCCGGGCCTCGAGCTGGTGGTGGTGAACGCCGGGCCCACCCTCTCCGCCTCGGCGCCCTGGCTTGGCTCGCTCCACGACCTCCACGAGGGGCTCATCGTGCTGGTGGCCACCGCCCTCGGCGACAGCGCCGCCCGCGACGCCTGGGTGCACGCCGGCGCCGACGGCTTCGTGGTGCTGCCGGGCTACCTGGGGCTGGCCGCCGCCGTGGCGGTGGCCTCGCGCGCCCAGGCCGACGCCCACGGAGAGCGCCCCGCCACCGCCCGCCTGCGCCGCGCCATCGAGACCCTGGTGCGCCTGGCCAAGAGCAAGAACTTCCGCGGCATCGACCTCGTCTCCGCGCTCCACGACATCACCGAGGCCACGGTGGTGGGCATGAAGGCGAGCCGGGTCGGCGTGTGGCTCGCCAACCCCGGGCGCACCCACCTGCGGCTGATCGACCTCTACGACGCCGGGAACCAGACGCACTCCGGCGGCACCGAGGTGGGCTTCGCCGAGCACCCCAGCTACTTCGCCGCCCTGGCCAACGATCGGCTCCTCCCCGTCGCCGACGTGGAGGACGACGAGCGGGTGAGCGAGCTGCTCACCGACTACTTCCGGCCGAACCGCATCGTCTCCACCTTCGACGTGGCGGTGCGCCTGCGCGGCGAGCTGGTGGGGGCCCTGTGCGTGGAGCGCCAGGCCCAGGAGGGCGCCTTGCGAGCGCCGTGGACGGCCGAGGAGACCATGCTCGCCGGCGCCCTGGCCGACCTGGTGTCGCTCGCCCTGGAGAGCTTCGAGCGCCAGAAGGCCGAGTCGGCGCTCTACGAGTCCGAGCGCCGCTTCCGCGACCTCTTCCTCTTCTCCAGCGACAACATCGTCCTCAACCGGGTGGGCGAGGACGGCAGCATCGTCTGCGAGGACATCAACCCCGCCACGGTGAAGACCACCGGCGTCCCCCGCGAGGACGCCATCGGCCACAGCGTCACCGAGGTGCTCCACCCGGAGACCGCCTCGCGCCTCATGGCCCGCTACCGGCAGTGCATCGAGGCCCGCGCGGCCATCACCTACGAGCAGGAGCTCAAGGTGCCGTCCGGCACCCGCTACTACTCCACCGCCATCGTGCCGCTCTTCGACGAGCAGGGCCGGGTGTACCGCCTGGCGTCGATGGCCCGCGACATCACCAGCGTCAAGGAGGCCGACAAGCTCCAGCGCGAGCTCGAGGCCCGGGTGGCCGAGGCGCAGAAGAACGACGCCCTGGCCCGCCTCGCCGGCCACATCGCCCACGACGTGAACAACCTCTTGGCGCTCATCGTCGCCCACGCCTCCAGCGTCTCCGAGGCGCCGCCCGAGGTGGCCGAGGTGCTCGACGCCATCCTCGCGGCGACCACCCGGGGCCGGGAGCTCACCCAGCAGATCCTCACCTTCGGGCGCCAGCGCCCCATGGAGCGCCAGCCGGTGGAGCTCGGCCCCCTGGTGTCCGAGACCCTCTCCCTGCTCGCGCCGGTGACCGCCCGGCTCACCGTGCGGCACTCGGGCGGCGCCGGGCCCACCACCGTGCGCGGCGACCGGGTCCAGCTCCAGCAGGTGCTGACCAACCTCGTCACCAACGCGGCGCAGTCGATGCCCCAGGGCGGCACGCTCTCGGTGGGAGTGGACGCGGTGGAGCTCGGCCCCGAGCTCGCCCAGGGCAAGCCGCCCCTCACCCCTGGCCCCTTCGTGCACCTCACCGTGGGCGACACCGGCGTGGGCATGGACGAGGCGACCCGGCGTCGCGTCTTCGAGCCCTTCTTCACCACCCGCGGAGAGGGCACGGGCCTGGGCCTGGCGGTGGTGCAGTCGGTGGTCAGCTCGCACCACGGCGCCGTCTTCGTGGACTCCGCGCCAGGCCAGGGCACCCGCTTCGAGGTGTACCTACCCGCCCTGCGCGCCGAGGACTCCGGGCCGTCGCGCGGCGATGGGCAGCGGCTGTTGCTGGTCGACGACCACCCGAGCATGGCCTTCGCCAGCGGCCGGCTGCTGGAGACGATGGGCTTCCAGGCGACGGTGTTCGACGACCCGGTGCTCGCCCTGGAGGCGTTCCAGAAGGCGCCCGACGCCTTCGACGGAATGCTGACCGACCTCACCATGCCCAAGCTCTCCGGCGAGGAGCTGATCCGCGCGGTCAAGACGCTGAGGCCCTCGCTGCCGGTGGTGGTGATGTCCGGACGGGCCGACGCGGTGAGCGAGGCCGACCTCGGCCGCCTGGGCGCCAGCGCGGTGCTCCCCAAGCCCTGGCGCATCGAAGAGGCGATGGCCACCCTCGTGCGCGTCTTGCGGGGCCAGGGCCCCAAGCGCTGAGGCCCGGTCAGCCTCGGGCGCGCGCGGCGGCGAAGAGGGGCGGCGCGAGCCCCACCTTCTCCCACGACAGGGGCGAGGGCCGGGTGAGGTGGAAGCGGCCGAAGTCGAGCACCGAGCGCCCGTCGCTCCCCTCGGGGATGATGACGTCCTCGAAGCGCTCGCCCCAGACGATCTCCGACGCGACGTAGGAGTTCCGCGCGTGGATGGCCTGCGCCAGCGTCTCGTCGAGGCCGGTCAAGGTGAGCACGATCTCCGCCTGCATCGCCTTCAGCCCCTCCGGCCCCTGCCCGTAGAGCGGCGAGCCTTCGCTCACCGGGTGCATCACCGTCCAGGTCATCGCGAAGGAGGGCGAGCGGTCGCGCACCAGCGGCAGGTCGATGAGCCGCCGAATGCGCTCGCCCTCGCGGGTGAACTCGGTGCGCAGCATCGTCACGTGGACGTTGGCCTCCACCACGTGGTTGAGCCGCTCGTTGGCGACGCGGAACATCAGCATCGGCTCGCCGTCGCGATCGCACACCGTGGCGACCTCGGACCACATCACCCGCGCCGTGGGCCGGGCGAAGCGCGCGAAGGCCAGCCCGCAGAGGATGGCGTTCATCACCACGCTCACCAGGGCCTCGCCGGTCATCACCACCTCGGCGGCGACGCTGCTCGGGTACATCGAGCCGTAGCCGATGGTGCCG
>JBBIOE010000107.1:0-24397 GCA_037443525.1 Archangiaceae bacterium | reverse complement strand
GGCGGCGGTACCGGCGGCGGCGCGGGCGGATCGGCCGACGCGGGCTGCACGCCCACCACCACGAGCTGCCCTTCCGGCGCGCAGTGCGGCGCCGTCGATGACGGCTGCGGGAAACCGATCCCGTGTGGCCAGCCCTGCGGACCCCAAAAGGCCTGCGACACAGGCCTGAGGTGCAGCGCCTTCTGCAATCTGTCTGGGTCGACAGTCCCCCCGCAGCCCACTTACACGACCCACCAACTCCAGAGCGGCGTCTACGGCGGGTACGGTTTTGGCGCCAACGTGCATGCGGTCGCTGCGGGTGATCTCGACGGCGACGGCTTCGACGAGGTGCTCGCGTTCCTTCCGACCAAGCAGGAGATCCGGGTGCTCTCCAGATCTCAGACCCAGCTCCTGAACTGCCGCTCGATTCCCCTGACCATCGCGACCACGTCCACGCTGAGCCCCCATGTCTCCCTGGTCACCGAAACGTACGGCAAGGCCCTCTACTACGCCTCCGGTGCGTCCCTGTTCCGCCAATCCCTCACCGCCGACGCCAGCGGCAGCCTTCCCCCGCCCGTCACCCTGACGGTCCAGAACAGCCCGTCGCCGCTGGAAGTGGCCAGCATCGACACCGGGGTGCCGGAGCCGGCCACCTTCTTCACGAGCCAGCTCGGCATCGGCAGCGTCCTCGGAATGCCCCCACTGAGCGCCTCGGGGGCGTCCTCGCTCCCGGTCACCTCCATCACGCCGATCCTCACCCCGGCTGGAACCTCGAACCCCCATGAGCGCAGTGGCTTCGTGTTCGTCACCGCGGACGGCGGCACTCCGGAGGTCCGCTTCGCCACGCTGGCCAACGGCGCCCTCTCGACTCAGGCTCAGGCGTGGACCCTCACCTCGCCTCCGAACGCCGTCCCCTCCCACTTCTTCACGGCGCCCATGGGCACCTCCCCCTCGGGCATGGCGGGGGCCTTCGCGTTCGACTCTGGCGCGCTCCACTTCTGCCAGTTCGGGGGCGCCTGCTCCCAGGTCGACCCTTTCACCAACGCGCCGTTCGGGTCGTCGTTCGGCGTCGCCGCCGCCACGCCAGCCTCAGGCAGCTACCCCGGCCAGAACCAGTTTGTCTTCACGGCCTCGGTGGCCTTCGTCCACTCGGACGGAAACTTCGTCTACCTCACCATCGCCAAGTATGGCCCCCAGGGCGTCTTTGGTGATTTCCATAGCGTCACGCTCGCGACCTCCCTCGGAACCGCAGTTCCCATCTACGCCATCGAGCAGGCGGACGTGGGCGTCTCCCCAGGGGTGATCTTCGGCGGGTCGCACGATCTGTTCATCGCCGTCCCAGGGACCGAGAGCCTCCTGATCGTTCGCTAACCCATCGAGACTTCGCCCGTTTTCGGCGCGCCGAGCACGGGTTTGCTAGAACGACCTCATGACGTGGGGCATCTGGATCGCCGTCTCTGGCCTGATCTTCGGGCGCGGGCTCCTGGCCGCGCTCGAGGTCGCGCTGCAGGGCATCAGCGACGCCCGGGCCTGGGAGCTGGCCAAGGAATCTCCCCGGCGCGGCGGGCGTCTGGTGCGGCTCAAGGCCGACCCGGAGCCGGTGGCGGCGGCCTATCGCGCCGGCATGGTGCTCACCGGCTTCGTGGCCGTCGCCTTGAGCGTGATGAGCCCGCCGCCGCTGCCCGAAGCGGTGGCGCCGTACCTGCCCGACTGGCTCACGCCCTGGCTGTCGCCGGTGGTCACCGCGCTGCTCATCGCGCTCGCCGCCACGGTGGTGGACATCGTCTTCCGCTCGGTGGCCATGAAGAGGCCCGAGCGCTTCGCGGTGGGCCTCTCCGTGGTGGCCACGATCGCGGTGGCGGTGCTCTACCCGATGCTGAAGCTCCTCATCGTGCCGCTCAACGTGGTGGTGGGCCTCTTCGGCGCCAAGGTCTCGTTCCAGGCGCCGCCGCCGCCGCTGGAGGAGCTGGAGAAGCAGCTCATCCGCCAGGCGCAGCGCCAGGAGGTCGACAAGGGCGCCCCGCAGCTCATCCGCTCCATCTTCGAGCTGTCGGACAAGACCTGCCGCGACGTGATGGTGCCGCGCACCGAGGTGGTGGGCATCGAGATGTCCACGAGCAACGAGGACATCCTTCGGCTCATCGCCGAGGAGAACCACTCGCGCATCCCGGTGTACAAGGAAGATGTCGACCACATCGTGGGCATCTTGCACGTGCGCGACCTCGTGCCCCTGATGCAGAACCCCGAGCTCATCGTGCTGCAAGACCTGATTCGCCCGGCGGCCTTCGTGCCGTGGGTGAAGTCGATCGGCGACCTCTTGCGCGAGATGCAGCGGCAGCGCATCCACATGGCGGTGGTGGTCGACGAGTACGGCGGCTTCTCCGGCATCGTGACGCTGGAGGACATCCTCACCGAGATCGTCGGCGACATCCGCGACGAGTTCGACGAAGAGGTGAAGGCCTACGAGAAGCAGACCGACGGCAGCTTCCTGGTCGACGCCATGACGCCGCGCGAGGAGTTCCAGCGCCTGTTCGACTTCAAGTTCCCCGAGGGCGAGTTCGAGACCGTGGGCGGCTACCTCTCGCACCTGGCGGGCGCGATCCCCGAGGTGAACGATCGCTTCGTGGTGAACGGGTGGACATTCGTGGTGCACGCCAAGGAAGGCCCCCGCATCGACCGGGTGCGCGTCTACAAGCCGAAGCCGCCGGAGAAGAAGTCGAGCTCGGCCAAGGACCTCGAGCCGGTGCCGGGGCGGACGCCGCTGCCGCAGGGGTGAGCTGCCGTACACCCGGAGCGCTGTCGAAGGGTGCCGGCAATCGCGAGTCGGTCGCGCCCTCTCCGTCAGCGGTGAGCGCCACCGTCAGGAGCCCACAGTCGTCGGTTCGCCTTGAGCTCGTGTGCGAAGGCGAGCGCTCCGTTCCGCACTTCCGATTCGGCGAACGAGGCCCCGTCCTCCGCGCTGGTGAGGATCGACTTCCCGGTCCACGACCAGACCGTGAGGCGCTCCTCTGACCCGTCGGCCAGTCGAGCCTGCACCGAAGCAGTCGCGCGGGTGACGAGCACCACGTCGCCGTGCTGGACGGTCACGGTCGTGACGTGGAACTCGAGCCACACGGTTCCTGGGCGAGACGGCTCTTGCGTGACCTCGAGCCGGGCGTCGGCCAAGGCCAACTCGGCGATCGTCGCGAGCCGGCTCGGCGAGAGCTCCAGGCCCGCGTCGCGGGCGCGCTCCTGGCTGACGGTGACGAACACCTCTGCGCCGAGCGACAAGAGACGGGTCGAGCCTGACGGCTCCGCGGCGAGCACGGAGGAACCGGCGCCCAACACCACGGCCGCGAACATCGTCGACGTGCAGCGAAATTGGCTCATCACGTCCCCCTCACGGGAGCATGCGCCGTCGGCACCGCCTACGCGAGCGCGAAGCGGAGCTCGCCGCGCGTGTCCTCGCGCCGCACCTCGCCCCGGTCCTCCATCACCTCCAAGGCGCCGACCACCTCCGAGAGCATCAGGTACAGCCGCATCGCGTCCCACCGCGGGAACACGTGGGCCACCAGCTCGAACGCCGTCGCCGGCCCCTGCGTAAGCCGCGCGCGCACCTTGCCCTGCCGCCTGGCGTAAAAACCCTCGAGCCCGTCGAGCAGCGCCCGGTGCCCGCGAAACGACGCGCCGTGCCCCGGCAGCACCGCGTCGAGCTCCAGCGCCTTCACCCGCGCCGCGCTCTGGAGGTAGCGCGACAGCGCGCGGAACTTGGTCTCCCCTTCCCCGAAGGCGAAGTCGAGCAGCGGGTTCGGCGAGGTCGCGGCGAGCAGGTGATCGTCTGAGAACAGCAGCCGCGGCTCTTCCGCGTGCAGGCAGACGAGCCCCGGCGTGTGCCCCGGCAGGTGCAGCACCGTCGCCTCGAACCGCGCGAAGCGAAACGCTTGCCCCTCCGCGAGGAAGCAGAGGCGCCTCTCGTCGAGCTGCACGGCGTAGCTCTTGCCGGTGTCGCCGGCCTTCACCATGGCGTCGATCTCGACCTCGGGCACGCCGAGCTTCCGGTAGTAGCCACGGTGCGCCTCGAGCTCGATGAACCAGCGTCCGTCGCCGCAAGAACGCTCCACCTCGTCGCGGTGGAGCCACACCGGCACGCCGGTCGCGCGCGCCAGCCGCTCGGCGTTGCCGTAGTGGTCGACGTGGCCGTGGCTCACGATGACGCGCGAGAGCTTGTCCAGCGAGAGCCTGGCCTCGCCGAGCTGCGCGTCGAGGGCCGCCGCGCCCTCCGCCGTCCCCACCCCGGAGTCGAAGAGCGTCCAGCTGCCGCCCTCGTCCTCGATGGCGTAGGCGTTCACCGGCCCGCCCGCGTCGGGGAAGGGCACCGGAATCGCGAAGCGCCGAATGCCCAGCGCGCCGAGCACCGCCTCGTCGATGGGCGTCACCAGGCTCACACCGCCTCCTTCAAAGACGAAGCGCCCGGAGGACCAATCCCCCGAGCGCCGCGTACCGAATCACGCTCCTGAAGGAACGCTAACCGCGCGCCGCCTTGATGGCCGCCTTCAGCTCCGGGAGCACCTTGAACAGGTCGCCCACCAGCCCGTAGTCGGCGATCTGGAAGATCGGCGCCTCGGGGTCCTTGTTGACGGCCACGATGACCTTGGAGCCCTTCATGCCGGCCACGTGCTGAATCGCGCCGGAGATGCCGGCCGCGATGTACAGCTGCGGGGCCACCACCTTGCCGGTCTGGCCGATCTGCAGGTCGTTCGGCTGCCAGCCGGCGTCGCACACCGCGCGGGACGCGCCGACCGCCGCGCCCAGCTCGTCGGCCAGGGCCTCGACGTCCTTGAAGTCACCCTTGGTGCCGCGGCCGCCGGAGACGATGACCTTCGCCTCGGTCAGCGCCGGCCGCGCGCTCTTCACTTCCTTGAAGGAGACGAACTTGGTGAGGGGCTTGGGCGGCGCGGCCGGGGTGAAGGTCTTCACCTCGCCCGAAGCCGCCTTCTCGGCCATGGGGAACTCGGTGGTGCGCACGGTGAAGCACTTCACCGGACCGGCGAGCTTCACGGTGGCGATGACGGCGCCGGCCCACATCGGGCGGTTGAGCGTCACGTCGGCGCCCTTGCCGTCGACGCCCATGACGTCCGACGCCATCGGAGCGCGCAGCTTGGCCGCCACCCGGGGCATCACGTCGCGCCCGTAGGCGGTGGAGGCCGCGCCCACCCACTCCGCGCCGATGGACTTGGCGAGCTCGGCGATGGCGGGGGCGTAGTTCTCGGCGACGGCGTGCTCGAGCTGCGGCGCGCTGCCTGCGTGCACCACCTTCACGCCGTACTCCTTCACGGCGTTGGCGAGGGCGGTGGCGTCCTTGCCGAGGGCGACGGCGTGGAGGTCGCCGCCGGCGGCCTCGGCCAGCTTCTTCCCCGCGGTGATGGCGTTGAGGGTGGCCTTGCGGAGGCTCCCGTCCGACTGCGACTCGACGACGATGAGGACGTTGGGCATGGGCGTGGCTCCTTAGATGGCGCGGGCTTCGTTCTTGAGCTTGTCGACCAGGGCGGCCACGTCGGCCACCTTGATGCCGGCCTTGCGCGCGGGCGGGTGCACCATCTTGGTGACGGTGAGCTTGGGCGCGACGTCCACGCCCAGCGACGCCGGGGTGTGCTCCTCGATGGGCTTCGACTTCGCCTTCATGATGCCGGGCAGCGACGCGTAGCGCGGCTGGTTCAGGCGCAGCTCGGTGGTCGCCACGCAGGGCAGCGGGCTCTCCACGGTGATGAGGCCGCCGTCGACCTCGCGCACCACGGTGACCGACTTGCCGTCGGCGGACAGCTTGATGGCCGGCGTCTTCGACTTCTCGGCCTCGGAGTCGATCGACTCCTCCTTGGAGGCGAAGGTGGCCTGCGACCAGCCGAGCCACTCCGAGAGGTAGCCGCCCACCTGGGCCTGGTCGTCGTCGATGGCCTGCTTGCCCAAGATGACGAGGTCCGGCTTCTCCTTGAGCACCAGCTTCTCGAGGCAGCCGGCGATGCCGAGCTGATCGATGGGGCCGGCGTGGTTCACCCACACCGCGCGGTTGGCGCCCATGGCCAGCGCGTGCCGCAACTGCTCGTGCACTTCCTTGCCGCCGACCGAGGCCACCACCACCTCGCCGCCGCTCTTGGCGACCATGCGCAGCGCCTCCTCGACCGCGATCTCGTCGAAGGGGTTGATCTTGTACTTGAGACCCTCGGGGGCGATGCCCGTTCCCTGGGCGTTCACCTTGATCTTCGACTCCGGGTCTTCCACGCGCTTGGCGGTGACGAGAATCTTCAGCGGCATCGTGCTGCCTCCACGGGTTTCGCAGCGCATGACGCACTGCGGTGCGGCGTTGACTTAGTAATCAGCGCGTACGGCCGCAACCGGTAATCGGGGGGCCGGGAAGGAGCTTCGCTTCTGACTCCGGCGATCAGCCCTTCAACAGCTCGCGGGCGATGACCATGCGCTGCACCTGGCTGGTGCCCTCGTAGACCTGGATGAGCTTGGCGTCGCGCATCAGCTTCTCCACCGGGTACTCCTTGGAGTAGCCGTAGCCGCCGAAGACCTGCACCGCGTCGGTGGTGACCTTCATCGCCATGTCGGCGGCGAAGCGCTTGGCGTGGCTCGACACCAGGGTGTTCTTCTCGCCGGCGTCGAGCATCCACGCGCTCTGCCAGGTGAGCAGCCGGGCGGCGTGGATGTCGGTGGCCATGTCGGCGAGCATGAACTGAATGCCCTGGAACTCGGCGATGGGCTTGCCGAACTGCTGGCGCAGCTTGGCGTACTCGATGGCGTGCTCCATCGCGGCGCGCGCGTTGCCCACGGCGAAGATGGCGGTGAGAGGCCGCGAGTTGTCGAGCGTGGCCATGGCGATCATGAAGCCCTCGCCCTCCTGGCCGATGCGATTGGCGACGGGAATCTTCACGTCCTCGAAGGTGAGGGTGACGGTGTTCGAGGCCCGCTGGCCCATCTTGTTCTCGTGCTTGCCGGTGGAGAAGCCCTTGGGGCGGCCCTCCATCACCAGGCAGGTGATGCCCTTGTGCCGCTTCGCCGGGTCGGTGGTGACGAAGAGCGTGTACTGGTCGGCGAACTCGCCGTTGGTGATCCACTGCTTCTGGCCGTTGACCACGTAGAAGTCGCCCTCGCGGCGCGCGGTGCAGCGCAAGGAAGCCACGTCGCTGCCGGCGCTGGGCTCGGTGAGCCCGAAGGAGGCGAGCTTGAAGGTCTCGGTGAAGGGCGTGAGGAAGCGCTTCTTCTGCTCGTCGCTGCCGCCGATCTCGATGGGCAACAGCGCCAGGTCGTTGGCGATCATCGAGGTGGCCATGCCGGCGCAGCCCCAGGCCAGCTCCTCGCCGACCACCACCTGCGAGAAGTGCGGCAAGCCCACCCCGCCGTATTCGGTGGGGATGGTCATGTTCATCAGGCCCAGCTCCCAGGCCTTCTGGATGATGTCCTTGGGGAACTCGGACTTCTCGTCGTACTCCTGCGCCTTGGGGCGCATCACGTCGCGCGCGAACTTCTTGGCGGTGTCCTGCAGGGCCTTTTCGTCGTCGGAGAGGGCGAAGTTCATGGGCGCGCCATAGCACAGGCGCCGCCCGTCCCCACCCCTTGGCTTCCCCGATGCTCTGGGGAAGCCTGCTGCCACGTATTACGGCGTCACGTCTCCGAAGATGGAGACGGGCACCTGCACCAAGTTGAGCGTGGCCGTCGCTCGGACTTCACCATTCGTGGACAGGCTTCCGCCGGGTCCGATGGAGACCGTGCCGTAGTTCCCGTACGAGAACTGGCTGACGGTCCCGATGATGTAGCAGGGCGACGAGTTGCACGTGCTGCCGCAGGTTCCACCGCTGTCGCAGAACGGCCGGATGTAGCTCATGCCCAGCTGATCCCGCCGGTCCGGAGCCGTGGTGAAGCTGGCGGTCTGCGTGCCCGACACGGTCCCGAGGGAGTAGTCGACCAACGACGACGGGAGGTTGAAGTTCTGGTCGGCGAAGTAGACCGTGAGCCCGTCGGGCGTCGAGCCCAGCTTGACCGAGAAGCGCGCCGGCGGCGTGGACGGCGCCGGCGGCGTGGTGACCGTGGGCCGATAGAAGCGGGAGATGTGCTCGGTGACGTTCGGGCTCGCGCCCGTGTTGTTCACCGCCGCGTGGCCCGTGTAGATGACGCGGGTGTCAGCCCACACCACCGTGTTCTGGTCCCACACGGTGTTCGGCTTGTCCCAAATGCCGTTGTTGTTCACGTCGACGTAGCGCTCGGTGTAGCCGCCGTCGAGCGTGGGCGGGTCGCGCGTGCCGTTGTCGTTGGCGTCCACGAAGGGCTCACCCTGGTCGACGAAGTACTCGCCGAAGTCGTACTGGCCGTTGGCCGGTTTGCCGTTGCTGCCGTCGACGAAGCCCTCCTCGCCGTTGGCCGAGACGATGATGGTGACCAGCCCGTCGCGCGGGTTGTGGGTCTGGGTGCCGCACACGGTGGTGTAGGTCTCCCCGTACTCGCCGGCGAACGGGGCGACGTCGGCCGGGAGCGGGTAGCCGTAGACCGCCACCGAGCCGGTCGCCACGCCGTTCACCGTCTGGACCGGAGCGCCGGCGGCGCCCGCCTCGGACGAGAACGTGGCCGTCGTCGGCACGCCGAGCTGGTTCCCGAACCGGTCGGCGAACACGGCGCTGCAGGTGATGTTCGCGTTGGTGAACGAGGTCGAGCAGTCATTGTTGGCGAAGGCCGGAATGTTCTTCGGGGAGCAGTCGAGTCTGACGCCGAGCCCGTTGGCCTTCGCGCCGACCACGGCGATGTTCGAGGCGCTGGCGTTCCCGGCGCCGCCGCCGGCGAGCGCGTCGGCCTGCACGCTCAAGAGCGTGGCCACCCGCCCCGAGTGCAGGAGGACCGCGACGAAGCCGGTGGGGTCCGTGGGCACGATCGCGGTGCAGGTCGTCGACGTGCAGTTGGGGACCGAGCCGATGTACGAACCGCCCACCGAGGTGTGGGTGAAGTTGACCGCGAGCCCGGGCGGATAGGGCGCGTTGCTGGTGTCGAGCACCTGGAAGGTGAGCAGGTTCGTCTCCTGGTAGCCGGAGGACAGCACGCCCATCACCTGGTACTGCTGGCTGACCAACTTGATCTGCCCGAGGCGGGGCAAGATGATCGACTTCGGCCCGATCACGTTCACGCCGGTGCCGGTGGTGTCGTAGGTCGCGGTGATGATCGCGGTCCCGTTCGTGGTCGGCGCCTTGTAGGTGGTAGCGGCGTTGCCCTGCCCATCGGTGACCGCGCTCGCCGGGGTCACCGTCCCCGCCCCGACCGGGCTGACGCTGAACGTGACGGTGCGACCAGGGTACGCGCTTCCGAGGTTCTTCAGGCTGGCCGTGAGGACCGTCGTGGCCACCCCGTCGGCGGGGAGCGTGCCGACGGGGCCGGTCAGCGTCACGGAGTAGTTCGAGGACGAGTCCTTGCAGAGCGCCGCCGTGCCGCTGCCGGTGCAGACGTAGTTCGTGCTGATGGCGTTGCACTGCTGGCCAGTCGGGCTGCCCTGGCAGTTGCCGTCCTGGCAGTCCGTCAGGCCGTCGCAGTTGTTGTCGATGCCGTCCATGCAGTTCGTCTCGCTCGCGCCGCCGGGGCACTGGCACCCGTTGACCGCGGAGCTCGCGCACTTCCTGCCCGTGGTGCTGCAGAGCGCGGACAGGCAGTCCGGGTCGAGGCAGTCGGGCTTGCCGTCGCAGTCGTTGTCGAGCCCGTCTCCGCAGCTCGCCTCCACGGTCTGACCACCGGGGCAGACGCACGTGGAGTTGTAGTCGCACTTGAGGCCGGAGGCGTTCCCCGAGGAGCAGTCCTTCCCGAATTGGCCGGCCGCGGGGGCGCGACAGTCGATGTCGAGGCAGTCGATCAGGCCGTCGCAGTCGTTGTCGCGCCCGTCGCCGCAGGTCGCTTGATTCGGGGTCGCGCCCTCGAACGCCTCGGCCTGGCCTCCGTTGCCGCTGCAGACGCACTGGCCGGACGCGTTGCAGATCTTCCCGGTGGACGAGCACGCCTTGCCCGGGGCGATCGCGGTGGCCTGGCAGTCGGGGTCGATGCAGTCGATGAGCCCATCGCAGTCGTTGTCGGCGCCGTCGGCGCAGCTCACCTCGCCCGTCGCCTCGGCGGACTTGCAGACGCAGGTGTGCAAGGTCTTGTCGCAGACCTTCCCCGTGCCGGTGCAGGGGAGCGCGTCGCACTTGTCGTCCTGGCAGTCGATCTTCCCGCTGCAGTCGTTGTCGGCGCCGTCGCCGCACGAGGTCTCGACGGGCTGCGGGTTCTTGCCGTTGCCCGAGCAGATGTTGCAGGTCGAGGTGTTGGTCGAGTCCGGGTTCGAGCAGGTGTTCCCCAAGGCGTCGCAGGCCTTGCCCAGCAGGTTCCCGACCGGCTGGCAGTCGGTGTCGTTGCAGTCGGCCTTGCCGTCGCCGTCGTCGTCGTAGCCGTTCTTGCAGTCCTCGGTGGTCGCCTGGCACGTCCCGGCGGTGCAGACGCCTCCGGCGCCCGCCGTCGCCATGCTGCAGTGCTTGTTGCCGCAGGACGGCTCGGCGCAGTCGATGAGGCCGTCGCAGTCGTTGTCGACGCCGTCGGTGCAGTCCTCGGTGGTGACGCCGGCATCGCCAGTGCCGCACTGGCACAGCTTGGTGGTCGGGTTGCAGGTCCCACGGTAGACGCCGGCGTCGGCGCTCATCGCGCAGGCCTTGCTCGCGCAGACCTCGTCGGCGCAGTCCTGCTTCCCGTTCTTGTCGTCGTCCTTGAAGTTGCCGCAGATCTCCAGGGGAACCAGGGTCACCACCGCCGAGCCGCTCGCGCCGTCTTCGCTCGACGCGCTCAAGGACGAGGTGCCCGCGCAGGACTCCTTCACCAGCGAGTCGCAGCCCACCAGGGTCGCGGTGCCCTGACCGTTCTGGAAGTCGATGGAGTTCTTCTGGGTCTCGGTGAACGTGCCCTTGCTGGCGCGCAGGTTGACCGGCACGCCGTCGGGCCGCGAGACGGTGATGGTCGCGGTGTTCACCCCGTCCGCGGGCATCGACTTCCGATCAGCGGTCACGGTGATGTCGGGCGGAGGGGGCGGCGGCGGCGGGCTGCAGGCGTTCAGGAGGCCAAGCGCGAGCGCGACCGAAAGGATCGTGCGGGACGAGCGAAACATGCGGGAACCCCTTCTCAAGACTCGGCCGAAAAGAATGCGGGAGGCGGCGATTGTGGCCCACTCCCGAGTGGAGTCAAGGCACTCCGGCCGGGCGTGTGCGCTTGAGACCTACGGCTTGGGCGAGGGCGCCGGCTGCGGCGGCGGCGCGACGACGTCGGTCGTCTCCAGTGCCTTGGCGTTCACCGTGACGTGCGTGGTGGTCTTGAGCTCCTGCGCCCAGTCCTCGATGAGCTTGTCCTGGTGCTTTCGCGAGAGCGCCGCGGCGATCGGCCCCTGGAGCTGCTCGAAGGGCACGAAGCCGGCGGGCTCCTTGGCGACGAGCCGGGCCAGCGCCTTGCCGCCGCCGGGCAGAACCGCCAGCTCGGTGACGGCGCCGGGCGAGGGGAGCGCCATGATCGCCGCCGTGAGGGCGGGCCCGAGCCACGCGGCGAGCTCGTCTCTGGAGCGAAGGGTGGGATCGACCGCGTTGATCTCCGCGGAGACGGACGTGCCCAAGGCGGTGAAGTCGTCCTCCGAGAGGGCGCCGCCGCCCTTCTTCAGCGCCTCGGCGCGCCCGGCCTCGAGCTTCGTCAGCCGATCGGAGAGCGCCCTGCCGCCGGCCTCGCCGCGAATGGCCACCACCTGCACCCGCGCCCGCTCGGGGACGGGGTAGCTGGCCTTCTGCTTCTCGTACTCGGCCATGAGCTCCGCCTGGGTGGGCACCCAGGAGGTCTGCTTGGTGAGGCGCTGCCTCACCAGGCGCTGCACCAGCATCTGCTTGATGGTGGCCTCGAGGTCGGGATCCCTGTCCAGGCCCTGGCGCCGCGCCTCGGCCACCAGCACCTCCTGATCGACCATGCGATCGAGGTACTCGCGCTTCTTCGCCGGGTCGGCGAGCGCTCCGCGGGTGAGGGGCGCCTCGAGGTTGGCGCGGGCCTTCAGGTCATCGGCGGTGATGCGCACCCCCCCGCCCTCCACCAGCACCGGAGAGCCTGGGGCCTTGGAGCAGCCGGCGAGCACGGCCGCGACGGCGAAGAGCAGGGCGAGAGCGCGAGACATGGCGGGCCTTCTTAGCCCACTCACCCGCCGTGACACTGCTTCAGCTTCTTGCCGCTGCCGCACGGGCACGGCGCGTTCCGCCCCACCTTCTCGGCGCGGTGCGTGGCGACGCCGTCGGCGTAGATCCACGTTCCATCGCGGCGCTCGAAGCGGCTCTTCTCCCCGAGCGTCACCACCTGGCCGTCCTCGAGGTAGCGCGCCTCGAAGCTCACGAAGCCCTCGTCGCCCTGGGGCGGCGGCGCGTCCCTCACCTCGAGCCCCAGCCACGCCACCGAGCGGCCCCAGCGGCCGAGCTCGTCCGCCGCGCCGGGGTTCACCGAGCGGGCCTGGGTGCGCACCAGGTAGTCGCCCAGGCCGAGGACGTAGGCCGAGTAGCGCGAGCGCATCAGCGCCTCGGGGGTCTGGGCCGGCGTCGAGCCATCGTGGCGCGGGCCGCAGCAGCCCGAAAGCTCGTGGCCGCTGCCGCAGGGACAGGGGCCCGCGCTGGGCGAGCCGTCACTCAACCGAGACCTTGATCTCCCCGGTCGCGACCGCGCGCGCGAGCCCTTCGAAGAGCGCGCCGTTCACCGCCAGGCCCTCCTCGTCCTCCACCACCAGGCCCGCCTCGCCGAGGCGCCTCACCGCGTCCGCCGAGGCCTCGCCCTCGCCGCCGGTGACGAGCAGGTCCACGAGCGCCTTCTCCTCGGCGTTCATGGCCGTCATCACGATGCGCAGGACGTTGTCGACCAGCGCCTGGCCTTCCTCCGAGGCGCCGAGGGCCTCCAGGTCGAAGAGGGCCTCCACCTTCTCGGGGCCGATCTCTCCGGTGAAGCCCTTCTCCAGCGTGGCCGTCGCCAGCGCCGCCAGGCTCACCAGCTCCCAGGGGCGGTTGCCGGAGAGCACCGCCAGAGAGCCCAGACCCTCGTCGGAGAAGCGCACGTTGCGCGCGAGGGCCGGGGTGTTGATGAGGTGCACGAGCTCCTCGTCGCTGATGGGCGGCACGAAGCGCGTCACCACCGAGGGCTTCGCCACCACCGCGCTCTCGAACAGCTCGTCGAGGTCTCTGTGCCGGTGGCAGACCGCCACCACCTTCACGTTCTTGGGCGTGGCGAGGAGGTTCTCCAGCACCTCGCGGGCGACCTTCTGCTCCAGCCCGAAGAGGGCGATCAGCTCGTCGAGGCCGACGAAGATGGGGGCGGCGAGCTCGCCCAGCACCTGGAGCGGCTGCTTGGGGTCGACGGTCAGCTCGGTGGCGCCGGCGCGCTTGAGCAGCTCGGTCACCTTGGCGGCGATGCGCCCGAGCAGCTCGGCCGGCGTCTTCACCATGCCGTCCTGGGTGTCCGGGTTCCGCAGGTCCACCGAGAAGGCGACGCCGCCGGTGCGCTGCACCGCGTTCTGCAGCACGCCGCGCATCAAGGTCGTCTTCCCGATGCGCCAGAAGCCGCGAATGCAGACGTGCTTGCCGGAGGTGAGCTGCGCGGCGAGCTCGTCCTCCAACGCTCGGCGGGCCCGAAGCTCGTCGGGGAGCTCGTACAGGGCGTCGAGATAGTCCTCGTGCAGCGGGTGGGACTCGGCCATGCGGCCATCTATATCGTGAGTTGGACCGCCAAGAGCCAGCACTAATCGCGGCCCCACAGCCCCTCAGGGAGCCGGGCAGCTCCCCGCGGCGGGCACGGCGGCGGTGGCGAAGTCGACGTGCAGCCGGCCGGTGCCGGTGAGGGACCTGGCGAACAGCGCCCCGCGCACCGACATGTCGCCGGTGAGGTTCACGTCGGCGGTGGGCGCGTAGAGGGAGCCGACGAAGTCCTGGCTGCCCACCGACTGAACCATCGAGCCCTGGCCTCCGACGAAGAGGCGCACGGTGCCGGCGAGGGTGCTCGAGCTCACCTTCCAGTGGCCCACGTTCTCCAGGCGGCCGTTGACGTAGAGGTCGAGGCTCGCGCCCTCGTCGACGGAGATCTCGTCGTCGCCCACCGTCTCGTAGTCGCCGTCGATGAAGAGCGCGGTCGGGGCGCTCACGTGGAGGCGCAGGGAGCCCACCGAGGAGAGGCCGTCGAGGTAGACCCTGCCGCCGGTGAGCTCCAGGGCGAGCGAGCCGGTGGACGAAAGGTGCGTCGCCACGCCCAGGCCGGCGTTCTGGTTCTGGGCCTTGGCCTGCGCCACCAGCGCGGGCACGTCGATGAGCTGCGCGGGGTCGCAGCCGCAGGGCGGCCCGGCCGGCGCGACGTAGGGCCCAAGGCGCACCGGCGTGGCGCTGGTGGTGGTCTGGCTGAAGCGGCCCTGCACCCGCACCGCGCCGCCCACCGAGAGCTTTCCGACCGCGGTGAGGTCGCCGCCCACCACGAGGTCCTTCCCCACGGAGAGGGTGCCGGTGCCGCTGACGTCGCCGGTGGTGGCGACGTCGTCGCGCACGGTGAGCGTGCCGGTGCCGCCCACGCCCTGCCACGAGAGGAGCCCGCCCTGCACCTCCCAGTCGCCGGTCGCGCTGGTGTGGCCGTTGACGCCCACGTTCGAGGCCAGGTCGTCGGACGAGGCGACGCTCACGCCGGAGCCGGTGAGCCGCAGGTCCTTGCAGACGCAGAGCGCGGTGGAGAAGGCCCGCGGCGCGGGCGTCGAGCACGACACCTCGTTGGCCTTCACGGTGAGCGCGGCGCGGGCGACGCCGGCCTTGCTGGCGCCTCCTGGACCGCAGGACGAGCTGAGCGAGACCACGACGACCGCTGCGAGCAGGTGACGAGCCATGGTGCCTCCGAGTGTCCCATGGGTTGCCGGGGGAGCGGAATGCGATCCCTCAGTGGCTCGGCTTGTCCTCGGCCACCCGCGTCTTCATCCGCACGATGCCCTCGAAGAGCTGCTTCTCGGTGTACACGCGGCGCTGCGTCGGCCCCTCTCCCTGGGCGCGCGACTGCGGCTTCTCCAGCCACTGCAGCACCCGCACCTCCCCGTCGTAGGCGAAGGGCGCCACCAGCTCGGGGGGCAGCCGCTTCCACACCCGCCGCTCCACCGGGCGGAACATGGCCTCGAAGCCGTCGCCGGCCTCGGCGTGGCGGCGGCGGCGGTCGAGGGTGCCGTCGAACTCCCGGGAGATGTGGAAGAGCTCGTGCAGCACCGTGGCCACCCGCTGCCTCGGCGTCGAGCGGCGGAAGAAGAGCGGCCGCAAGGTGATGCTGTAGAGCATCTTCCGCCCGTAGAGCCTCACCAGCGGCTTCTTCCGCCCGAGCGGATCGACGCGCTTGCCCCCGGAGAAGGCCAGCGGCTTCACCGTGCCGCGGGACGCGCGGCGCGCCTCGCCGGCCACCACCAGGATGCGCGGCGGCACGATGTGGCGGAACTCCGCCTCCGTGCGCGCGACGTGCGCCATGAGGGCGAACACCGCCTGGGTGAAGTGGGGGCGACGCTTCGGGACCACGCGAAGGACCATATGACGCGCCGAGCGGGCGACGTCACCCAGAAACCCTTCGCGCCCGTCAGGGCATCGAAGGCGCCGGCTCCGAGCGGGAGAGGCCGAGCTGCTCCGAGGGCTCGCGAACCAGCAGCACCCACAGCCCGAAGGCGCCGAGCGCAGTGCCGAGCGGGAAGTGCGGCAGCGAGAGCACCGAGGCCACCAGCGCCAGCGCGTCGCCCCAGGCGCGCCGCTGCAGAATCCCCACGCCCGCGGCCAACGAGAGCGCCCCCGAGAGCAGGAGCACCGTCATCGCCACGAAGAGGATGACCCCGAGGGTCACGCCCACCACCGAGGTCGCGGTGGGATCCTTCGAGCCGATGGCCACCACGCCGAAGATGCCGCCGAAGACGAGAGGCAGGATCAGCGCCGGCAGCATGTTCAGCAGGCCGAGGCCGACGTGCAGCCAGCCGACGAGGGGGCGGTAGGAGCTCATGCTTTCCAGTACGGCTCTTGGCGCACTCGATTGCCCCCGCGTGCTATGTGCCGCGGCATGCGAATCGGCCTCGTGGCAACCCTCGTCTTGGCCTTGGCCTGCGGCGCGCCGAACAAGCCCACCCCCGACGCCGGCCCCGACACCAGCTGCGGCCTCGACTGCGCCGCTCAGGGCCGCTTCGGCCTCATCGTCGACCGCTGCTTCGAGTACTCCTCGAGCGCCACCACCCCCGACTCGCTCCCCGCGCTGGGCCTGTGGGTGAAGCCGGTCTTCACCCTGGAGGGCGGGGTGAAGGTGCTGCCGGTGGAGTACCGCGTGGGCGGCCAGGTGAAGCTCATCGACGACTTCGGCCTGGTGAACGGCGACCTCGTGCTGATGCGCCGCGAGTTCTCCGGCCAGGGCCAGTCGGTCACCTACAAGAACGCCGCGAACGCCATCGTCGGCGTGAAGTGGGCCACGATGGACGTGGCCGCCGGCCAGACGGTGACGACCACCGCGCAGGCCTTCGTGGTGGGCACGAGCGGCCAGGGCACCAGCGAGGCGGTGACCTACCCGGTGACCGCCAACGCGGCCACGGTCTCGGAGCAGAAGACGCCGCTGAAGACCTACCCCGAGGCGCTGGAGCTGCTCTTCGGCGAGAACCCGCCCCACGGCAGCGACGCCAAGCGCGTCTTCGTGCCCGACGTCGGCTTCACCGTCGTCGCCGCTCCCTTCTCGATGAACGCCACGGCGCCGACGCCGGTGATGCTCCAGGCCATTCGCGACCTCGGCACCGCTGACGGCGGCACCGCCAACTGCAGCCTGGGAGGTTGAGTGATGCGTCGCTTCGTCCGATGTGCCCTGTTGCTCGTCTGTGCCTGCAAGGCTGCCCCCACGGTGCGCCCGGAGGTCGAGCCGGCCGCCCTCGCCGCCGAGGACATGGCCGTCATCAGCCAGTCCCTCACCGACTCCACCGTGAAGCTCACCGGCACGGTGAAGGCCGGCTCGGAGAATCTGGTGGTCGACCGCGCGGTCTACGAGTTCGTCGTCGACGGCCAGGTGGTGAAGCAGGGCGAGCAGAAGCTGGGTGTCTCGGTGGCCGCCGGCGCCTCCGCCGACTTCGCCCTGGAGCAGAGCTTCACCTACGTGAAGGACGCCGAGGAGCTGAAGGCCATGGACGCGCGAGGAGGCTCGTTGCTCCTCGCCATTCGCGGCGAGCTGGTGCTCGCGGTGATGAGCCCCGCGCTCGCCGAGCTGCCCGCCGAGACGCGGGAAGAGAAGCTCGCCTTCGCGCGCTCCAAGGAGGTGCGCACGCCGAGGCTCCCGCACGTCAAGGTGGTGGACTTCGAGGCCGGCCGCTTCAGCGAGTCCGAGGTGCAGGCGGTCTTTCACGTGGGGGTGGTGAACCCCAACCCCTTCCCGGTGGTCATCAACGGGCTCACCACCCAGGTGCAGCTGGCGGGCAAGCAGGTGGTGGAAGGCAAGCAGGGCGCGGGCGACAAGATCGCCGCCTCCTCCACCGGCGTCTTCGACGTCACCGCCACCATGAACGAGGAGACCCACGGCAAGGACGTGAAGAAGGTCATCCAGGGCAAGGTGGTCTCCTACGCGGTGACCGGGAAGCTCGACACGGCGCTCTACTCCGAGGCGCTCGAGGCCAAGGGCGACATCAAGCTCAACGTCTCGAAGTAGGCTCCCAGGTCCCTTGGGCCGCGCCGTGAGTGCGTCGTGTATTACCTGACCTCCGATCGCACCTGGTTTCCCCCCGTCGACGAGGCGGACGAAGACGGCATCCTCGCCGTGGGCGGAGACCTGTCCGTGGAGCGGCTGGTGAACGCCTACGCCCGGGGCATCTTCCCCTGGTACAGCGAGGGCCTGCCGATTCTGTGGCACTGCCCCGACCCGCGCTTCGTCCTGGTGCCGTCGAAGCTGCACGTGCCCAAGAGCCTGAAGAAGGCCCTGGGGAAGAGCGGCTACGAGGTGCGCCTGGACACGGCCTTCGAGGAGGTCATCGACGGCTGCGCCAAGACGCGGCGGCCGGGGCAGCGCGGCACGTGGATCACCCGCGACATGCGCAAGGCCTACCTGCGGCTGCACGAGGCGGGCCTCGCGCACTCGGCCGAGGCCTGGCGCGACGGGGTGCTCCTGGGCGGCCTCTACGGCGTGTCCCTGGGCGCGGTCTTCTACGGCGAGTCGATGTTCGCGCTGGCCGACGACGCCTCCAAGGTGGCCTTCGTCACCCTGGTGCAGTGGCTCACCTCCTGGGGCGTGAAGCTCATCGACTGCCAGCAGGAGACCCAGCACCTCGCCCGCTTCGGCGCCGAGCCCTGGCCGCGCCAGACGTTCGTGAAGGAAGTCGAGCGGCTGGTGAAGGAGCCGGGCAAGAAGGGGCCCTGGCGCCTGACCGAGGAGAAGAGCGCATGAAGGCGGAGCTGTTCGAGCGCTTCGAGAGGCTGGAGGACACGCACTGGTGGTTCGAGGGGCGCAGGCGCGTCTTGGAGCGGGTGCTCGCGCGCACGCTCCTGCCGCGGACCGCGCGGCGGCTCCTCGACGTGGGCTCGGGCACCGGCGGCATGTTCCCGATGCTGTCCAAGTTCGGCGACGTCACCCTGGTGGAGGCCTCGGCCGACGCGCGCGCGCGGGCGGCCCGGCGCTTCCCCGGCGCCAGGCTCCTCGCCGGCGCCCTGCCCGACCAGCTCCCCGACGGGGCGTGGGACGTGGTGACGGCCTTCGACGTGCTCGAGCACCTGGAGGCGCCCATCGAGGCCCTGCGCGCCATGCGGAGCCGGCTGGTCTACGACGGCCAGTTGGTGGTGACGGTGCCGGCCTACCAGTTCCTCTGGAGCCGCCACGACGACGCCAACCAGCACTTCCGCCGCTACTCCAAGACGCAGCTGGTCTCGCACCTGTCGAGCGCGGGGTTCCGGGTGGCGTGGGTCAGCTACTACAACACCCTGCTCTTTCCGGCAGTGGCCTCGGCGCGCTTCGCGGAGCGGCTGCTGCCCTCGAAGTTCCAGGGCGAGTCAGACCTCTCGGAGACGAAGGAGCCGTTCAACCGCGCGCTCCAGGAGCTCTTCGCGCTGGAGCGCTGGGCGGTGGGGCGCGTATCGCTGCCATTCGGAGTTTCGCTGGTGGCGGTCGCGCAGCGAGGGTGAAAGGGCGTACGGTGCGGTCATGCGCCCACTCCTCCTCGTCGTGCCGCTGTTGATGCTCTGTGCGTGTGACCCGGCGAAGAAGGACCTCGAGACCATCTGCCACGTGCGCGAGCGGGTGAAGATGCCCGCCGGCGCCGACGACGAGAAGCAGCAGGCGGTCATCACCGAGTACCTCACCATGAACGTGCACTCGCCCAAGGTGCGCTCGATGGTGGCGCGATTCGGCTCGAAGTCGGCCGAGGAGAAGGCCCAGGTGCTGCGCAAGGAAGCCGCCAACGAGGGCATTTCGCCCTGCCCGCTGGCCGACGAGTTCGACCCGCCGAACAAGCCGGCGAAGCCCGCGGCGGCCCAGGCTCCCGCGCCTGCGCCTGCGCCTGCGACGGCCGAGGCGGCTCCGTCGGCGGAGGCCGCTGCGGCTCCGGCCGCGGCTCCGGCGCCGGCTCCGGCTCCGGCGAAGTAGCTGCGACGCTCAGAAGACCCGCGCTCGCAGGTGCGACGGACGGCGACGCGCTGGCGTGCTGGTGACGGGCGCACGTCTCTGCGCCGGCGCTCCCACGGCGACCGCCAGCGCCGACGCCTGAACGTGGGCCGGCCCAGGTCGAAGGCACGCGAGGCTGGGCATCTCTCAGCCGCGGCACCGCTGGCGACGAGCCCCTCGACCCCGGGCGACGGTCCTCGAGGGTGCGGCTTCTGGGCCTCAACGATGACAACGCCGGAGACCGGCCCCCACCCTGCCGTCCTCTTCCACCTGCATCGGAAGCGGTTCCAGGGCTGACCGTGGCTCGAGACCGCGGGGCCGGTCGCCGGAAGCGAGGCGGCCGGCCGAGGTCTCAGCTGCCCTGCCTTGGAGCCGAGGGAACTCCCTCCGACCTCACCGCCGCGCGAGCCAGGCCTGCCGCTCGGCCTTGGGCAGCTTCTCGATGGCGTAGCGGAGCATGGTCCTCGGCATCCGCGCGGCGTGGGCGTCGAGGAAGCGACGGAGCGGCTCGAGCCCCACCCGCCCGCCGACCTCGCGCAGCATCCACCCCACGGCCTTGTGGATGAGGTCGTGCTCGTCGTCGAGGAGCAGGGTGGCGATGGCCAGCGCGTCCTCGTCCTCCCCGCGGCGGATGAACGCCAGGGTGGAGAGCATGGCGATGCGCCGCTCCCACAGGCTCTCCGAGCGCGCGAGCCTTCGCAGCACCCGGCGGTCCCGCTCCAGGAGCCACGTCCCGAGGAGGTACGGCGCGCTCGAGTCCACCAGGTCCCAGTTGTTCACCTGCGAGGTGTTCGCCAGGTAGGCCTCGACGATGCGGCCGCGCAGCGCCTCGTCGCCCTTCTCGAACTGCCGCACCAGGATGAGCAGCGCGGTGAGCCGCTCCTCGTGCACCGGCGAGCGGAGGAGCTCGAGCGCCTCGTCCAGCGCCAGCCCCGCGTGCGCCTTGGCGATGGCGCGCTGCGCCGGCACCGTGACGCCGAGGAAGCGGTCGCCCTCCCCGTACTCGCCCTTCCCCGTCTTGAAGTAGCCCGCCACCGCCTCTGCCCGGCCGGGAGTGGCCTCGGCCTCGAGCGCCCGACGCACCTTCTCCGCGCTGGTGGGGGCGGGGGTGTGGGCGCGGGTAGGCATGCGGCCGCTGTTAACACTTCCCGAATTCGCGGATCCTTCCTTCCGTGGCCCCTGCCAGCCGGGCGGTGTTGGAGTCGCGCGCGCCGGCGCGGGACGGGCGCTCGTCCGAGGAGCCCTGGCTGCCGTGGGTGAGCGCGGCGCGGCGGGGAGACCGCGAGGCCTTCGCCCTCCTCCACGGCCACTTCAAGGGCCTGGTGCACGCCATCGTCATCGCGCGCGTGCCGGCGAGCGACTCCCAAGACCTCACCCAGGACGTCTTCGTGACCATGATGCAGAAGCTCTCCACCCTGGAGGACGAGCAGGCCTTCCCCGCCTGGCTGATGCAGCTGGCGCGCTTCGCGGTGGCCAGGCACCTGCGCGACCGCCCGCGCACCGAGCCCTTGCCCGAGCACGACGAGCGGGCCGCGCCCGACCGAAGCGGCCTCCCCGACGCCAGGAAGGTGCTCGCCGCGCTGCAGACGCTCCCCGAGGCCTACGCCGAGACCCTGGCCATGCGCCTGGTCGAGGGCATGAGCGGGCCGGAGATCGCCCAGCGCACCGGCCTCTCCCCCGGCAGCGTGCGGGTGAACCTCCACCGCGGCATGGCCAAGCTGCGCGAGCGGCTGGGCCTTCCGCCCCGCGCCCAAGAGGAGGGGGCTTCCGATGAGTGACCCGCTCTTCGACAACGACGGCGGCGACCTCGAGCTGGACGCGCTGGAGCAGAAGCTCGGCTCGTTCAAGTTCGACCGGCCGCCCCCGGAGCTCCCGACCCCGCGCGCGCCCCGCGCCGTCGACCACACCCGCGAGGCGCCGCCGCCTCTCCGTCACGCGCCGCTCGCGCCCGCCTTCGTGCTCAAGGGCAAGTCTCCGCTCTTCGTCGCCTTGGGCCTGGCCGCGCTGGCCTTCGTGGTCGCCTGGTCGGCGGTGAAGAAGCAGGAGGCCGACGTTCGGAAGGGCTGGAACCTGGTGCCGGTGGTGGTGGCGGCGACCGACCTCTCCGAGGGCACGGTGGTGACGATGGAGATGGTCTCGCAGCGCTCCATTCCCGAGCAGTTCGTCACCTCCTCCATCGTGAAGCCCGACTCGGCGAGCTACGTGGTGGGTCAGAGGGTGCTGGTCGCCTTGCAGGCCGGCGACCCCTTGCTCTGGAGCCAGTTCGAGACCGGCAAGGCCAGCGAGCGGCTCTCCACCAAGGTGATGAAGCACGCCCGCGCGCTCACCATCGACGCCAAGACCACCGCGGCGGTGGGCGGCTGGGTGCGGCCGAACGATCACGTCGACATCATCGGCAGCTTCAAGGACCCCACGAGCGGCGAGCAGGTGGCGGTGACCCTGATGCAGAACATCATCGTGCTCGCCACCGGGAAGATCACCGGCACCACCAACGTGAACCTCATCCCCGAGTCGGAGCGCAGCTACAACAACTTGTCCCTGCTGGTGCTCCCCGAGGAGGTCGAGCTGCTGGTGCTCTCCCAGGAGCTGGGCGGCCTGACCCTCGCCTTGCGCAACGAGGACGACATCGACGTGATGGAGGAGCGCGGGCGCGCCACCATTCAGACCCTCCTCTCCGGCGAGCGCACCAAGGTCTTGCAGCAGAAGCGCTTCAATACCATCCAGGTCATCCGCGGCGCGCAGAGCCCGGCCACCAAGGGCGAATGAGCCCGCGTTAACGCTTCCTCCGCGCGCGGCACCTCCTTTGGAAACAGGAGGCGTCTCATGCGCGGAAAGACCCCGTTGTTGGTGGCGTTGGCGCTCGCGGTGCTGGCCTTCATCGTCGCCTACTCGGCGGTGGAGAAGCGCCGGGCCGACGCCATCAAGGGCTGGAACCTGGTGCCGGTCATCGTGGCCAGCGTCGACATCTCCGAGGGCACCGAGGTGACGATGGAGATGGTCTCGCAGCGCTCGATTCCCGAGCAGTTCGTGACCAGCTCGGTGGTGAAGCCCGACTCGGCCAGCTACGTCATCGGCCAGAAGACGGTGGTGCCGCTGCAGGCGGGCGACCCCTTGCTGTGGAGCCAGTTCGAGACCACCCGCGCCTCCGAGCGCCTCTCCACCAAGGTGATGAAGAGGGCCCGCGCCATCACCATCGACGCCAAGACCACCGCCGCCGTCGGGGGGTGGATTCGCCCCAACGATCACATCGACCTGCTCGGCACCTTCAAGGAGCCCTCGACCGGAGAGCAGGTGGCGGTCACCCTGATGCAGAACCTCATCGTCATCGCCACCGGGCGCATCAGCGGCACCACCAACGTGAACCTGCTCCCCGAGGCCGAGCGCTCGTACAACACGGTCACGCTGATGGTCATCCCCGAGGAGGCGGAGATGCTGGCGCTCGCCCAGGAGCTCGGCACCCTCACCATGACCCTGCGCAACGAGAGTGACCTCGACGACGGCGTCACCCGCCAGGGCAAGACGACCATCGCCACCCTGCTCAACGGCGAGCGCCTCACCCTCATCGAGAAGGAGCGGCGGGAGCGCATCACCGTCATCCGCGGCAAGACCTCGTCCCAGGGAGAGGGGCCGTGATGGCCGCCCTGGCGGGCGTGCTGGCCGCGGCCGCGGTGGGCGTGTTGGCGTGGCCCCTGACCGCCCCCTCGCCCGGGGAGGCGCCTCCCGGGCTCCGGACGCGCTGGCGCCCCCTGCGTCGGGCGCGGCGCTCCCGTTCACCCTGAGCGCGTCGAAGGGTGCCAGGTTCCTCTCCCCCTTCGCCCTTGACCTTCCCCGCCCCCGGTGGGACCGTCTCGGTTCCGGTCGATGCGCCCCCACGGGCCGCTGATTATTCCCGGACCCGAAGGAGCCTCTTCATGGCGCGCAAGGAGCGCGACGACGACAGCACCGGCTTCACCGGCAAGCGGACCAAGAGCTATCGAGAGCTCGACGCCCAGCGCGGGAAGTCGAAGTACCACTCCCGCCAGGACGACCCCGGCCAGCAGCGCATCGAGAAGAGCGCCAGCTACGAGAAGTACAAGAAGGCCGTCGACAACCTCTTCACCGGCGGCGTGGTGCCCGAGTCGATGGCCCAGAGCGTCGACCCCGAGGGCAAGCGCAAGGCGCTCAAGGAAGCCGTGCAGCACGTCGTCGAGGCCCCGGACCGCAAGAGCTGGGCGGAGCGCGCGCTGGCCTTCGTAGAGAAGTACCCCCAGCTCACCGAGGACGCCTTCTTCCTCGACTCGCTCCTCGACCACCCCAAGGACCGCATCGTGGAGAAGGCCATGGGCGCGCTGGAGGCCCTGCAGGAGGCCGGCAAGCTCCCCAAGGAGAAGGCCCCCAAGAGCCTGGAGCAGCGGCTGCGGACCCTGGAGATGACCTCCCTCGATCCCGACACCCAGCAGCGGGCCAAGGCGCTCCGGCTCAAGCTGTAGCGATGTGCCCCCTGGGGGAGATTTCCCCAGCCTGGCTTCGACCTGCGGAGAACTTCCGCACTGCGTCACCGGATTTGGCCGGGAATTCGGGTGGTTGAGCTCCCTCAGTGGGTGGCACCTGCCCTGCACGACGGGCAGACGCTGCACCACAACCCCCGGCCCCGCCGGTTTTCTCAAAGGACACTCCCATGAAGAAGCTGCTCGCCATCGCCCTCGCCGTCGTCGCCCTCCCCGTGTTTGCCGCCGAGCCCGCCAAGGCCGCGGACAAGGTCGCCGAGAAGGCCCCGGCCGCGAAGACCGAGAAG
>JBBIOE010000106.1:0-24417 GCA_037443525.1 Archangiaceae bacterium | reverse complement strand
GTGATGGCGTCGGTGGTCTGGTTCACCAGCACGTCGAGCAGCTCCCCGTCCTCCGGGGTGTAGGCGTCGGGGCGCGAGGAGAAGAGCGCCAGGGTGCCCACCGTCTGCGGGCCGGAGATGAGCGGCACCGAGAGCGAGCCGGGGAAGGCGGAGAGCGGCTTCTGGGTCGCCTCCGTGGGGCCCGACACGTTGGTGATGACGCGATCCTCGGTGAGGAGCACGCCCGCCAGCCGCCGGTGGCTCGACAGCACCGCCTCCTTCACCACCAGGAGCCCCGCCTCGGAGATCGGCGAGCGGCAGAGGATGCGCAAGCTGGCAGACCGCCCCTCCCCCGCCTCGATCAGCACCGCGCTGACGTCGTGGGGCAAGACGCGCCCGACGGTGGAGAGCAGCCGGTCGACGATGGCCTCGAGCGCCAGCCCGCCGTTCTCGGCGCCCTTCCGGCTCACCTCGTACATCACCGACAAGGCCTCCATGCGCTTGCGCAGTGACTCGTGCAGGCGGTCCTTCTCGCGGCGCAGCGCCGTGCGCTCCAGCGCGTTCTTCACCGTCATCGACAGGTCGGTGATGTCCCAGGGCTTGGTGACGAAGCGGTAGACCTGCCCGTCGTTGATGGCGCTGATGATGTCGGCGGGGTTGGTGTACGCCGTGAGGAGGATCGCGGTGACGTCGATGCCCTCCTTGCGCGCGGTGCGCAGCATCTCCATGCCCGTCATGCCGGGCATCTTCTGGTCGGTGATGAGGAGATCGATCTTCGACGAGCGGAGCAGCGAGAGGCCCTCGGCGCCCGACGTCGCGGTCAAGACGTCCGCCGATCGCTCGAACATGCGCTTGAGCACTTCGAGGACGTTCGGCTCGTCGTCCACGCACAGCAGAGTCGGTTTCGATTGCACGGCGCTCTCGAGTCTAGTGGCTCGGACCCGCGGCGGACGAGACGCGTGTTGCACGCACCTTCTCCGACACGGGCCTACGTGTCACTTGGGGACCGGCTGCCCGACCTTCTCGAGCTTCTCGCCGTTGTCCAGGGAGTAGCGGACCAGCTCGCGCAGGACGCGGTTGCGCTTCACGTTGCCCAAGAGCTCCTTCAGGTCCTCGTAGACCGAGGGGTCCTTGAGCAACAGCCCCACCGTGCCCTCGCCGGCCTTCACCTTCTCGGCGAGCTGCTTCATGTCGCTGGCGGCGACGCCCAAATCGCCGAGCAGCGTGCGCGCGTCGCCGTAGACGAGCTGGTACACGGCGCCGTCCTTGGTCGTCTTGGCGTCGTGGATGAGCCTCGCCAACTCCTCGGCCGCGTCGCCGACCTCGGTGAGCGTGCCGGTGAGCTTCTTGTCGTAGACGAGCGCGTGGAGACTCCCGTCGCCGTTCTTCACGTCGGCGAGCAGCCCGTCGACCCGCGCGATGGCGCCGTCGAGCCGCTGCGCCGAGCTGGTGAGCTGCGCGAGCAGGGCCCGCACCTCGCCGTCGGTCTTGCGATCGTAGACCAGGGTGTGGAGCACGCCCTTGCCGCCCTCGATCTCCGAGACGATGCCGCGCGCGCTCTTCACCAGGGCCGCCACGTCCTGCCGCAGCTCCGGGTTGGTGTAGGCCGCCACGCCGGTCTTCAGGTCGCGGGTCACGGCGAGCGTGTTGTCGAGGATCTCGCCGGTGGCCTTCAAGACCGAGCTGATGTCGCCCGAGGCGCCGGTCTCGATCTCGCTGCCGGGCTTGAGCTCAGGCTTGTCGGGGGAGCCCAGGGAGATGTCGATGGCCTTGTCGCCGAGCACGCCGCGGCCGGCGATGCGCGCCACCGAGTCTCGGCGCAGGCGCTCGCGGTACTTCGCGACGATCTCCATGGTGACGATGATGCGCTTGTCGCCCAGGTCGGGGGCGAAGCTGATCTTGGTGACGCGCCCCACCTGCAGGCCGCCCAGGCGCACCGGCGAGTCGAGCTGCAGGCCGTCGACGTTCTCGAAGGCGCCCGTGTACACGTCCTGCTCAGAGAAGAGGTTCCGCTCCTTGCCGATGACGAAGACGACGATCGCCGCCAGCGCCAGGCCGATGGCGACGAAGAGCCCGGCGCGGACGATGATGCGCCGCTCGCGCTCGGCGGGGTTCATGGGTTGGTTCGCCATCACGCTTTCCTCGCGTCGAAGAACGCCCGCACGTCGGGGTGAGTGGACTGTTGCATCTCGCGCACGGACCCCTGCGCCACGATGTGCCGGTGGGCGAGCATGGCGATGCGGTCGCTGATGCGGAAGGCGCTGTCCATGTCGTGGGTGACGACGAGCTGGGTGCAGCCGAGCGTCGCCTTCATGGAGAGGATCAGCTCGTCGATGATGCGCGTGCTGATGGGGTCGAGGCCGGTGGTGGGCTCGTCGTAGAGAATGACCTCGGGCTCGATGGCGATGGAGCGCGCCAGCCCCACCCGCTTCCTCATGCCGCCGGAGAGATCGTTGGGCTTGGCCTGCTCGATGCCGGGCAGGTTCACGCGCTCGAGGTTCAAGGCCACCCGGTCGGCGATCTCCGACTCCGGCATGTCGCGGTAGTGCTCCCGCAGGGGGTAGGCGATGTTGTCGTAGACGGTGAGCGAGTCGAAGAGCGCCGCGCCCTGGAAGACCATCGCCACCCGCTTCCTGACCCCGCGCAGCTCCTGCTCGCCCAGCGTGGTGACGTCGACGCCCTCCAGCAGCACGTCGCCCCGGTCGGGGTACATCAGCCCGATGAGGCACTTGAGCAAGACCGACTTCCCCGTGCCGGAGCCACCGATGATGGTGAGCGTCTCGCCTTTGAGCACGTCGAGGTCCAAGCCCTCGTAGATCTTCTTCGGGCCGAAGGCCTTGACCAGCCCCCGGTAGCTGATCTTCGGCTCGCTCATAGGGCCATCAGCAGCTTGGTGAGGAAGAAGTCCGACAGGCACACCGACACCGACGCGATGGCCACGGTCTCGGTGGTGGCGCGGCCCACGCCCTCGGTGCCGCCTGAGACGGTGAAGCCCTTGTAGCAACCGACGATGGCGATGATGACGCCGAAGACCGCGCTCTTGCCGATGCCCGAGCCGAAGTCGAGCAAGCTGACGGTCTCCACCGCCGAGCGGAAGTACTGCTCGAAGGGGATCTCGTACTGCGACTTCACCACCACCGAGCCGGCGGCGAGGCCGAAGACGTCGGCCAGGGCGGTGAGCGCCGGCAGCACCAGCGTGCAGGCCACCACCCGAGGGGTGACGAGCTTCTTCAAGGGGTCCGCGCCGAGGGCGGAGATGGCGTCGATCTGCTCTGTCACCTTCATCGAGCCGAGCTCGGCGGTGATGCCCGAGCCGATGCGCGCGCCCACGGTCAGGGCGGTGAGCACCGGCCCCAGCTCTCGGAAGAGCGTCAGCACCACCACCTTCCCCACCGTGTGCTGCACGCCGAAGCGCGAGAGGAAGTAGGCGAACTGCAAGGAGAGCACGAGCCCGGCGAAGACCGCCGTCAGGGTGGCGATGGAGAAGGAGCGCACGCCGAGCGACTCCACCTGCGCGGCGATGTCTCCCAGGGCGAAGGGCCGGCGGAAGAGCCTGGCGATGGCGCGGAAGAACATCAGCACCATCGCGCCGAACATCTCCATGGCCAGGCGCACGCGCACCGTCCACGGGAGGATGTCCTCGAGCTCCTGCTGCACCATCACCGCGAGCTCGGTCGCTTGGACCTCCGGCTCGGGCGGCGGCGTGCGCTCGCTCACGGCCGCTTCTCCTGCGCGAACGAGGCGAGCACCTTCTCGAACGCGCTCTTTGCCACCATTCGCTGGTCGGGCGGGGCGATCAGCGTGAAGTCGTGCACGCAGCCGTTCTTCTTCAAGACCACGAGCTCGAGCTCCACCGGCACGCCGTCGAGCCTGGCGCGCCAGACCGTGCGCAGGGCCTCGCGGCCGTCGAGCCGCTCCAGCTTCTCCGACAGCTTCTGGCGCTCGGTGAAGCCGAGCAGAAGGTGCGTGGTGAGCACGTCGAGCGGTGGATCTTCGTGGCCCTGGCAGGTGGCGTTGGCGGCGATGAGCTGCCCCGACCCGTTCCTCGCCCAGGCGAGATCGTTGTCGGCGAAGGCGACCGGCCGCCAGCTCTTCTCCTCGGGCGCGCCGATGCGGTACTGCACGTCCGGCTTGGTGAAGACCCCGCCGGAGAGCCCGGTGGTGGCACAGCCGGCCAACAGACAAAGAGCGGTGGCACCGAGGCGCATCCACCGCAGAGTGCCGAAGCCAGCTTCGAAGTCGAAAATGTTGACTCTGCACGGCCGTTCAGCATCTACTGAACGAAGATCCAGCCCCCGTGGAGGCCTTCGATGGACGAGCTCACTGACCGGCAAAAGGAAGTGCTGCGCTTCATTTGCGAGACCAGCGAGGAGCGCGGCTATCCGCCGACCATCCGCGAGATCGGCGAGGAGATGGAGATTCGCTCCACCAACGGCGTGAACGATCACCTGAAGGCCCTGGAGCGAAAGGGCTACCTCACCCGCGGCGAGCAGCAGAGCCGGTCCCTGGTGGCGACCAAGCGGGCGCGCCTGGTGCTGGGCCTGGGCAAGCCACGGACGGCGGACATGGTGGAGATCCCGGTGCTCGGCCGCGTCGCCGCCGGCGCTCCCTTGCTCGCGCAGGAGAACATTCAGGACTCGGTGCGCATCGACAGCTTCCTGCTCGGCGGCTCGGGGAAGGAAGTCTTCGCCCTGCGGGTGAAGGGCGAGTCGATGATCGAGGCCGGCATCCACGACGGCGACTACCTCTTCGTGAAGAAGGCGCCCTCAGCGCACCAGGGGGAGATCGTGGTGGCCCTCATCGAGGACGAGGCCACGGTGAAGTACTACTACCCCGAGACCGATCGCATTCGCTTCCAGCCCGCGAACAAGGACATGGAGCCGATCTACGTCCACAAGTCCCAGTTCCGGCAGACGATGATCCTGGGGAAGGTCGTGGGCGTGTACCGCAAGGTACCTTGATTGCGATCACGCTGAACCGTTGCCAGCCCCGGCGTTCCCTGCTCATCTGACCCTTCCCGCTCGGCGCCATCCCCGCCGCAGCGACCGTGGAGGAAGGGTCGATGTCACCGTTCAAGTCTGCTCCGGCGCGTCTGGCGCTGGGCATTTCCCTGTGCGCGGTCTCCGCCTTCGCCGCCGAGCCCTCCTGGCCCGACCTGTCATCGCCCATGCCCGCCCAGGGTGGAGGTGAGAACGACGCGGCGGTGATCGTCGGCGTGGAGAAGTACCTCGCGGTCCCCGGCATCCCCGGCGCGGTGCAGAACGCGAGCGACTGGTACGCGTACCTCTCGCGCACCCGGCTCGTGCCGCCCACCAACATCCACCTGCTGCGCGACACGCTCGCCACGCGCGAGAAGATGAAGAAGGCGCTCACCGAGGCGGCCAGCGAGGTGAAGCCCGGCGGCACGCTGTGGTTCGTCTTCATCGGCCACGGCGCCCCGGCCCGCGACGCCAAGGACGGCGTGCTGGTCGGCTTCGACGCGCAGCAGGACGCCGACAGCCTCTACGATCGCAGCCTCTCCCGCTCCGAGGTCTTGGCCCTCGCCTCCGGCGGCGCCTCCCACCGCTCGCTGGTGCTGCTCGACGCCTGCTTCAGCGGGCGCTCGGCGGCGGGCGAGCTGGTGAAGGGCCTGCAGCCGCTCATTCCTCTCGCCTCGCGAGTCAACGAGCTGGGCACCACCGTGCTGCTCACCGCCGGCTCGTCTGATCAGTTCGCCGGCCCGCTCCCGGGCGGCACCCGCCCCGCCTTCTCGTACCTGGTGCTCGGCGGCCTGCGCGGCTGGGCCGACCGCAACTCCGACGGGAAGATCACCGTCGACGAGCTTCACCAGTACACCCGCGACTCGCTGCAGACGGTGCTCACCGATCGCACCCAGACCCCGGAGCTCTCGGGCACGCCCTTCAAGGAGGCCGTCGGCCGCGGCACCGAGACGGGGCCCGATCTCACCGCCTGGGTGATCGCCCACCGGCCCAAGGCGCCGGGCGGCTCGGAGCTCTCCTTCGGCGGCACGGTGGAGATTCGCGTGCCCCGCGTCACCGTCTCGTCGGCGGCTGGCCTGCGCGAGCTCAACATCCAGGCCGAGCAACTGCTGGAGAAGGCCCAGGACGCCGAGGACGCGAAGAGCACCTCGCCCGATCAGAAGGCTGACGCCTGGTGCCGGCTGGCGGAGATCCCCTTGAACAACCCCTACGCCACCCAGGCCAAGGACGGCTGCAAGTCGTGGCGGGCCTACGGCGCGGCGGTGCGGCGGCGCGACGCGTCGCTGGCGGAGGACTACCAGACCCTCGCCGGCTATCTCCGGCTCAAGCGCAAGGCCAAGGAGCAGAAGGTGTCCACGGCCACCGCCTTCCTCTCCGCCTACTCGTCGCTCACCAGCGATCCCAACGTGTCGGCGGTGGTGCAGGCCCGCTCGGCGCTGATGGGCGGCCAGGAATCGGAGCTGCCGGACCACGAGCCGGTGTTGCGCAACCAATGCGACTCGGGCTCGCCGCTGGCCTGCGTCATCCTCGGCAACTTCGCCTCGCGGGGCGTGTGGCCGCTCGGCAAGGACGACGCCCAGGCGGTCGCGCTCTACGGGCGCGCCTGCTCCGAGACCAGCACCCTGGGCTGCACGGCGCTTGGCTTCCTGCACGAGCGCGGCCTCGGGGTACCCAAGAGCTACCCGACGGCGGCGCGCTACTACCAGAAGGCCTGCGACGCGGCCGACGGCTCGGGCTGCGCGGCGCTCGCCGGCATGCTCTTCGCCGGCAACGGCTTCGAGAAGGACGGGGCCAAAGGCGCCGCCTTCCTGGACCGCGCCTGCGACGCCGGCGAGTTCGGCGCCTGCCTGAACCTCGGGCGCCGCTACCACCAGGGCCTCGACGTGCGCCCCGACGGCCGGCAGGCGCTGGTGCTCTACGAGAAGGCCTGCAATGGCGGCGAGGCCGATGGCTGCGAGCTCGCGGCCGCGGCCTACCGCGACGGCGCCTTCGGGCCGGTCGACGCCAACCGCGCCATCGCGCTGTTCGAGAAGACCTGCGCCTCGGGCCGCGCCAGCGCCTGCGCGGGCGAGGCACAGATCTACGACCGCAACGACGACGAGAAGAGCGCGCTCCTTTACAAGAAGGCCTGCGAGCTGGGCGACGGCAACTCCTGCGGGCGGGTGCGCGCCGTCGCGGAGCGCCGGGAGGCGCGGGCCACCGCCGCCGCGCAGGCCGCCGCCGCCGCCGAGGCCGCCAGGCTCAGGCTCGTCGCGCAGCAGAGAGAAGACGTGGCGAAGGGTGCCCGCACCCGCGGCTTCGTCGTCGGTGGCCTCGGCGCCGGCTGCCTCGCCATCGCAGGCCTCCTCGGTTTGGCCGGCAACGGCATCAACGACAAGGTCGCCACCGGGGGCTACTCGACGGCCGCGAAGATAAAGGACGCGGTCGACACCGGGCAGAGCCTCAACGCCGCGGCCTACGTCTTCCTCGCCGCGGGGCTGGTCGGCGCCGGCGTGGGCACCGCGATGGTGATCAACGCCTCGGGCGACCAGGTGAGCGTGACGGCCTCCCCGGCGCCTTTCGGCGCGAAGGTCAGCATCGGAGGGACGTTCTGATGCGCGCCCTGGTCGTCGTCCCGTTGGCGCTCGCGCTCCTCGGCAGCGGCTGCGCCAAGAAGCTCTCCGACTTCGACACCTTCGCCTGCGCGCAGGATCACGCGTGCCCGGCCGGCTACACCTGCGTGGCCAACGCCTGCCGCCCGGTGCAGGCCGGCGGGGCCTGTGCCGTCCAGAGCGAGTGGAGCTCGAGCGGCCCCATCGCGCAGCAGGTCACCACCGATCCCTGCACCTTCCTCGGCCAGAGCTTCCACTGCGTGCTCGGCACCTGCACGTCGATCGGAGAGGGCGCGGCGTGCGACTCCTCGGCATCGAGCGATCCGTGCGCCCAGGTGAGCGCCGAGCTCAAGTGCGCCCGCGGCTACGAGCGGTGCCTCAAGAAGGGCTGCGGCGGCAATGCCACCTGCTCCTCGGGGACGGTCTGCGTGAACGACCTCTGCGTGCCGAGCTGCCCGGGCGGTGGGGGCTGCGGCGCGGGCGAGCACTGCGCGGTGACGGCGAGCGGCGCGGCGTGCTTTCCGCCAAGCCAGGGTCCCGGCGCCTCGTGCGCGGACGGGACGAGCTGCCCCTCGTTCTCCCCCTCCCTGGTGTGCGCGAGCGGCACCTGCGCGCTCAGCTGCGGCCCCTCCGCCGCGTGCCCGAATGGCCTGTCGTGCGTGAGCGGCGCCTGCGTCAACGACTGCACCGCGGGCGAACCGTGCCCGGGGGGGCTGAGCTGCCTCTCCCTCGGCCGCGCCGACGGCGTCAAGGTCTGCGGCACGGCCGGCTCGGGCGCGGGCGCGGCCTGCACCAGCTCCGCGTCCTGCGCCAGTGGCCTGCAGTGCAACGCGGGGCTGTGCGGCCCACCCTGCGGGGGCGACTTCGACTGCCCCACGGGCAGCGCCTGCACGGGCGTCATCGGTGCCAGCATCTGCGTCGCCGACTGCGCCTCGGCCACCTGCCCCTCCGGCACCACCTGCCAGGACTACCCGGGCGGCAAGCGCCTCTGCCTGCCCCCGGGCTCAGGAGTCGGGGCCTCCTGCGGCGGCGCCTGCGCCGCGGCCGAGCTCTCCTGCGTCGGCGGCACGTGCCGCCTCCCCTGTGCCAACGGTGCTGGCTGCGGCACGGGAGCGGTCTGCTCCGCGGGCACCGGCGCGGGCGGCTGCCTCGTCGACTGCACCGCCAGCGGCACCTGCCCCTCGGGCTCGAGCTGTCAGCCGGTGCGCTACTCGCCCAAGCGCGCCTGCGTCGCCAACGGCTCGTACCTGCCCGCCTGCAAGAGCGTCAGCAAGACGAGCGACTGCATGCTCTGCGGCCCCCAGTACGAGATCCCCGCGGGCTCGGGTGTCCGCTGCACGAGCGGCTCCAGCACCTGGTACTGCCCGGTGCACTCGAGCTGCGGCAACGCCGCGTCCTTCGGGTGCAACTGCGCCAGCGGCTACCAGAGCAAGAGCTGCGGCGGCGTCCCGTGCAGCAACGCCGACGCCGGCTGCGACTGGCCCTCGTGGAGCTGCGTCCCCAACACGCCGCCCACCCCCGCCTGCGCGGACTTCCCCGCGAACTACGTCGGGTCGTGCCGCTGCGTCGACGGCCGGCAGCTCTCCTTCGACTGCGGCACCTCGGAGTCCTGCGAGAAGCTCTGCGCCGACGGCTGCAACGTGGCGGCGCAGGACTGCGGCGCGGGGAAGAAGTGCTCCCTCGTCACGAGCGACGGCGGCCTCTCGCTCGGCTTCACCGAGACGGAGTGCGTCTCCGAGGGCTCGGCGCTGGCGGGCCAGCCCTGTACGCGAGCCGCGCCGGGCATCGACACCTGCGTCAAGGGGGCCTACTGCACGCGGGTCGCGCCTGCCGGGACCATGGTCTGCCGCAAGCTCTGCCGCCGCGACACCGACTGCGGCGCGAGCGAGGCGTGCATCAACGACGACTACTTCAGCAGCTTTCCGTCCTACGGCATGTGCCTGCAGCGCTGCGGGCCCACCGTCGCGCCCGGGTCCGGAGCGTGCCCGTCGGGCATGGGCTGCTCGTTCCTCTGGGACGTCGACAACGTCTCCGCGATCGCCGCGTGCCGGCAGCTCGGCACCGCCACCGTCAACCAGCCGTGCTCCTTCGACGGAGAGTGCGGCAGCGAGCTGGAGTGCGCGGGCGGCGCGTGCCGCGCGGAGTGCGGCGCGTCGGTGAGCTGCGCGGTCGGCGCCTGCCACCGCTTCTCGGGCACGACGGGGAACGCGGTGGGCGCTGGCTACTGCCAATAGCTCAGGGGCACTTCACCTTGGCGCTGGCCGCCGCGCGCAGACACGCGGCCTGCACCGCCGGC
Source organism: Archangiaceae bacterium (assembly GCA_037443525.1). GTDB lineage: Bacteria > Myxococcota > Myxococcia > Myxococcales > Myxococcaceae > JBBIOE01. The sequence continues at coordinate 14,572 of JBBIOE010000106.1, read as the reverse complement.
TTGTCGCCCAGCTCCCTGGCGAGGCGCGCCGTCTTCAGGTGCAGCTCGGTGTTCGCCTTCTGCTCGGGCTCCTCGGAGAGGCCCTTGAGCAGGGCCAGCGCGTCCTTCTTTCGCCCCACCGTCACGAGCAGCTCGGCCAGATCGAGCGACTCGCGCAGCTCCTCGCCCGACGCGGACGCGAGCGCCTTGTCGAGCTCGGCCTTCACGCAGGCCTCGTCCCTCTTCGCCTGGCAGATGCGGGCCAGGGCCGCGTGCACCACGCCGCGATCCTTCACCGCCAGGGCCTTCTCGAAGGCCGCCTTGGCGTCGTCGTAGCGCTCGCGCTTGAGCTCCACCTCGCCGACCAGCTCCCACAGCGACGGGTCCTTGGGGTTCGCCTTGGCCGCCTCGGCGTAGGCCTGCGCCGCCTCGGCGAGCTTGCCGCCCTCGACCCGGCGATCGCCGAGCTCGGTCCACAGCTCCGCCGACGCGATGCCCTTCGCCACCGCCCCCTCGAGCAGCGGCCAACCGTCGGCCGCGCGCCCCTTCTTGGCGAGCTCCGCGGTGGCCCTGAGCACCAGCTCGGCCTTGGCGGCCTGAGGCGCGGTCTCCGAGGCCTTCACGAAGCTCCTCACCGCCTCGTCGAGCTTGCCCTCCTTGAGCAGCAGGTCTCCTCGAGTCTCCAGCGCGTTGAAGTCGGTGGGGTTGCCGGCCAGGGCCTTGTCCACCGCGCCTTGCGCCTTCTCGCGATCGTTCTTGAGCGCGTAGAGGTACCCGAGGCGGCTCCAGGTGGTGGCCCGCTTGGGATCACGCTTCGCCGCCTCCTCGTAGAGCTCGAGCGCCTTCTCCACGTTCGCCTCGGCGAGGAAGACCTCCGCCTCCGCCGCCGGCAAGCGCGGATCGGAAGGGTTCAGCTTCCGCACCTCGTCGAACTGGGTGTGCGCCTCGGCGAAGTCGCCCTTCAGAAAGGCGCTCTGGGCCGCGACGTAGTACCCGTCGGCCTTGAGCTTGGGATCGACGTCGTCGCCGGGCTTCTTGCACCCGGCCACCACCGCCACCACCAGGAGCCCCACCACGGCTCGCCTCACGCGCGCTCCAGTCCCTTGGCCAGCAGGTGCTTCTTGCTGGTGAGCGCCGGCTCGAAGGCGGGCGCCGCCGCCAGCGCCGCGTCGAGGGCCACGAGGCTCTCCTTCCGCCGGCCGAGCTGCTCCAGCGCCACCGCCCGGTTGTAGAGCGAGGCGAGATCCTTCGCGTCGAGCTCGAGCGCGGCGTCGAAGGAGGCCAGCGCCTCGCCGGCCTTCCCCGCCAGCAGCTGCGCCAGCCCCAGGTTCGCGTGGGTGGTGGGCAGCGCCGGCCCCCACTTCAGCGCCGCGGTCAGCGCCTCGGTGGCCTTGTCCAGCGCGCCCGGCACCTTCTGCTTCGCCTTCTCCAGCCACACTGCCCCCAGGTTGGCGCGGTACTCGGGCACCTCGGGCTCCTTCGCCACCGCCTTCTCGAAGAAGCGCAGCGCCTCGTCGAGCTGACCCTGCTTGAAAGCGACGGCCCCGCGGGCGTAGCTCCACAGCCCGGCGGCCTTCGCGGCCGGGTCGGCGCTCTCCAGGGCCTTCGCCGCGCCCGCCAGGTCGCCCGCCGCCTCCTTCGCCCGCGCGCTGTGCAGCACCGCCTCGAGGGTCTGCGCGCTCGCCATCACATCGTCCAGGCGAAGGTGTGCAGCGCCCACTGCTTCAGGTTGGTCATGAGGCTCTCGTGGCCGAGCTCCTCCTGCGTCACCGGCTTCACGCTCGGCAGCCCGTCCTGGAAGCGCGCCTCCAACTTCCTGGCCGTGTCCTCGTCCTGAATGCCCAGCGCGTCCTCGGCGTCGAGGGTGGCCGACCGACCGTTGAGGTTCACCGAGCCGACGATGCTGTACTGCCCGTCGAAGGTGGCGGTCTTCGAGTGAAGCGTGCCGCCCTGCTTCTCGTAGATCTTCACGCCGGCCTCGAGCAGGTCGTCGTAGAAGTAGCGCGAGGCGTCGGCGACCGCGCCCATGTCGTTCGACTCGCGGCTGTTGGTCATGATCTGCACCTTCACGCCGCGCTTGGCCGCGTCGACGAGCGCGTCCCGCAGCTCCTGGGGCGGCAAGAGGTACGCGTTCTCGATGGTGATGCTCTTCTTCGCGGACTTGATCGCGTCGAGGTACAGCCTGTCGGCGGTGCCCTCCAGGCCCTTCACGTTCGGGTTGTTCTGCACCACCCGCACCGAGGCGCCCCCGGCCACTGGCGCGATGGTGGGCAAGAGCGCCTTCTTGTCGGCGTCGGAGATCTTCCCCTCCAGCTCCTCCCAGTTCCTCAGGAAGGCCCGGGTGGCGTCGTTGACCGCCGGGCCCTCGAGCTTGACGTCGGTGTCCCGCCAGGCCTCGGCGCCCGTCTCGCCGCGGGAGAACACCATCTTCCCCGAGCCGCCGAGGGCGTACTCGTTGGCGATGTTCATGCCGCCCTCGACGCTGGCGGTGCCGTCGATGATGAGGTGCTTCTCGTGCCAGCGCTCGTTGAGGGTGTGCACCTGCCACTTGGGGCCGTAGTCCTTCAGCTCGACGCCCGCTTTCTCCATCAGCTCGAACATCTTCGGGTCGGCGCGGCCAGAGCCCACCGCGTCGTAGATGACCCGTACCTTCACGCCCTGCTTGGCCTTCTCCGCCAGCTGCTTGGCGAGAGCCCAGCCAGTCTCGTCGGAGTTGAAGATGAAGGTCTGCATGCAGATCGACGACCTGGCGCCGTCGATCATCTTCGAGCGCTCGGCGAAGGAGTTCACCCCGTCGAAGAGCATGGTGACGCGGTTGCCGGTGACCGCGCGCGAGTGCGTGTCGCGGTCGAGGTTGGCCTCGAAGGTCGGCCCGCCGAAGGCCTGGGGCGGCGGCGCCGTGACGCCGGTGAGGGCCTGCGCGCTCGGCCGCGCCTTCTGCACCCCGAACCCGTCGCCCTTGGGAGCGGCCGCGCCCGCCGAGCCGGCGCTTCGCCACCCGCGTGACACGGGCGGCGACGCGGACGCCGACGGCTTGGACTTGGAAGGAGTGGCGGTGGAGCGCGCCACCGGGCTCTTCTTGGAGTCGACCTTCATCAGGCCGCGCAGACTACCCTTCCGGCCGGGCATCGTCGACGACGGGCCTCACTGGGACGTCGTCATGCGCACCACCTCGGAGAACGAGGTGACGCCCTCGGCGAGCCGCCGCACCGCCGCCTCGCGCAGCGTCCTCAGGCCCGCCCTCCGCGCGGCCGCCAGCAGCTCGACCTGCGACGCCTTGCGCGTGATCAACTCCCGCACCTCGGCCGAGGCGGTGAAGATCTCGAAGATCGCGGTGCGGCCGAAGAAGCCGGTGCCGCGGCACTTCACGCAGCCCGCGCCCTGCATCAGCTTCACCCCGCCGGTGACCAGCGGCAGGGGCACGCCCAGCACCTCGAGCTGCGCCGCGGTGAGCTGGGTGGGCTGCGCGCAGTTGGAGCACACCTTGCGCATCAGGCGCTGCGCCATCACCCCGAGCAGGCTCGACGCGAGGAGGAAGGGCGGCACCTCGAGATCGCCGAGCCGCCCCACGGCCCCGAGCGAGTCGTTGGTGTGGAGCGTGGAGAGCACGAGGTGGCCGGTGAGCGCCGACTGGATGGCGTTGTCCGCCGTCTCCGGGTCGCGAATCTCGCCCACCATGATGATGTCGGGATCCTGCCGGAGGATGTGGCGGAGCGCGGTGGCGAAGTCCACCCCCACCTTGGGCTGCACCTGCACCTGGTTGAAGGCCTCCCACACCATTTCGATGGGGTCCTCGACGGTGGTGACGTTCACGTCCGGGCCGGCCAGCGCCTTGAGCGCGGAGTAGAGCGTGGTGGTCTTGCCGCTACCGGTGGGGCCGGTGACGAGGATGAGGCCGTGGGGCTCCGAGATCCACGACTCGAAGAGCCGCTTCTCCTCGGCGTCGAAGCCCAGCATGGTGATGTCGGGCGCGAGCGTCTCCGGGTCGAAGATGCGCAAGACCGCCTTCTCGCCGAAGGCCGTGGGCAGGGTGGAGACGCGAATCTCGACCTCGCGGCCCTCGCGATCGACCTTGATGCGCCCGTCCTGGGGCTTGCGCTTCTCCGAGATGTCGAGGCGCGAGATGGTCTTGAGGCGCGAGATCACCGGCAGGTGCACCTGCGGCGGCAGCTGGTACACGGTGTGGAGCACGCCGTCGATGCGCAGGCGCACCAGCGAGCGCTCGCGCTTCGGCTCGATGTGAATGTCGCTCGCCCGGTTGTCGAAGGCGTAGCGCATCAGGTACTCGACCGCCTGAATGATGGGCTTGTCGCTGGCGTCGAGCTCGCGGCCAGACGAGAGCGTGACCAGCTGCTCGAAGTTCGAGCCGCCCGAGAGCCCCCCGGCGTGCTCGTCGGCGGCGGCGGCCAGCGTGCGCTTGAAGCCGTAGACGTCGCTGATGCCCTTCAAGATGTCGGCCTTGGCCGCGAGCACCGGCGTGACGGCCGCGCCGGCGTGGCGCTCCAGGTTCTCGAAGAGCTCCTTGTCGAAGGGGTTGGCGACGGCCACCACCAGCGGCGCCGAGGGACCGCCACCCTCCAGCGGCAAGATGCACTTGTTCTGCGCGAACGGCTTCGACACCGTGCGCGCGGCGAGGTTCATGTCGAGCTTGAGCGGGTCGATCTTCCTGTAGCCGATGCCCGCGGCCCTCGCGGCGGCCTCGGAGATGCGATCCTGATCGAGCGTCTCGCCCGGCCGGCCCACCAGCGGCGCCTGGAAGGCGGCGACGATCTCCACCGGCGACACGTCGTACTTGTCGTTGCCCACCTGCTTGAGCACCCGGGCCTTGGCCTGCGGCTCTCGGGCGGCGATGTCCTTGGTCTGCTCGGGGGTGAGGAGCCCCGCGGCCTTCAGCGCCTCGAGCACGAAGGGCAGATCGAAGTCGTTGGCGAAGCGCTTCTCGCTCATGACCGTCGCCTCCGAAGGCCCCGGGCCGCGAGCGCCAGCGACCACGCCGCACCGACCCAGGCGAAGTCGAGCGGCGAGGCGCTGCAGCCGCAGCCCCCCGAGCCGGAGCCGCCGCCGATGCCCGCGTCCTTCGGCGCGACCACGATCGGTCGTCCGGCGTCGGGCACGGCGCAGAGCGCGCCGCAGAAGCCGCCGTCCTCGAGGTTCTCCGGAATCAGGCACTCGCCGCCGCTGCAGTCCTGACCCACCGGGCAATCGAGGCTGGTGCGGCAGGCGGGGATGCAGGCCCTGCCCGTGCCGACGTCGCCGCAGCGCTCACCCGCGGGGCAGGTGCCCGGGCCGGTGCAGTCGCGCAGGCAGAAGAGATCGCCGCGCGCCAGCGCGTGGCAGCTCGAGCCCACCGGGCAGACGCCGCAGCCGCGCCCGCACTGCTGCATGCACTGGCGCAGAGGCAGCCCGCGATCGAAGGACAGGCACACCTGGCCCAGGCCACAGGCCGCGTCGGAGGTGCAGGCGTCGCCGATCTGCCCCGAGGGGTTCTGGATGTCCACGCACAGCCCGTCGCAGGTGCGGCACTGGGTGTTCGCCGGGCAGTCGGCGGTGGTGTAGCAGCGCGGCTGGCAGGTGCCGTTGGACAGGCTCGCTCCGCCGTCCATGGTGCCGCTGGCGGCGCAGGTGTACTCGGCGCGGCAGTCGGCGAGCCCCGGCCGGCAGCCGGCGAGGCAGTGGTGGGTGCCGTCGCCGACGTCGAGGCACTGGCTCCCTGCCGGGCACGGCGGCTGGCCCACCTCGCAGGTCTGCGAGCAGTAGCCGTTGGCCCACGCCGGCTGGCCGGAGGGCAAGGTCACCGGCTGGAAGCACTCGGAGTTGGAGTTCCCGCAGGTTCCCGGCGTGGTGCACGCCTTGCCCACCTGGGTGACGGCGGTGGTCGGGTAGAGGCAGGCGCCGTCGTAGGCGGGGGTGAAGGTGGTGGCGGTCTGGCAGTAGAGCGGGAAGGCGCAGTTGGTGCCCACGTTCACCGTGCAACCTTGCGAGCAGAAGTCGATCGACTTGCCTCCGCCCAGGGGCTGGCTCACACACTTCACGTTCGAGGCGCCGCCGCAGCCGCCGTCGGCCAGGCAGGGGGCGCCGGGCGCGCCGCTCTGCGGGTAGCGCTGGCAGAGGGCGGTGATGTCGTCGGCGCCGAGCTGGCGCTGGCTGGCCCCGGCCACCACCGGCACGCGCATGATGGCGCTCGAGTTGCCCGTGTGATCGAGCCCAAGGCAGTGCCCCGCCTCGTGGAGCATCACCGTCTCCACGTCCATGTCGCTCGCGCCGGGGGTGGGCAGCACGCTCCAGGCGTAGTCGGCGCCGTTAAAGTACGTGTCGCAGGTCTGCAGCACGCCGGCGTAGGCCACCGGCACGGTGATGGCGACGACGAACGGCGAGGTGACGGCGTCGGTGTAGGCCGGATCCGAGCGGGTGGTGGCCCAGACCGGGGTGACGTTGAAGGCGTCGAAGTGATCGACCGGGTTCGGCACCGTGCCGGTGGTGAAGCCCATCGACTTCACCTTGGGCACCGCGCACTGCACCGCGTTCCAGGTGCTCCAGGCGTGGTCCACGGCGGTCTTCATCGCCGACTGGGCCACCCCGCCCGGCGCCGCGTACCGCCCGTCGACGTAGTACGGGAACGGGCTCTGCTGCGACGACACCATCTTGAAGTCCATGTAGTTGTAGAGCTGCGCCAGCGCGACGCTGGGCACCACGCAGGCCACGAGGAGGAGCCGCTTCATCGCGCGTTCTCCGAAGGCCGCGAGGGCGTGGGCAGCGGCGCCGGCGCCTTGAGCTCCTGCACCACCGCCGAGAGCTTCTTCTTCGAGTACGCGCCGGTGAAGAGATCGTGCACCACCACCTCGTCGCCGACCACGGCCAGGCGCCCCTCCTCCATCGCCACCAAGGAGCAGCGATCGGACTTCGGGCAGGCGAGGAAGACCAGCGCCGTCTCGCCCACCGAGAAGCGCGCGTCGCCGGGGATCTGCACCGTCCACCCCCGGGCCGAGCCGCCGAGCTGGACGATGACGAGCTTCTGCGGGCCTTGGCCCACCACGTCCTCCTGCACCAGCACCTCGGTGACGGTGCGCAGGCTCTTCGGGTCGTCGCCGGTGATGGCGACCTTCTGGGAGAGCACCTTCACCACCGCCACCCGCGACGAGGCCCTCGCTCGCTGCGCCAGCGTGTGGGGGACGAGCGTCGTCGCGAGCGCCAGCGCGGGGAGGAGCACCAACGCAGCAAACCACCGTCGTGTCTGAGCCATCGGGGGCAGCAGCCTACCCCGACTCCCGGAGCGAAGGCCTACAGCTTGTCGAGGATGAAGGCGGCGAGCAGGTCAGCCTCGGGAGACGCCTTCTTCTTGCCGTCGCCCTTGCCGGCCGCGGGGGCCTGCACTTCGGTGATGTAGCCCTCGACCACCTCGTAGGCGAGGTCGCCCATGATCACCGAGTCCTGCATGTGCTCGGCGCCCATGGCGGTGAGCTGCTCGAGGGTCTTCACCCGCCCGACGAGCGAGGCGGTGTCTTCCCCGGAGACGACCTTGGAGAAGTGCACGGCGGGCACGGCGGGGTGCGACGACTTCGGCTCCTTCACCACCAGCTTGCCCTCGCTCAGATCGGCCTTGTCCTGGAGGGCCCAGTCTTCGAGGGTCTTCTGTGGGAGGAAAAGCTTCACGCGCGCCTCATTTTGAGTGCCATTCGGCCCCGGGACTTGGGTATTAATGAAAACACGCCGCGAAGTCCAAGATACCCCGCCTCGGCGCAGGAGACATCCATGGCTCAAGACACCGTCGCCGTTTTGGACGCCACCTTCAAGTCCGAGGTGCTCGAGTCAGGCGTCCCGGTGCTGGTGGACTTCTGGGCCACCTGGTGCGCGCCCTGCCGCGCCATCGCCCCCTCGCTCGAGGAGCTGGCCACCCAGTACAAGGGCAAGGCGAAGGTGGCGAAGATCGACATCGACGCCAACCAGCAGGTCGCGCAGCAGTTCGGCATTCGCTCCATCCCCACCCTGCTCGTCTTCAAGGGCGGCAAGGTGGTGAGCCAGATCGTCGGCGCCGTGGCCAAGAACAAGCTCGAAGAGGCGCTGCAGAAGGCGCTGTAGGCGCTCCCTGCACGGAAGGTCGGCATCGTGCTCGGTCACGTCCTGAAGCACGAGTACGAGGAGCTGATCGCCCGGAAGGACTGGGAGTCCTTGCGCGTCGCGTTCGAGGACGTCGACCCCGCGGACGTGGCCGAGGTCCTGTGGGACCTGCCGCCGGAGGACTCGGGCGTCATCTTCCGCCTCCTGCCCCGCGCGGTGTCGGCGGCGGCCTTCGAGCGGCTCCCCCTCGATCAGCAGACCGAGCTGGTCAAAGCGCTGGGCACCGAGCAGCTCGCCACGGTGCTCAACGAGATGGCGCCGGACGATCGCACCCGCCTGTTCGAGGAGCTGCCGGCCGAGGTCACCAAGCGCGCCATCACCCAGCTCAACCCCGAGGAGCTGAAGGTCGCGCGCAAGCTCCTGGGCTACCCGGAGAACAGCGCCGGCCGCGTGATGACGCCGGAGTACCTGGCGCTGGCTCCCTCCATGACCGCGGCCGAGGCGCTGGCCTTCGTGCGGCAGAACGGCAAGGGGCGCGAGACCCTGAACGCGCTCTACCTGGTCGACCCGAAGGGCATCTTGATCGCCGACCTCCGCCTCGCCGAGCTGGTGATGGCGGAGCCGGAGGCGAAGATGAGCGACCTCGCCACCCGGCCCCTGGTCTCCATTCCCGCCACGGCGACCAAGGACGAGGTGATCGCCACCTTCGAGAAGTACGACCGCTCGGTGCTCCCGGTGACGGACACCAACGGCGCGATGCTCGGCATCATCACCGCCGACGACGTGCTCGACGTCGCCGAGGAGCGGGCCACCGAAGACGTGCAGAAGATGGGTGGCTTGGAGGCCCTCGAGGCGCCGTACATGGAGATGTCCACCGTCGAGATGTTCAAGAAGCGCGGCGGCTGGCTCTCGATCCTGCTGGTGGGCGAGATGCTCACCACCACCGCGATGACCTACTTCGAGGGAGAGATCGAGCGGGCGGTGGTGCTGGCGCTCTTCGTGCCGCTGATCATCTCCTCGGGCGGCAACTCCGGCAGCCAGGCCACCTCGCTCATCATCCGCGCGCTGGCGGTGCAGGAGATCGGCATCGCCGACTGGTGGCGGGTGGCGGGCCGCGAGGTGAAGAGCGGGCTGTTGCTCGGGCTGCTCCTCGGCGGCATCGGCTTCGGCCGCATCATCCTGTGGGAGTCGCTGCACCACTTCGGGATCATCGGCACCAGCTACGGCGACCACTACCTCCTGGTGGCGCTGACGGTGTCGGCGAGCCTCATCGGCGTGGTGCTGTTCGGCACCCTGACCGGCTCGATGCTGCCGTTCCTCTTGCGGCGCCTGGGCTTCGACCCCGCCACCGCGTCGGCACCCTTCGTCGCCACCCTCGTCGACGTCTCGGGCATCGTCATCTACTTCACCATGGCGAGCCTGTTGTTGCGGGAGACCTTGCTGGCGCCGGTCGCGCACTGAGAGGGGCCCGCTCTACCCCCGCGGCACCACGCTCGCGCGCAGCACCACGCCACCATTCACCTTCTCCGCCTCGAGCTCGGTGAGGGTCATCGACTCGGCGACCGCGCCGACGCCCAAAGGGCCCGACCAGGTGAGCCCCTCGTGGCCGAGCAGCTTGGGGGCGACGTAGAGCACCACCTCGTCAGCGAGGCCCTGCGAGAGGAAGGCCGAGTGCGTCGCCGCGCCGCCCTCGACCAGCACGTGGAGGTACCCGGCCTCGAGCACGCGGGTGAGCACCTTGGCGAGATCGATCGTCGAGCCCTTCCCGGGGAGCGACCAGACCTCGACGCCCTCGCGAGCGAAGGCCTCGAGCCGCGCCGGAGACGGACGCGCAGCGACGGCGATGCCCCCGCGCGCTGGGCCGCCCGGCCCCTTCTCCACCGGCCGGTACACGGTCGAGCCCGGCCGGGTGCGCAGCGAGGGATCGAGCACCAGCCGCAGCGGCGTGCGCCCGCCGCCCTCGGGGAGGCGGGTGGTGAGCGCGGGATCGTCGGAGAGCACGGTGCCCGCGCCGACGATGATCACGTCGGCGCGATCGCGCAAGCGGTGCGCGTGCTCCCGGGCCGCCGCAGAGGTGATCCACTTCGAGTCGCCGGTCGCGGTGGCGAGCTTCCCATCGAGCGAGACGCCGGCCTTGAGCGTGACGAAGGGCCGTCCGGCGCGCATGAAGCCGAAGAAGGGCCGGTTGAGCGCGTCGGCCTCCTCCTCGAGCACCGGCCCGACCACGCGCACGCCGTGGGCCCGGAGGCGCTTCAGCCCCTTGCCGTTCACCAACGGGTTCGGGTCCGACGAGGCGAAGACCACCTCGCGCACGCCGGCCTCGAGGATGGCCTGCGTGCAGGGCGGCGTCTTGCCGAAGTGATCGCACGGCTCGAGCGTGGTGTAGAGCGTCGCGCCCTTCGCGCGCGCCTTGGCCTTGGCGAGCGTCACCGCCTCGGCGTGGGGCGCGCCGGCCTTGGCGTGGAAGCCGGTCGCCACCACCCGGCCGCCCTTCACCAGCACCGCGCCGACGGCGGGGTTCGGGTGCGTGCGCCCGAGGGCCTTCTTGGCCTCGTCGAGCGCGAGCCGCATGAAGCGCTCGTCGTTCATGCCTCGGCGCCTCACTCGCGGCGTCCCTTCACGGGGACCTTCCCCTTCTCCTGGATGATGTCCTTGAGCTCGTCCATGAACTCCGAGATGTCGCGGAAGCTCCGGTACACGCTCGCGAAGCGCACGTAGGCCACCTCGTCGAGCTGCGGCAGGCGCTCCATCACCATCTCGCCGATGGCGGCCGAGGGCACCTCCTTGTCGCCGAGCTCCTGCAGGCGCCGCTCGATGTCCGAGACGAGGGTCTCGAGCTGCACCACCGACACCGGCCGCTTCTCGCAGGCCTTCTTGAGGCCGTGCAGCACCTTCTCGCGATCGAACGCCTCGCGGCGGCCGTCCTTCTTCACCACCAGCGGGTTCAGCTCCTCCACCCGCTCGTAGGTCGTGAAGCGGCGGCGGCACTTGGCGCACTCGCGGCGCCGGCGGATGACGGCCCCCTCGCTCGACTCGCGCGAGTCCATCACCCGGGTGTCCTGCTCGCTACAGAAGGGACAGCGCATCGCTCAGCTCTTGACGAGCCTCGAGCGGTAGAGCGGGAACGAGGACACCAGCTCCTTCACCTCGCCCTTCACCCGGGCCAGCGCGGCGGCGTCGTGGGGGGCGTCGAGGGCGCGCCCGATGAGCTTGGCGATGATCGCCATCTCCGCCTCCTTGAGGCCGCGGGTGGTCATGGCCGGGGTGCCGATGCGGACGCCGGAGCTGACCGTCGGCTTCTCGGGATCGAAGGGGATCTGGTTCTTGTTCACCGTGATGCCCGCGAGCCCCAGCACCTCCTCGGCCGCCTTGCCGGTGAGCTTCTTGGCGCGCACGTCCACCTGCATCAGGTGGTTGTCGGTGCCGCCGGAGCAGAGCCGTAGGCCCTGGCTCTGCAGCCCCGCCGCGAGGGCCTTGGCGTTGGCCACCACCTGCTTCGCGTAGTCCTTGAACTCGGGCTTCAGCGCCTCGCCGAAGGAGACGGCCTTGGCGGCGATGACGTGCATGAGCGGGCCGCCCTGAATGCCGGGGAAGATCTGCCCGTTGACGGCCTTCGCCAAGGACTCCTTCATCAGCATCATGCCGCCGCGCGGGCCGCGGAGCGTCTTGTGGGTGGTAGAGGTGACGATGTCGGCGTACGGCACCGGCGAGGGGTGCACGCCGCCGGCGACCAGGCCCGCGATGTGCGCCATGTCGACCATCAGCGCCGCGCCCACCGAGTCGGCGATCTCCTTGAAGGTGGGGAAGTCGATGATGCGCGGGTAGGCGGAGGCGCCGACCACGATGACCTTGGGCCTGTGCTCCTTGGCCAGCGCCGCGGCCTGCGCGTAGTCGATGGTCTCAGCCTCGCGCACCAGGCCGTAGTGCACCGTCTTGTAGAGCTTGCCGGAGAAGTTGAAGGCGGCGCCGTGGGTCAGGTGCCCGCCGGAGTTCAGGTCCATCGCCAAGAGGGTCTCGCCCGGCTTCATCAGCGCCATGTAGGCGGCCATGTTGGCCTGGCTGCCGGAGTGGGCCTGCACGTTGGCCGCCTGGGCGCCGAAGAGCTTGAGCAGCCGCTCGATGGCGAGGGACTCCGCCTTGTCGACCTCCTCGCAGCCGCCGTAGTACCGCTTGCCCGGGTACCCTTCGGCGTACTTGTTGGTGAGGGTGGAGCCCATCGCCTCGAGCACGGCGGGCGAGACGAAGTTCTCCGACGCGATCAGCTCGAGACCGTCCTCCTGGCGGCGCGTCTCGTCGACGACGATCTGCGCGATGGCGGGGTCGACCTGCGCGAGCGAGGCAGTGTTTTCCATGGGGCGGAGGTACTCCATGCGAGGGGCGGCGGCAACAGCGCGCCGTCCCCGTCGCTCGACAACCGGCTACGGGAGGACCCAGGCGTTGGCGCGCAGGGACGTCGGCTCGGGGTCGCCGACCTCCTTGATCCACGCGAGCCCGGAGAGGGCGTCACCGCCCGCATCGCACACCGCCTGCCGGAGCTTCAGGTAGGTCTCCTCGTCGGTCTTCTCGCGCGCCACCTGCACGAAGCCGAGGTTCTTCGCGCCGCTCGGGAGCTCGGTGGCGTTGTCGTAGTCGCGCACGTCGCACTTCGCCGGCCCGCTGGCGCGGGAGACGGTGGGCTTGGGCGCCTCCTCGTTCACGATGGGAGGGATCACCGTGCGGCAGCCGACGAGCGCCGCCGCCGCCACCGCGAGGAGCACCACGCGCGTCATCGCTTCGTCCCCTCCACCTGGGCGATCTTGTCCACCCGCTGCTGGTGCCGGCCGCCCTCGAACGCCGTGGCCAGGAAGACGTCGAGGATCTCGCTGGCGAGGCCCGGGCCGGTGACGCGCTGCCCGAGGCACAAGACGTTGGCCTGGTTGTGTGCTCGCGCCATGCGCGCCTCGAACTCGGTGCGGCACACCGCCGCGCGCACGTGGTGAACCTTGTTGGCGGTGATCGACATGCCGATGCCGGTGCCGCACACCAAGACACCGAGCGGCGCCGCGCCCGACGCCACCGCCTCGGCGACCTTCACCGCGAAGTCCGGGTAGTCCACCGACGCGCTGGTCTGGGTGCCGTAGTCGATCACCTCGTGCCCCTTCTTCTTCGCGTGCTCCACCAGCTCCTGGCGGAGCGTCAGGCCCGCGTGGTCCGAAGCGAAGGCGATCTTCATCGGCTCTTCTCCAGTGATGCGAGGCGGGGCGAGCATGCCTCGACGCTGCGCCGCTGTCTCGAAACGAGGCTGCGTACGAAGGTCGCCACGGCGGAGGCTTCGCCGGCCTCCGCCGCGCGGGGCGACGGGGCCGGACCACGGTCCTCGCGATGCCCCGGGCGGCGGCCAGGGCACCACGCGGCTCTGCATTCCCGACGGCCGCGCGCCCGGCGACCGCGGCGCAACGAACAAGACCTGCTACTCGCCCAGCCCAGACCCATGAGCACAGCTGACTCCAGACGACCAGCAAGCAAGTGCTTACTCGCTTGACCCACATCAGGTGACCTGCCGACGGCCCGGTCTACGGTGCCCGCTTCGTCTGACGCGAAGAAGCGAGGTCACCCCCGTGCGCCGACCGAAGATCAAGCTGATCGCCATTCCGTGGGAGCTCGAAGTCCCCACCCTCACCCTCCCCTCGCTGGCGGCGGTGACGCCGCTGCAGTTCGACGTCGCCATCGTCGACCTGCTCAGGCAGCAGCTCTTCTTCGACGAGGAGGTCGACCTGGTCGGCATCTCCGCGTCGACCCCGCGCATCAAGGCGGCCTACGAGCTCGCCGATCTCTACCGGGCCCGTGGCGTGAAGGTGGTGCTGGGCGGCCACCACGTCACCGCGATGCCCGACGAGGCGCTCGATCACGCCGACGCCGTCATCATCGGCGAGGGCGAGCCCGGCTGGCGGCGCGTCTGCGACGACTTCCTCACCAACCCCCTGCGCGTCCACGGCATCTACCGCGACGACCCGCCGGACCTGGCCGAGCTGCCGCAGCCGCGCATGGACCTCATGCACATCGAGCGGTACGGCGCCTTCTACTACCCGCTCATCGCCAGCCGCGGCTGCCCCGAGGCCTGCACCTTCTGCTTCGCCAAGCGCATGACGCGCGGCTACCGCACCTACCCCATCTCCCACGTGCTGGAGCAGGTGCGCCGGAGGCCCAAGTTCGTCCGCGCCTGCTACTTCGTCGACGACAACCTCCCCGCCGACCCCGAGTACTCGCGCGAGCTCTTCCAGGCGCTCGCCAAGACCGGCATCAAGTTCGGCATGCAGGCGCGGCACGAGTTCTCGAAGGACCCCGACAACCTGAAGATGGCGAAGGACGCCGGCTGCCTCCTCATCAGCTCGGGCTACGAGTCGGTGAACCAGATGTCGCTCGACGGCACCGCCAAGCACGCCACCGTCGACGGCTACCGCGAGGTCATCTCCAACATCTTCAAGTCCGGCATCATCCCCAGCGGAAACTGGATGTTCGGCTTCGACTGGGACACGCCCGACGTCTTCCGCCAGACGCT